>NZ_JAANTF010000006.1:0-516150 GCF_011290655.1 Rhodococcus sp. D-46 | reverse complement strand
TACAGCGACTGCTCGGCTGGGGGTCCGGAGCGAACCTGATGGGTTACGTCGAACGGGGCGGTCAGATGATCGACGCACACGTTCTCCTCGAAAACGGCGCCGTCGAACTCCCGACTGCCCGCTGAACCCTCGATCCTGCACGTCGCTTGCCACCCGCAACCCAACTCGCACAGTAGTTTCTGGGTTTCGAATCGAGAAACATATCCGTCATGGGCGTACTCCAGCTGATTCACCTTGACATCGTGTGTCTCAGGTCAGGACTAGGCAATTGCCTAGTCCTGACCAAGGGTGCAGTATTCGTACCGCGTGAGCTACCGGTTCTTGAAGAACGAGACGTCGTCGTTGCCGATGAGGTCAGGGACCGTCCAGCCGTCGAGGTCGTATTCACTCAAGCACTGCTCGGCCAGTCCCTTCATGGAACTTGCGTGTCCACGATTCTGGGCTGCGAACAGCAGTTCGGCTTTGACGTTCTCGTGATTGCCGGAGTAGTTGCGCTCGTAGAGTTCGTGTCGGCCGCCGAACTCGGTCCCGATCGAATCCCACAGCGCCTTCATGACTTTCACGCGGTCGACGGCGGTGATGCCGTCGGAACCGCGAACGTACTTGTCGAGGTACGGACGCACGTCCGGGCTCTTGAAGTCGAGTGAACTCGAAGGCAGGTAGATCAAGCCCGACGCGACGTCCTGTTCGATGATCTCCTTGATCCGCGGGTACCCCTGGATCATGAACATTCGATAGGTGAGGCCGTACTCGAGCTTCGGTATCACCGAATCGCCGACCCACTGTTCGGGATCGCGTGCCATCGATTCGGTCAACGACCAGAAGAGGTTTCGCCAGCCGATCACTTCGCCGACACGGGTTTGGACTCCGCGGAAGCCGCCGGCGCCGGTGGCTTCGAGCGCCTTCATCAACAGGCCGGCGATGAAGTCGAGCTTGACGGCCAGGCGTGTACAGCCCTGAAAGGTGAAGCGCGGCAGGAAGCCCGATTGAGGGAAGAATGCGTTGATCCGGTCGACGTCGCCGTACATGAAGACGTTTTCCCACGGAACCAACACCTTGTCGAAGACGAAGATGGTGTCGTTCTCGTCCATGCGACTCGACAGCGGATAATCGAACGGACTGCCCATCACCGCAGCATGTTCGGTGTACGAGGTGCGGCAGATCAGCTTCACACCCGGCGCGTCCATCGGTACCGTGCAGATCAGGGCGAACTGCTTCTTCTTGATCGGCAGACCGTAGTGAGCGATGAAGTTGTAGTTCGTGATCGCCGATCCGGTGGCGACCACTTTGGCGCCGCTGACGATCAAACCTGCGTCGGTTTCCTTCTCCACCTTCATGAAGACGTCACCGACCTCGTCCGGTGGAAGTTGGCGATCCACCGGGGGATTGATGATCGCGTGGTTCCAGTACAGAACTTTCTCCTGCGATTCGCGGTACCAGCGTTCGGCGTTGTCCTGGAACGGTGCGTACAACTCCTTGTTGGCGTGGAGGGTGCCCAGGAAACTCGCCTTGTAGTCGGGGGAACGGCCCATCCAGCCGTAGGTCATACGAGCCCACGTCGCTATGGCATCGCGTTCCTTGAGCAGATCGGCCGACGACGTCGGAGTGCGGAAGAACGGCATGGTGACACCGCCGTTGCCCGTGTCCGTCGGAACGGTCAAGGCGTCCACGTGCTCGCCCGTATGCAGAGCGTCGTACAGCCTCGCGGTCATGCGGATCGGATTTCGGAACGCGGGGTGTGTCGTGACGTCCTTGACGCGATCACCGTGAAGCCAGATCTCGCGACCCTCCTGCAGGCTCGAGATGTACTCGTCACCGGTCATCGGTCGGGTGGCGAAGTTCTTCGTGCGGTTGGCTTCGCAATCGGCGGCCGGATTGACCTGTGGCGCTCCGGAATCTGCGGGATCGACGCCGGTGGGAGGAATTTCGGTGGTCGTCATGGCAAAGCCTTTCAGATCGTTTGGGGTGCGGGCTGAAGATGAATCGGGGTGAACGAAGTGGTGGCGTCGAACCAGCCGCTGTGGGGGTCGTCCTGACTTCCGTTCCAGACTGTGGTCGACGAGGTAGCGCCTAGATCGTGAAAAGTGCTTCGGTAGAACAGAAGCGGATCCTTGCCACTCGACTGAGCGTCGACGATCTCGCCGATGAAGATGATGTGGTCACCGCCGTCGTACTCCCTCCACGGGACGCACGAGATGGTTGCTGCGGCGCCGTCGAGCAGGGGAGCGGTCGGTCCGTCGATCCACCTCGGTTCGGTGCGCTGCGGTCGGCCGGCAAAATGCATGGCCGTGTCCACTTGGTCGGAGGCAAGGATGTTGACCGCAAACGGCGCGTTGCCGAGGTAGCCGCACGCCTTGGACTTGCGAGTCATCGTGATCTGGCACAGCCGTGGTTCCAGGGAAATGGCCGTGAATGCGGTGACCGTGGCTCCGTGTGGTTGACCGTCGGCATTGGTACAGGTGATGACGGTGACGCCGCTCGCGAATTGACCGAAGATTCCTCGAAGCTGATTTTGTTCCATGACCGGACCTCCTTGTCGGATGGCGGTTGAGTGAGAGTGCCGCGAAGTGCGGGAGGGAAGTAGTGGGCGACTCGCGCCGGGAGTGAAGACGAACGTACGGCGGGCGCAGGCTTCGGTCGATCCGTACAGCGCGGTGGCTATCCGGATTGCGCACCCGATCGCGGCCCGTACCCGTTTTCTCTTGGAAGTGACCGGGGACACAGTGTTCAATGATGTTCAGCGCCCTTGCTCGGCAATGTGGCTGGTCACGGGTTTGGAAGGTGAAGAAGGACGATGGTCGACTCCATGATCGGTACAGCTCCCCGCGACTGGGACGAGGCGTGTCATGCGGTTTCGGACGCCTACTTTCCGCACACGCTGACGCCGTTGTCTCGGCATGCGGCCAGTGGAGTCGGGGTGTGCACCACCGAGTTGGGACCGCTGAGGATCGCTCATATTCGGTGGGGAGCTGACGTCGCCGTCGAATCCGATCATCCCGGTGCCTATGGGGTGAACATCCCGCTCTCGGGCGAGCTCGAGTCGGTGTTCGCGGGCTCGCACGTGCTCTCGACGCAGGGTGTTGCGACGGTATGTCCACCCGACATCACGACGAGAATTACGCGGTGGAGTGCGGACTGCGAGATCGTCGGAGTCCGGATGGACCGTCAGTACCTCGACCGTGAGATGGAAAAGGTTCTCGGTCGACCCGGAATGCACTTGCCTGATCAGGTGGATCTTCGGGGCGACGACGGAGCCAGATGGTTGAAATTTGTTCGCTCACTGTCGGATCAGATACTCGGCCCGGTCGGCGTGCTGCACAACGAACTGGTGGCAGGTCAGCTCTCCGGCGCCGTGGTCACGGCATTCGTCCTTGCCGCAATGCCCGAAAGCGAGGACGCGGTGCGACACGCCAGGCCACGCATCGTCAAGCGGGTGCTCGACGAAATGCACGACGACCCGGCCCGCGTGTGGACCGCAGCCGAGATGGCGGAGGTGGCGGGCGTCAGCGTACGGAGATTGCAGGAGGGATTTCGGCAGTACGTGGGCCGGAGTCCGTCGGAATGCCTGCTCGACATCCGTCTCGAGCGGGTCCATGCAGATCTGGTGGATGCCGACGACTCGACGACGGTCACCGATGTCGCTGTGAGATGGGGTTTCACGCACACCGGACGGTTCGCGTCGTCCTTTCGGCGTAAGTACGGATTGCTGCCTTCCGAGGTGTTGAGGCGCTAGCTCCGGTACCCCATGTCCGCGCTGAGCTGATTCGCCTTCTCGACAAGGAACGGCGCGACGTCGGCGCGGAAAGCTTCCGGGGATGTTCGTCCGGCCGAGGTCGAACACGCTGTCACTCCGACGACGCTTCCACCGGCGTCGCGGACGGGAGCAGCGAGGGAAATCAGGCCGTCTTCCAGTTCCTCCGATGTGAGCGCGTATCCCTGCTCGCGCACCACCCGGAGGGCGGTATGGAATGCGCCTTCGTCGGTGATCGTGGTGGGTGTGAGGGCGTCGAACGTGGAGTTCGCGATGACGTTGTCGACGATTTCGGTTGGCGCCCAAGCTAGCAGGGCTCGACCCATGGAGGTGGCATATGCAGGCACTCTGGTGCCGACGCTGACGTTGATGCTCATGATCCGCCGGACGGGTACACGCGCGGCGTAGACCACGTCGACGCCGTCGAGCACCCCGAGCGACGCCGACTCGTGGGTGTGTTCTGCGATCTCCAGCAGACGAGGGAGCGCTGCCTCCGTCAAGGCATGTGATGCCGAGAAGTGCTGCCCGATGCTCAGAACGCGCGGGGTGAGCGACCACCGACTGTTGTTGCCGGTGACGTATCCGAGCTTCTGCAGCGTGAGGAGGATGCGCCGGACCGCTGGGCGGGAGAGACCTGTTTCGGCGGCAAGATCGGCGAGCGACGGGTTGGGGTTCTTCTCGTCGAAGGCCGTCAGCACAGCAAATCCACGCTCGATGCTCTGGATGTAATCGCGATCGTTCTCGCTCACGGAATGGCCTTTCATCTGCGGGTATGCCCGATCGACGCCTTCGAAGGTTGACAAACCTTGTGACTGGGCGCACAGTACAAGCGTACGCACAGCGTAACATACGTACGCACAGCGTACAACCCAAACTTGGGGAGCCGACTCAGCCCAGCAGTACGGCACCCACCCGGTAACAGCCACATACGGCCCCGAGGAGGACCACATGACCACTTCCGAGAGCCCCACCGCAGTAGGTTCGGGCACTGCCGCCACCGACAAGTTCCTCCAGGAACGAGTCAGCGCGGACACCCCGCCCGAGCGCGTCTCGGCCATCGCCAAGGACGTTCTCGAGGCACTCGCCGGCGTCATCGACAAGCACGGCATCACCTACCCCGAGTACCGCGTCCTCAAGCAGTGGCTCATCGACATCGGTCAGTTCGGCGAGTGGCCTCTGTGGCTGGACGTCTTCCTCGAGCACAACGTCGAGGAGGTCGCGTACCGCGGCCAGCACGGCACCAAGGGAAGCATCGAGGGCCCGTACTACGTCGCCGACGCCAAGACGTTGCCTGCCAAGTGTGAACTTCCGATGCGTGACAACGAGGTTGGATCGAAGCTGGTCTTCGAGGGCCAGGTTCGCGATCTCGACGGCAAGGGGTTGGGCGGTGCAACCGTCGAACTCTGGCACGCGGACGACGAAGGCTACTACTCCCATTTCGCTCCGCACATCCCCGACGGCAACCTCCGCGGAACGATCGTTGCCGACGACGAGGGACGCTTCGAGATCACCACGATTCAGCCTGCGCCGTACCAGATCCCGACCGACGGCCCCACTGGCTGGTTCATCGAGAAGGCCGGCTGGCACCCGTGGCGTCCGGCTCACCTGCACCTCATGGTGAAGGCTCCCGGTAAGCGAACGATCACCACCCAGCTCTATTTCAAGGATGGAGAGTGGATCGAGAACGACGTGGCAACGGCGACGAAGCCCGAACTGATTCTCGATCCGAAGCCGGGTGCTGACGGAACCAACCGGGTCACATACGACTTCGTGCTCGATCCGGCCTGATCCACAACTGCTCAATAGAAAGTGATTTGATGACAGACCTGTCGATCGTCTCCATCGAGACGACCATCCTCGACGTTCCTCTGGTTCGCCCCCACAAATTCGCCACCACGTCGATGACGGCGCAGCCGTTGTTGCTGGTCGCGATTCGCACCTCCGACGGAGTGATCGGATACGGCGAAGGTGTCGTTCCGGGCGGGCCGTGGTGGGGCGGCGAATCGGTGGAGACGATGCAGGTCATCATCGAGAAGTACATCGCTCCCGTGGTGGTCGGCAGGCGCGTGGATCACATCACCGCGATCATGGCCGACATCGAAAAAGTTGTTGCCAATGCACGATTCGCGAAGGCCGCCGTCGACGTGGCGTTGCACGACGCCTGGGCGCGTAGCCTGGGAGTCCCCGTGCACACGCTCCTCGGCGGGGCTTTCCGCGAGAGTGTCGACGTCACGTGGGCACTGGGTGCTGCGCCGGCGGACGAGATCATCGAGGAAGCTCACGAAAAGCTCGAATCCCGGCTCAATTTCAGCTTCAAACTCAAGATGGGAGCACTCGATCCAGCAGTCGACGTCGCGCGCATCGTCAACATCGCGCAGGCGCTGGACGGCCACGCCGGAGTCCGTGTCGACGTCAACGCACGGTGGGATCGCTTCACTGCCCTGCGGTACTTGCCACAACTCGCCGAGGGTGGAGTCGAACTGATCGAACAACCCACTCCGGCAGACCAAATCGAGGTCCTCGCCGAACTCAGTAGGCTTCTACCGATTCCGATCATGGCCGACGAGAGTGTGCAGACCCCACACGACGCTCTGGAAATCGCCCGCCGGAGCGCCGCCGATGTCATCGCCCTCAAGACCACCAAATGTGGTGGCCTCCAGCGCAGCCGCGACATCGTCGCGATTGCCAAGGCCGCCGGTATCGCGTGCCACGGTGCGACGTCCATCGAAGGCCCGATCGGCACCGCCGCTTCGTTGCACTTCGCGTGCGCCGAGCCCGGAATCAACTTCGGAACAGAGCTTTTCGGCCCACTGCTCTTCAGTGAAGAGTTGCTTCAGGAACCACTGAAGTATTCCGAGGGTCAGTTGCACCTCCCCGCCGGACCTGGCCTGGGAGTCGAACTGAACATGGACGCCGTCAAGACCTGGACCAGGAACTAGAGGATAGAAGAACATGGCACTCTTTCACGTTCGGATGGACGTCGATATTCCGCGCGACCTGGATCCGGAAGTACGCGCCGATACCGTCGCAACGGAGAAGGCGTACTCGCAAGACCTTCAGCGACAGGGAAAGTGGGTGCATCTGTGGCGAATTGTGGGACAGTTCAGCAACATCAGCATCTTCGATGTCGAGTCGGCTGACGAACTCCATGAGATTCTCTGGAACCTGCCCCTGTTCCCGTACATGACCATCGAGGTCATGCCGTTGGCGCAGCACGGATCTTCGATCAAGTAGCCCGCCATGTCTGCCGTGTCTGCCACGCCTGCGAGCCTGCCGGAATCTGTGCAGCAGTGGCACTGCGAGATGTCGGAGACCTTCGGTGGCCTGTGCCCCGAGAGTTCCGTCGATGCCGCGCCTGTCGGTACGGTCAGCGGCGTAAGTCTCGGGGACGTAGGCGCTTTCGACATCTCCGGTTCACCGCAGATACTGCGGCGGAGCGCACGCGCAGCAAAGCGACACGGTAGTGATCTGCTCAAGATCTGCACGGTCCGAACCGGGAGCGCGATACTGCGCCAATCGGACCGCGAGTTGACGGCCCCGCCCGGCGCGATGATTCTCTACGACGTCGAGCATTCGTACGCGCTGCGTTTCGACGGTCACTGGTCGTGCACCGTCATGACCCTACCGCGCAGTGCGGTGAGTCTGACCGAGCGAGAACTGAATTGCGCGCTCGAGCGCACCCACGACGGTCGGCGTGGGTCCGGTGCATTGCTGGAAAATTTCATCTCGGGCGCTGTTGCATCCCAGGTCGACGGCAGCGCAGCCGGGCTTCTCGGAGATGCTGGAGTCAATCTCGCTTCGGCAGTTCTGATGCAAGGATCTGCGCCCGCGACATCCGGACGTTCGACGCGAGAGGAGATCTTGCGATATGCGCTTCGGAATCTCGACTCACCAGACCTCTCGGTCGCGTCGATCGCCGGTGCGTTGCACCTGTCGCCGCGAACCGTTCAGCGTCACTTCGGTGACGGGGATCTGACCCTCAGTGCGCTGATTCGCCGCGAACGGTTGATCCGCGTACGCCGCGATCTCACCGACGTCTCACTGCGGGGTCATTCGATCTCCATCCTGGCCGCACGATGGTGTTTCCATGACGCACCAGCGTTTTCGCGTGCGTTCAAAGCGGAATTCGGTGCGGCGCCGTCGGAAGTACGTAACTCGCCTGATCCGAACGCCCGCGAACGTCACTGATCTGTCGCATCCGAACAACAAACGTGTCCGATCACGACAACTGGGAGCCCGAATGCCGGGGCAGAGTGTGTTCCAGATCGCTTTTCAGGCTCGCGAAGAGCTCAGGTCCACGAACAGCGAGGACCGCAGCGAAAGCTACGAATCGAGGAACGCATGACGAATCTGCTCGCTCATCAGCAATGGCACGGAAAGATTTTCGACGGCCAATGGATCGACGGAGGCGGTGACACCGTCGAGTCGCTCGAACCGGCTACCGGCGAGGTGCTCGGGGTGATCGGCACGGCGACTGCTGCGGATATCGATCGAGCGGCACACATCGCGTCGGCCGCGCAGCCGGCGTGGGCGGCGACGATCGGGCAGGCTCGCGCTTCGGTGATCCGTAAGGCAGCGCAGATTTTGGAAGCCGAGCGAGCCGAGGTGGAGCGCTGGTTGATCCGTGAAGGTGGTTCCGTACCAGGGAAAGCCGCATTCGAAGTTGATCTTGTCATCTCCGAACTGTGGGAAGCCTCGGCACTGCCGACACAGCCGTTCGGGCACCTTCTGCCCGCCAGCCAGGAGGGGCGCACGAGCATCGGTCGCCGGGTGCCCCTGGGTGTGGTCGGCGTGATCAGCCCGTGGAATTTCCCGCTTCTCCTCGCCATGCGCGCTGTCGCCCCCGCCTTGGCGCTCGGAAATGGCGTCGTTCTCAAGCCGGATGTTCAAACCGCGATCAGCGGGGGTGCGGTCATCGCGGAATTGTTCACGTCCGCAGGTCTTCCCGAAGGCCTCCTGCATGTGCTCGCCGGTGACGCGGAACCTGGTCAGGCATTGTGCGAGAGCCCGAGCATCGCGATGGTGTCCTTCACGGGTTCGACCGCCGTCGGCCGTCAGGTCGGGGCAACTGCCGGTCGCACGCTCAAGCGTGTCTCGCTGGAACTGGGTGGGAACAATGCGCTGATTGTCCTCGACGACGCAGACCTGGATGCCGCGAGCTCGGCGGGCGCGTGGGGTTCGTTCCTGCATCAGGGGCAGGTCTGCATGACCGCAGGCCGCCACATCGTGTTGGAATCGGTCGCCGATCAGTACCTGGACCTGCTGGCCAAGCGCGCAGCGGTCCTGCCGGTCGGGGATCCCAATACAGGCGACGTCGCTCTCGGACCGCTCATCAACGCGCGGCAGATTGCGAACGTCGATCGAATCGTCCAGGGCACCAAGGCGGCCGGCGCCGAAATCCGCGCCGGTGGAACATACGAAGGGCTCTTCTATCAGCCGACCGTCCTGGCCGGAGTCACCTCGGACATGCCCGCGTTCCGTGAAGAAATCTTCGGGCCCGTGGCGCCCGTCGTGATCGTCAAGGACGAAGACGAGGCAGTCAGGTCGGCCAATGACAGCGAATACGGTCTGGTTGCTGCCATTCAAACAGGATCGGTTGAACGCGGCGAGCGGATCGCGGACCGACTGCGTACCGGCATCGTGCACATCAACGATCAGACTTTGAACAACGATGCCTATGCACCATTCGGTGGCACGGGTGCCTCCGGAAACGGCGCGAGATTCGGAACTCAAAGCAGTTGGGACGAATTCACCACCTGGCAGTGGCGAACCAGCCGGCCAGCGGCGCAGACCTTCCCCTTCTGAAGTCGAAAGGTACTCCTATGCGCACCATCTCGGCTCACGATCTTCCCATCGTGTTGCAGGACGGCGAATTCGAATTGCGGATGCGAGAAGAAGGCGACATGATCGTCAACTTCGTCAAAATTCCTGCTGGTGCAGACTTCGCCGAACCGTTCGCACAATTGGAAGGCGGGCGCTGTCAATGTCCGCACTACGGATACGTCTTGAAAGGAAGGATCTACACAGATTCCGAAGCAGGTCGGCAAACCTACGATGCCGGCGACGTGTTCTACTGGGCACCCGGTCACGTTCCCGGAGCGATCGACGACTCGGAGTATGTCGACTTTGCTCCCAAGGCTGAATTCCTCGAACTGATCGACGGAGTGCGTAAGGCGATGGGCGGCTGAGCTGTTCGGCTGCCACCGAGGTCAGCGTATTCCGTCGCGACGTAGTGCGACGGACACTGCGGCAGAGCGGTTATCGACACCGAGTTTGGCGTAGATGTGCCCGAGGTGTGTTTTCACCGTCGCTTCGCTGATGAAGAGCGCTTTACCCAGCTCGCGGTTGGTCATCCCCTCGGCGAGCAGGCTGAGCAGTTCGGACTCACGGGCGGTGAGCGCTTCCTGCGGGCGCTGCATCTGCTGGACGAGACGAGAGGCCACGGCGGGGGAGAGGACGCTGCGCCCGGCGAGCGCGCCGCGCACCGCGCCGAAGATCTCGTCAGGAGTCGAGTCCTTGAGTAGGTAACCGATGGCACCGGCGTCCACGGCCCGCACGACGTCGGCGTCGGTGTCATACGTCGTGAAAACCAGTACGGGAACATCGACACCGTCGCTTCGCAGGCGTTTGATCGCTTCTGCACCGTGCATGCCGGTGCCCATGTCCAGATCCATCATCACCAGATCCGGTGAGGCCGACGGTATCGCCGTGGCCGCCTCCTCGCCGGACGATGCTTCGCCTACTACTTCGACGTCCGGCTGAGTGTTCAGCAGCGCTCTCAGCCCGGCTCGCACGACCAGATGATCGTCGACGAGGAACACGCGAATGATGGTGGTCACCGGATCCTCCGTTCGAGAGGGAACTGGGCCGCGACGACGGTGCCGTCTCCCGGTGCACTTTCCACGGTGAACGATCCGCCGAGCTGTGCGACGCGGCTTCGCATCGCACGCAGGCCGTATCCACCGTACCGAGAATGGTCGGCGAGCTTTCCCGGATCGAAGCCGACGCCGTCGTCGAAGATGTCTACGGAGACGGAGTGGTCGAGATACGTGATCGTCACGCCCGCCGTTTCGGCGCGAGCGTGGCGGGCGATGTTGGAGGACGCGCTCGAGACCACTCGCACGACGGCATGAGCTACGTCCGAGGGCAAGATGACGGCTTCACCGACGGTGCGGATCCGAACGGCCGGGACGAACTGGCGGGCGGCGGCCACGACCAAGGCGTCGAAGTCGCCCGTACCGCCCTTGGTCGGCGCCAGATCGTGGACGAGGTCGCGACTCTGCATCAAGCTCGTTCGGATGTTCTCTGCTGCGGCATCGACATCGGCTCGAGACGGCGAACCCGTTGTATTCCACGTTTGTTCGGCTGCCTCGAGCCGTAGAAGGGCGCTCGCCAGTCCCTGGGTAACTGTGTCGTGGATTTCGCGCGCGAGGCGCTCTCGCTCAGCGGCAACGCCGGCAGCGCGTTCGGTATCTGCCAATGCAGATTGCGCTTCTGCTACCTGACGCAGAAGCCGAAGGCGTTCTCGGGCATCGCGTTCCATCTGCCCGTACGCGGCCGCGACCAGTGCCGCGGTGCACAGCGGCCCGAGAAGTGTCACCAATTCGGCACGACCGGTGACCCGGTAGAACGCGATACCGGCGAGGACGCCCAGGATCCCGACGAGGGGGTAGGCGATCTTGCTCGGATACAGACGAATGCAGAGGAAGAGAACGGGAAACGCACACCACGCGAAACTCGGGGCAAGCCAGACCAGCGCTGCCCATGCGCTCAGTACCGGCCACATCCACAGCCGTTGGCGAACGACATCTCGCGAGGACTCCGTGGCCATGACGGCGTAGAGCAGGGCGAGGACCACGGCCAGGACGAGTACAACCCCGAACCGACCGCTGGTCCCGTGGACTGTGACGTACCGAACTCCCGATGTAGACAGCAGTACGAAGAACGACGCGTGGATCGCATACGCCAACGGGCCGCGTAGGCCGCGTTCGGCGTCGGCGTTCATGGCTCCGTTACTCATCCCTCGAATGTTACGGAGGGCACCAGGCCGTCGTATCAACCATTCGGATGATATCCGGGTAGCCGTAGGGGGCACGGTTCGTCACCCGAGCGCCCGATGTGCGCACCCGCCCCCGGACGCGACGCTGTAGTGGACGGTTTCGAACCATTCGATTGAAAGTGTGCCCGACATGAACCACCGCATTTACACACGACTTCCCCGTACGCTCGCTGTCGCCGTTCCGGTTGTCGCAATCCTTGCCAGCGCCGCATGCTCGACCACCGACACACCGGTGGCGAACGCATCGAGCACGACGTCGATTACTGCCACGCAGCAGCCTGCCGCGACCGGTGATTCGGCGATTGTCACTCAGAATCGACTCAGTGCCGACGCAGCAGTGAAGGCTGCTGGTGCGGCCCTGGCGAAATGCCGCGCCGACGGTCTCGGCTTCGTCACCGTCTCCGTCGTAGACCGCGCGGGAAATGTCATCGCCATGGTGCGCGGCGACAACGCAGCCCAGCACACGGTGGAAGCCTCACGCGAGAAGGCATACACCTCTGCAGCTTTCGGAGCCGACACCAGTGACCTCTCGCAGCGTACCAAAGGCGAAGGATCAACCATCGCCGACCTTCCCGGCACTCTCTTCCTTGCAGGTGGAGTCACATTGAAGGCTGGAGCCGGGTCGATCGCCGGTATCGGTGTCGGTGGCGCTCCAGACGGAATGCAGGACCAAGCGTGTGCTGCCGCAGGTCGTGATGCGATCGCTTCGTCACTCGGCTGAGTGAGCGCATTCAGCGTGCTTCGTGAATTGTGCTTTTCGCCACCTGGATTCGCTCGGCACGACAGTTGTCCGATTGTTGCGATGACCTCGACTTTGTAACACCGGAGCCCCCGGAAAGGGACAAACACGTCGACAGTGGAACCGACGATGCACTTACCGAAGCGAGTTTCTTGATGCGCAGTTTCGGGGAAAGACACAACCTTGCAGAGAATCAGATTCACGTTGCCCGAACGCAATACACGGCGGGTGCGGGTGCTCGTAGCGGCGTTGTTGTCGATATTCCTGCTCGGCGGTATGTTCGGTCCGACCGCCGCGAGTGCTACTCCGGCGCGCTCGGCGCCATGGGGTGGGTACGACGAGTTGTGGGTCCCGTCTTCGATGGGAAACATCAAGGTTCAGGTGCAGTGGGCCGCGCGCGGTGGCAACGCCGCGTTGTACCTGCTCGACGGTCTTCGCGCGCAAAACGACAGAAATGCTTGGAGTTTCGAAACGAACGCACTCGATCAGTACCGCAATGACAACATCACGTTGGTGATGCCGGTCGGCGGTGAGTCGAGTTTCTACACGGATTGGTACGCGCCGTCCAATTTCAACGCTCAGCCGATAACGTACAGGTGGGAAACGTTCCTCACCCGCGAGCTTCCGGACTTCCTTGCAGGGTATGGCGTTTCACCAACCAACAATGCGATCATCGGGTTGTCGATGGGCGGCAGTGCCGCGTTGAACCTGGCGGGGCATCATCGGGATCAGTTCAAGTTCGCCGGCTCGCTGTCCGGCTACATCAATATCTCGGGTCCGGGTATGCGTGAAGCGATCCGCGTAGCCATGTTCGACGCCGGCCGGTACAACGTCGATTCGATGTGGGGTCCGCCGTGGTCATCCGGATGGCTTCGCAACGACCCGTTCGTCAACGCGGAATCGCTTCGCGGACTGTCGATGTACATTTCGTCGTCCAACGGCATCCCGGGACCGTACGATCATCCCTCTGCGCCGATCGATTACTTCCACACGGCGACGGGTATGGGGCTCGAGGCGCTCTCGTGGGTGCACGCGCGTGCATTCGAAATTCGCCTGAAATCCTTGGGAATCCCAGCGACGTACAGCTTTCCGCCCGCCGGAATTCACTCGTGGCCGTATTGGTCTGCTGAATTGTGGATGGCCAGAGGACAAATCCTCGACACCATGAACGCCTGGTGAAGCTGTAGTGAGGATCTCTCCGGACTTGCTCTCGATCGAAAGTCCGGAGAGAACTCGCTCAGAAGGTGATGATGCCACGGAGGTTGCGACCGGCATGCATGTCGGCGAAACCGTCGTTGATCTGGTCGAGGGTGTATCGGTTGGTGATCAGTCCGTCGAGTTCGAGCTTGCCGCTGGTGTAGAGATCGATCATCCAGGGAATGTCGGCGGTGGGATTGGATGCACCGAACAGGGATCCCTGAATTCTCTTCTGGTACAGCGTGAGTTCCATCAGGCTCACGGGAATTCCGACGTCCGTCATCTTCCCGAGGCCGGTGACGACGCAGGTTCCTGCCTTGCGGATCGACGAGAATGCCTGCGCGACATGTTCTCCGGTGGTCACGCCGACGGTGACGATGGCCGAATCCGCGCCCTGGCCGTTGGTGAACGAGCGCGCTATGTCGGTGGCTTCCTCCATGGTGGCCACGGCATGGGTGGCGCCCAACTTCAATGCACTGTCGCGCTTGAACGCAACCGGATCCACCGCGATCACGTGGGCGGCGCCGGCATGCGAGGCGCCCTGCACCGCGTTGATTCCGATTCCGCCGACGCCCATGACGATGACCGTCTGCCCGGGATACACCTGAGCGGAGTTGACCGCGGCGCCCCAACCGGTTCCGACGCCGCAGCCGAGCAGACACAAAGCGTTGAGTGGCAGGTGCTTGTCGACTTTCACAGCCGAGAGAGTGCTGACCGTGGTGTATTCACTGAAGGTGGACAGGCCGCAGGTTTGTGCGACGGGCTGACCGTCGAGAGACATTCTGTAACTCGAGGTTTCGCCGGGTCTGCTGCCGGTCATGATGGCGGCGCCGTTGTCGCAGAGGTTCTGGATTCCGCTTGCACACCAACGGCAACGGCCGCAGGCGGCGAGGAACGAGAACACGACATGATCGCCCTCGGACCATCCTTCCGTGTTCGGCCCGACCTCGACGACGATTCCGGCGCCTTCGTGTCCGCCGCAGATGGGGTAGCGGCCGACTCCGTGGTCGCCGCTGGCGATGTGATCGTCCGAGTGGCACAGGCCTGAGGCGACCATTTTGACAGTGAGTTCGCCGCTGCGGGGTGGATCGAGTTCGAGATCGACCACCTCGTATGTGCCTGGTGCTTGGCGAATGACGGCTCCACGAGTGCGCAAGGTATCTCCTGAGGTAAGAGTTGTTCTTCGGCTTCCTCAGTTGTCTACTCGAGAGTTCAGGACGGGCTCGAGGCCTATCTCACTGATCGGACGTTTCGTATCTTTCAGACTCGTCCGGGGTGCGTCCCAAGATGGCGAGTTGCAGTTCGGTGAGCAGTCGCGTATCCGGCTCGTCCAACGAAATGCCCATGATCTGTTCAGCGCGCCGAATGCGGTAGCGCAGCGTGTTCGGATGTACTTTCAGAGACGAGGCGGCCTTCTTCACATCCCCGAAAGCTGTCAGGTAGGCCGTGAGCGTGAACTGCATGTCAGAGGTGTTCTTGTCGTCGTAGGAGACGAGTCTGTCGATACGAGGGTCCCGCAATCGCTCGTGATCAGCAACGAGGTCGAGTATCTCGCCCAGCAACACCGCGGTGCGTGACGCCGCGAGTGTGGTGACCTTCGAGGTTTCGTGATCATCGGTGGTATCGAGCACGCGGTCCACTTCTCGACGCGCCTCGGGTACGCCGTGCAATCGCGCGATCGGGACCGCGACGGCGGCGCGCACGCTGATGCCCGCACGGGCCTCGACTACTCGCACGGTGTCGTAAGCCCAGTCGCTGATCGCGACCTCGTGTTCGGCCTGAGGAAACAGCACGTAGATCCGGTTGTCGATGATCGTTGTGACCGCGTCGCTGCGGAATGCGCTGGCGCGCAGGCGCAAGGCGTTGGTGATTCGATCGAGATTCGATCCGGGCGCGAGTGATGTCGCAAATCCGATGACCGCAGACGGTCCGTCGGTGTTGATGCCGAAGGAGCCGGCCAGCGAGTGCATGTCGACTCCGCCGGAGCGAACGCCGAACAGCCTTTGTAATTGGGCATTCTCGCGGCTGGAGGCGTCCAAGGTTCGCATGAGAATGCGTGCGGCGACTGCCGCTGCACCCCGCAATACCGCTTGGGCGTCGTCGGAAAGAGGTTCAGAGGCGCGCTGCACCCAGATGCTGCCGAGATTGTGTTGGTGTGCAACAGAACCCGTCGGCGCTGACAGGTCCGGGCGGGTGATGCTCACAGCCAACCTGTGCGCGGCTCCGATGCTCGGCTCGGACGGCAGACTGATGACCTCGTCCGATCGCCTGAGATGCTCGAACACGCCTCTGCGCTCTATCCATTCGGTGTATTCGATCGGCCACTCCCGGCCCAGTATGGAGAGCTGACGGAGTTCGTCTTCACCTTCGTGAGCAGCTGAATATGCGATGACATGGAGTGCCGTGTCGTCGATCGTCACGAGTCCGCCGGTCAATTCGGCGATCGTCTCCGAGAGCGCGAACAGATCCGAATCGCCACCGGCCACAGCTCCTGAGACGGCCCGCGAACGGTACATGCTCTGTGTCAGAAGTCGTTGTACGAGTGAATAGACGTGTCCGGAACTAGCCTGCGGATGTACCGCGGCCACTGCGATTCCGATGTTGCGTGCGGCGGTCAGAAGCGTCGTCGCCTCGCGCGCATTCTTGACGAGCAAGAGCTTCGGACGACGCCTCGCCGGCCTGCCTTCGAACTTTCGCAACCACTGCGTCAACGTCGATTCGGGAACCCCCACGGGGAGGTAGATGTCGGAGATCGCACCACGGCTGTCGGTGCCGTCGATATCGGAGGACTCGACGAGGGCGATCGAACGGATTTCGACATCGAGTCCGTCGGGGCTTTCCAGAAGCTCGATCACGGACTTGTCCGTGGAATGCATGAGGGCGCCGAGGGTGGTGCCGACACTCGGCCCGTTATTCCTCGGACCTGTCGACGCTTGCGGGAGGGCTACAGAAAGTGGCTGCACATTTGCTCCTCGGCCAGTGGGTCATTACAGGCTAACCCCGACAGACGAAATGCAGAATAAGGAAATAGGGGACAAATTTATTCGTCAGGCATGGTGATGCCGAGTTCCTGCACCTTTTCGGCGACTGCCTCTGGAAAAACGTTCTTGAACAGATAAAGGTCTTGTCCGATCACCCAACCAGGTGCCAACGCCGTCGCATATCGCTCGAAGTATCCGAGTTGTTTACCGAAAAGAACCAATTCCTCGGGACTCGCAACACCCCACTGCTTGCCCAACTGAATCAGTGCCATGATCAATTCACTGAGCTTGAGTTCACCGAGGTCACGGCCGAGAATTGGGGCCAGAGCCGTTGCGACCTGCATACCGAGCTGATCGTCGTCGACTTCGTAGTCGGTTGCATATCCCAAGGATCGAATTCCGCGGGCGACACGGGCGAAATCACCGTCGATGAGGGTGGCTCGGAACATGTCGGAAAGAATGGATCTCCAGGTCTCGGGAAGGACGCCGACGATGCCGAAGTCGAGCATCGCTATCCGGCCGTCGTCGAGGACCCACAAATTTCCCGCGTGTACATCTCCGTGGAACGGACCGTGAACGATGACTGATTCGAGCCAGACCTTCACTCCGCGTCGGATCAGCATGCGGGCTTCGTCGATGCCGTCCGGACCGGCGACGAACCGATCCAGTGGAACGCCGCGCATGCGTTCCATACAGATGACGCGGGGACCACAGTAGTCCCAGTACACCTCCGGTGTCGTGACTCCTTTGTTGTCACCGAATGCACTGATGTTGTTCCGGAAAGTGGTTTGCCGGTCGGCCTCGACCGCGCTGTTCAACTCCGTCATCGTTGCGTTGTGTAGATCGCGAATGATGGCGGTGGCATTGGCAATTCGAAGGAACTCGACAAACTTCTCGAGGATGTTCGCGCCCCAGTACGCCGCCCTCAGGTCGATCAGCATCCGCGCATAGATGTCCGGACGCTGGATCTTGATGACGGCCTCGCGGCCATCGTGCAGAACGCACGCGTGTACCTGCGCTACCGACGCGGCCGCGAGAGGTACGTCGTCGAATTTCGCGAACAGGTCGTCCACGGAGTATCCGAGGTCTTCGTGCACGACGCTTCTGGCCTGCTCGGCAGGAAATGACGGAACGTCGTCGAGGCAACGTAGGCATGCATTGGCGACGGGGGCGGGGAACAGGCCTGACGACGACGCGACCAGTTGCCCGAGCTTGACGAAGGTGGGACCCAGCGCGATGAAGCCGTCGACCATCCCGTCGGAGGCAGCGTCAGCCCACGTGCGTCCACGCTTGCGGAAAGGCCACACGATCAGTGCCAGCATGATCGACGTCGACAACACGACGGCGATGATCGCGGAACGCCACAACTGGGCGAGGCCGAAGCGTTCGAGGTCCGGCATGTGGACTTCGAGGGCAGTGGCGGGCACTCCTGACGAGTACGGCCCGACAGGTCGCGTTGGATCCAGCACAGCTCTCCCTCGTTCAACGAGCGCATCCAGCATTTTGCCGTGAGATCACTTACGCGACCCCTTCCGTTAGTCAGTATGCCAAGTCACACATAACTGCCGGAACCGCCTACGCGTTCAGCCTACGATCGGTGAATGCGTGAGCACTTGATCCCGATCGGCGAGGTTGCAAAATCGTTCGGAATTGCGGCGTCGACCTTGCGTTATTACGAGGACGAAGGACTGCTGTCCGCGCGGTCGCGAACTGGCGGCAAACGCTGGTACGGGCAGCGTGAGCTGCGCCGGCTGGCATTGATCCGGATGTACACCGAGACGGGAATGTCCTTGGAACAGGTGCGGTCCTTCATCGAAACCGACACCACGTCCGACCAGTTCTCGACGGTTCTCGCAGATCAAGTGTCGACACTCGAGGCACAGATCGCCGCTGCTACGCGAGCGAAGCTGATCCTCGAGCATCACCTGACGTGTCGGCAAGAGCGTCCGATGCAGTGCCCGTGGTTGCTCGAGCAGCTCGACATTCGTGTCGAAGCGGCGCTTGACTTCAAGTTGACTTGAACCTTCATAGTTAGGGCGCACTTACCGCCCTATCTGGAGGTTGACCATGTCGGCACGACGATGGCTGCCGCTCATCGCCGCATGCATCGGAACTTTCCTGTTACTGACGTACGCCACGATCACAACGATCGCGGTGCCGGCCATCGCAGTCGGTTTGGACGGCAGTACGGGCGCGATGTCATGGGTCGTCGACGCCTACACGCTGGCTCTTGCCGCGCTTCTGGTGGGCATGGGCGCACTCGGCGATGCGTGGGGACGCAAACGCCTCTACATCTGTGGACTGGTCGTGTTCCTGGTTGCAACGGCCGTGTGCGCGATTGCTCCGGACATCACGGTTCTGGTCGTTGCTCGCGGCGCGCAAGGAATTGCCGGTGCGGCGATGTTCGCGACACTCCTGCCGCTGCTTGGCGACGCTTATTCGGGCCGCGATCGGCACGTGGCTTTTGCCGCGTGGGGTGCCGTCGCTGGATTGGCGGCGGGAATCGGCAACGTTGCAGGAGGGCTGCTGACGCAGTTCTTCGACTGGCGTGCGGTCTTCTATTTCGGAATCCCCGTGGCCGCAGTGGCGCTCGCAATGGCTGTGTTCTGTTTCGCCGACAGTGAGCGCGGCGACGACAACATCGACTGGGCCGGAATCGTTTTGTTCACCCTCGCTGCCGTTGCCGCGGTTCTCGGCGTGACGTGGGGCGGCGACATCGGGTGGGCTTCGTCGTCGACAGCTCTTGCCTTCCTGATCGCAATCGGTGCGCTGACGGCGTTTGTGTGCTGGCAGCGTCGAGGCAGCAGTCCGATGCTCGATCCGGCATTGTTCCGATCCCTGAAATTCGACGGCGTCCTCGTCGCTGCTTTCGGGTACTACCTCGCGGCCTACGGCCCGCTCGTAGTCCTTTCACTGTGGCTGCAGAACGGGCTGGAACTGTCGGCATCGGCGGCCGCACTCGTGCTCTCGATTCAACCGCTCGCTTTTGTCTTCGTATCGGCCTTGTGTGGATCACGGCTTCAGCGCGTCGACCTTCGACTGTCGCTCGGATTCGGGACGATCCTTTGCGGAATCGGTTGCGTGGCCATGCTGTACGTTCTCGCCGAGCCGGTCTGGCCCGCACTGATCGCCGGGCTGATTCTGACCGGTGTCGGTTCGGCGATGGTGTCGCCGGTGCTGCCGGGTGCCGCGATGTCGGACGCCCCGGCAGAGCGCGCCGGGACGGCTTCGGCAACAGCCAACTCGTCGCGTCAACTCGGGCTTGCCGTCGGAATTGCGTTGTGCGGCTCGCTCTTCGTCGGTCCGGACGAGTTCGCCTTGCTGTGGCCGTTGGTCTTCTGTGCCGGCGTCGGAATGCTCACGGGTTTGGTGTCGATCCTTCTCTTTTCTCGTTCGTCAACTCCTGCAACAGTTCAACCAATCGCCGAAAGGGCACACACATGACCACGCTGTTCACTCCACGACCGCACCGGCGTATCGAGATGGACTGGAATCGCCGCAGGTTCCTCGGCGCTGCAGCAGGATTGGCTGCTGCGCTGGCAGCGGCCGGTTGCTCGCGTTCGGACGCAGACGCCGGGGGCGAAGGCGATGCAGGCTGGTCCTTCACCGATGATCGCGGCAATCTGATCGAATTGGATTCACCACCAAGGAGATTTGTCACCTACACCGGTATCGCGGGTGCTCTGTGGGATTACGGACTGGTGCCTGTCGGAGTTTTCGGGGCACTGACACGATCGCCGGGATCAAGGGACACCAGCATCTCCGGCAATTTGGATTTCTCGAAAACCGACATGGTCGGGCAGCTCTGGGGACAAGTGGAACTCGAGAAGATCGCTGCGCTGGAGCCGGACGTCGTCATAGTCCCTCAGCTGCGTGGTTCGGCACTACTCGACGAAGCGAACTTGGATGCGGTGAAAGGCTTGTCGACAGTACTGTTCGTGGAAACGGCAGCAGGAACCATCGACCGAGCCGTGCAAGAGATCGTGGAACTGGCCGTGGAACTCGGGGCGGACCAGGATGTGGAGGCTCAGCGAAAAGACTACGACGCTGCGCGTGCACGGATCTCCGAAGTTGCTTCTTCGCTGAATAATTCACAGGTTTTGTTCGCGTCCGCAGATCCGGACACGATTCGTGTCAGTCGTTCGGGCTTCCCGATCCTTGCAGATCTGGCGGGATTGGGCCTTGCCGTCGTCGATCCGGCCGAGGGATCGTCGGTCTACGTCGAGAAACTGGCTTGGGAGATGGCGGACCACTATCCGGCCGACATGATCTTCCTCGACGATCGCCCGTCCAGTTTGCAACTGGATACGCTCGGCGCCAATCCTGCGTGGTCCAACTTGTCCGCGGTGAAGGAGGGGAAGATCGGCACCTGGAATCCGGAACCCGTGCTCAGTTATGCCGGGATCGCCCGTACGTACAACAATCTGGCTGACCAGCTGCTGGCATTCTCACATTCCTGACCGCCGCGTCGTCTACGACGTATGGACCTCTTCACCGATCTGTCTGCTCGAGTTGATTCCCTCGATTGGCCTGCGCTGATCGAGGGAATCGACTCCAGTGGGTGTGCCCAGACGGCGCCGATACTCGACGAGTCGGAGTGTCGCGAAATTGCTTCCTGGTACTCGGAGGTCGACCGGTTCCGGAGCACCGTCGACATGGCTCGATACCGCTTCGGTCAAGGGGAGTACCGGTACTTCGGTGATCCCGTACCGGAGCCGATCACGGCTATGCGATCCGCCTTCTACCGACACCTCCTGCCCGTGGCGCGGGAGTGGGCGTTCAAGCTGGGTGAGGGTGCACCGTGGCCGGATTCTTTCGAAGAATGGATCGATCAGTGTCACGACGCCGGTCAGAATCGCCCTACCCCGATCCTTCTGTCCTACGGACCTGGTGACTGGAATGCATTGCATCGGGACTTGTACGGAGAGTTGGTGTTTCCCTTGCAAGTCGTGATCGGGCTCGACAGACCTCGCATCGACCACGTCGGCGGCGAGTTCTTGCTCGTGGAACAGCGGCCGCGCGCCCAGTCGAAAGGGACGGTGACAGTTCTCGAGCAAGGTCACGCGTTGATCTTCACCACGCGGGATCGACCGGTGCAGAGTTCTCGTGGGTGGTCGAGAGCCCCTGTGCGACATGGTGTCAGCGTGGTGCACTCGGGTACGCGTCGAACATTGGGATTGGTGCTTCACGATGCCGAGTAAGACGTACATTCTCCGCGACGCTCGCAACAAACCCTACGAGAGTTCGACGCCCGGTGTGCTTGGCGGGCACCGGAAAACGAAGATCTACGGGCGACTCGACTGTCGAGGGGCCGCGCAGGCAATCGCGCGTGGCGGGTATGTCGCCAGTCGGGTGTTCTTCGCGGACGAGCCGACCGCGATTGCGGCCGGCTATCGCCCCTGTGCCGTCTGCATGCCCGAAGGTTACGCAGCCTGGAAGGCAGTTGCTACGCGCCGAAGCGGTCGCGGTACTCCTTCGGAATGAGCGGCTTGTCGCCGCGGACCTTCAGCTGCTGGACAGCCCAGGTATTACCGTCCGGGTCGGCGAATCCGAAGAAGGTGCCCCCGTCACGCTCGTCGAAGACGGTGACCTCACTGGCATCGACGCCGCGGTCGATGAGCTCCTGGCGAGCCGCTGCAGCGTCGGCCACGACCAACTGCAATCCCTTCAACGAACCAGGGGTCATCTCGGTCTGCGACGGCAGGTTCCCGATGACGATCGAGCAGCCCGAACCACGCGGAGTGAGCTGGGCGACCGTCATGTGTTCGTTGACGGTGTGGTGGTCGAGATCGAAACCGACCTTGTCACGGTAGAACTCGATGGAGCGGTCGAGGTCACTGACGGGAACGATGACTACTTCGAGGGTCCAGTCCATGAAACTGCCTTTCGCTGAGGAGGTTCGGGCAAACAGGCGGTCAGAGTTGCGCGACGATCTTGTCCAGGCGTTCGTAACCTTCGGTGACGCCGAGCTCCATATTGCTCTCGATCATTCCGTCTCGCGCTTCGAGGCTCGGATATACGGAATGGCCGGAGAGGCGGGTGCGTCCGTTGCCCAGATCCTCGAACGTGATTGATTCGATGCTGACGACGTCGGGAAATCCCTCGTATTCGAAGGTCTGGATGGCAAAGTCGTTCTCGCGAACGACGTGAAATACACCGTTGAACCGGAACTCTTCGCCCTCGGGGTTGCGATGGACGTACTTGTATCGACCGCCGCTCACGAACTCGTATTCGTCGATCTCCATCTCGTATCCGTTGGGGCCGAGCCACTGCTTGACCAGATCGGGATTCGAATGAGCTGCGAAGACGGCACTGACGGGTGCGTCGAATTCGCGGGTGATGTCGATGTACGGCACGCCCTCAGGAGCCGTGATGGTGACGGGATTGGTGGTAGCCATGGCTAAGTCTCCTTCTGTGTGGTGCTGAGTAGGTGATCGAGCTTGCGGAACTGTTGTTCGTGGATCAGTCGATAGCGGTCGATCCAGGCGGTCAAAGCCTCGAGAGTTGCGGCGTTGAGATGTACCGGCCGCCTCTGGGCTTCGCGGCTGCGAGTGACCAAACCCGCGGCTTCGAGTACCTGAATATGTTTGGAGATGGCCTGTTTCGTGATCTCGAACGGCTCGGCCAACTCGTTGACCGTTTGGGGGCCGGTGCTCAGGCGGGCGATGATCCGCCGTCGTACCGGGTCGGCAAGCGCCATGAACGCTTTGTCGAGACGCTCGTCTGCCCCTGGATCCACGATCACTTGTCAACCATCTCCTTTATCAACCAACCTGTTGATTACGATACGAGCCCATGCCGAGGGTGTCAATGCTTCGAAACCGATTAGCGTGGAAACCATGAACGCTCTGATTCCTCGGCCACGATTGGAAGTGGCGCCGGGGGCGATCCTCGTTCCGGATTGGCTCAGCGTCGAACAGCAACGCTTCTTGGTGGCCGAGTGCCGACGGTGGGCGACCGCACCCGTACCGATGCGCTCCGCTGTTGTCCCTGGTGGGCACAAGATGTCGGTGCAAACAGTCTGTCTCGGTTGGCATTGGCAGCCGTACAAGTACACGCGCACCGCCGACGACGTGAACGGTGCGCCTGTCGCAGCGGTGCCTGACTGGCTCGTCGACCTCGGCCGGGCCGCAGTTGCCGCTGCCTATGATGATCCGACTGCGGGGGAGCGGTACACGCCGGACACCGCGCTGATCAATTTCTACGACGAGGGCGCTCGGATGGGCATGCACCAGGACAAGGACGAGCGCTGCGACGCTCCCGTCGTCTCACTGAGTGTCGGGCAGAGTTGTGTCTTTCGATTCGGGAATTCCGAGAACCGGAACAAGCCGTACACCGATGTCGAACTCCATTCGGGTGATCTCTTCGTCTTCGGTGGAGAGTCTCGGTTCGCATATCACGGAGTGCCGAAAGTTATTGCGGGAAGTGCAAGTCCCGACATAGGTCTGCCGTCCGGGCGGCTGAACATCACCCTGCGGGATACCGGAATGTCGTGACTGTCTCACCCCTGCTGTGTCACTGGTGCAGCAGGGTCGAAGTCTGCGCTCGAAGGTCCGTCCCCGACCATCTCGATCAACTCGGTCGACGGTGGAGTTGGCAGCGTGCGCCAGCGCTCTCGTTCGAGGTTGTGGGGTTGTGTCTCGTTCATGCCCTCATTATCGACTTTCGGCTCCGATCCACCAGTCGGGGATGGGCCGGGTGCAATTCGGTAGGCCGTTGAGCGCCCCGCTGTCTCGTCGACATCCTCGGACCTCAGCACGTCGACGACAGTTCGGGTCGCGGCACGGGTCTGGCGAGGTTGGTGGGTGGATTCGAGGCGACCGTGGTTCGCTTATCCCAGTGTCTTGTTGCGGCCGGCGAGGGAGCCGAAGACGAGTTGCACGGCCAGCAGCACCAGCAACGCGATCAGAGGAGTCGTCCAGGAATCGACGGCGTCGTGCAGTGCACCGAAAACGAGGGGACCGGTGGCGGCCAGAAGGTATCCGACGGACTGTGCCATACCCGAGAGTGCCGCTGCTTGACCGTGATTGACAGTGCGTATTGCGAAGAAGGACAAGGCAATGACAATCGATCCGCCGATGCCGATGCCGAGGAATGCATTCCACAGCAGGGCCCAGGAGGGGAGGAGGAGTTGGCCGAGAACTGCCACTGCGGCGACCGACACCAGCCCGAGGACGGCTCCTCTCTGATCCTTGGGCAGTTTGTGCAGGAGCACTGCTGTGAGGAGGCTGCCGATGATCGAGAATATTTGCATGATGCCTTGATGCAGTCCGGCGGTAGCCGCGGTAGTGCCGTGTGATTCTTCAATGGTGGGCCACCATGTCAGAACGGTGTAGAAGAAGAGAGATTGGACGCCCATGAATATTGTGATCTGCCACCCGAGTGCTGAGAGCCATGGGGAGCGATGGCCGCCTGGATGGGGATCCAAAGCCGCAGCGTGATCGTGTTTCGGAAGCGTGCGTCGGCGAAGTTGGGGAAGGAACACCCCAAATCCTATGAGAGCCATAGCGGCCCAGATTCCGAATGCGATCCGCCAACCGTGATCGGTGAGACCGGCGATCGGCACGGCAAGTCCGGATGCGGTTGCGGCGACGGCTGCAGAGACCGCCGAGAAGATGCCGGTCAAACGGCCGGCTTCGGTCGGGAAGTCTCGTTTGAGGAGCGCCGGCAGTAGAACGTTCATTGTTGCGATGGACATGCCGAGCGATACGGTACCGATCCACAGCGCAGGCATCCACGGAACAGAGCGGATCACGATCGCTAAGGCGAGCATGCCGAGTGCTGCTGCGAGTGTCCGTTCCATTCCCCACCGAGCTGCGATGACCGGGGCAACGGGGGAGAACACTGCGAAGCACAGCAGTGGAAGGCTGATCAGCGCTGATGCTGTTGTCGACGAGATATCGAGATCGGTGCGTACTTCACCGAGTAGCGGGCCGACGACTGTGATTGAGGCTCGAAGATTGGCTGCGATGAGAAGAATGCCAGCGATAACGAGTCCTCGGCGCATTATCGGTATCGCGCTCGGGGCAGACGCCACGTTTTCGGTGTCGGAGATGACGTTAGCCATAGGTGTGCCCTTCTGAGATTGTCTGTGCGCTGAACCTCTTGTGTGTCAGCTACTTCGGCATGTTTTGCAGAAAGAGGGATCGGCTGTGGTCCATCAGTCGGACCACTGCGGCGGCTGCGCCGTCCGGATCGCGGTCACGGATGGCCGCAAGCAGCTGCCGGTGTGGGTCGTCGTCGGTCCAAGGCCCGATGAATAGCTGTCGAGTCTCCTTGTCGGACTTACCTTGTGGGATGCTCATGGTGTCAGAGCGATCGAGACTGCGGTAGATGTCCGCTATCAGTTGGTTCCCGCTCGCTGCGAACATCTCCAGGTGGAAGTCGAGGTCGTACTCGACGGATTTGGCGACGTCGGGCTCAGCGTCTCGGCGATCCAAAGCCCGAGTCATGCGGTCGATGTCTTCGGGCAGGGCTCGTTCGGCAGCGAGTCGGGCGGCGTAGAGCTCCAAAGCTTCACGGGCTTCGAAGATTTCGAGCACGTTCTCCGCCGCTGCACGTCTTTGAAGTGCAATTTCGAGTTCTGAGCTCGCGCAGACGTAGGTTCCGTCTCCCGGGCGTGCTTCGAGGAGGCCGGCATGGACGAGGCCGCGAATGGCCTCCCGGACTGTATTGCGGCTCGCGCCGGTCATTTCGACAAGTTGATGCTCGCCGGGGATCTTCTCCCCTAATTCCCAGTTGCCAGAAGTGATCTGGGACCGCAGTTGTTCCGCGATCTGCACTGAAAGTGGGATGTTGCGTGCGGTGGGTGCGATACGGGAATCCGGCATGAGTCAAATGTAGGACATTTGGCGATTTGTGGATAGGTTTACCTTTGTGATCTAGGGCACTCGGGTTCGGATCGGCCTGAGCGGGGTACCGCCCTTCCGCATGTCTGCGTGCACGTGAGTGCTCCTGCCGACCGCGCACGGGGTAGTTGACTCGACTCGGAGGGCAACTGCGATCGATTCCTCACGGAAGCTCATGCCTAGCAGACCCTCACGTGCGGGTCATTGCTGCGATTCCAGCGTCCATGCGGGCTGGTCGGTCACTTCCGGGCCGTCGTGCAGCACCCAAGCACACGGCTCGGAAATGTAGGTGGCAGCATCGGTGAACCAGTATGTTTCGTCGGGTGCCCAGCCCGCGATGACGCTCGCCGTCTCGGTATCGACCTCGATCGCGGTTCCTGCTGCCGCGAGGTATCCCGTCACGGTAAGGTGCACTCCCTCAAATCTTTCCGCGACCTGCACCCAGTCGGGGATGACCCACCTGCCTGATCGGCCGGTAGTCCGATACCAAACCTGCCGCGTTTCTGCGGTGACCTCGAGCGGGAACCGTCTGCACAGCTCCGACCAGGCTTGCGCGCTGTCGATCTCGTAGATGCGTGCGCCAGTCGGTGGCCGCAATGCTCGGACGACGACCCGTTCCCATCCCATGCTGTCTTCGACGAACCACAAGCCCGCCGGAGTCCCGTCGAACAGCGCCCTCGTCGAACCCTGAGTGGGTGGATTCGACCACCAATAACCTGACCAGTTCGCCGCGGGGTCCACCGGGCGGTCACGTTCAGCTCTCGCTTCCGATTCCAGGGTGCTCGTGCGCCACTCGCTGAGGAGTTGTTGCGCAGCAGGCACTTCGTCTGTGTCCGGAGATTCCTCACCTCTGCTCAGAATCGACCATTGGTCGGATGAGGCGAGCGAGGTTGACCACCACCGCGCGCATTCGGAGCCGCGATGTGCTCGGCGACGCGTCGAAGCTCATCTCGCATAACTTCGGTGGCGACGAGGACGTCTTCTCCGTCGGGATCCTGCCAGTAACGCGCCGCATCGACCGCTTCTGCGAGGGCGGAGCGTAGATCGACGGCGGTGACGTCGGGGAGCGATATTTCCGTGAGGCTGCGCGCCACGCCCTCCGCGGTGACTATGGTCTGCCGGGCCTCTTCGGCGCCCGGGCCGAACAACACTCGGGAGGTTCCTTGTCCGACGTCGAGGTGATACGCCGCCCGGTGAGCGTTGATGCGGAACATGTCGTCGCCTGGCTCGGGACGCAGGGCGCGTTCGGCGTCGATCGCATACGCGAGCAGCATCCGGCGTCCGCGCGGGCCCGACAGCAAAATATCCGCAGTGAGCATCTGTTCTCCCGTTTTCTGGTTCAGATGACGGTAGCCGAGGTCAGCGAGATGGAGAGCCTTCTCCCGTGATGTCAGAGCTCCTGGCCCTTTAGTCGCGCACGACTTAGATCGTCACAAACTGCATTCGGCGGCGAAGGCGGACGGAAGGGAGCCCCAGGCTGCTGCCAGTCGCGTGAACGCCGCTTCTTTGGTGTGCGCGATCACTGCCGTCTTTGTGCAGCCGTGGTTTTCGTCGATCAGAGCTCTCTGTTCGCCTGTGGTGACTGCGAAATAGGTCGTATTGATTGCTGAGGCTGAACAATAGGGAGGGCTGAAAATGTTGGGAGACAGGTGTTTTGGCGAGAGTGATCTGTGTGCCATCAGTACAGTCTCGACCGGAACCAGTGATCGAGGCTGATCATGTCGATCTGGTGCATGTCGAGACTCAGCTGGGCAGCAGCTTTCACCGCGTCGGCGCGGGGGATAGAGTTCTGGGGCAGAGTCCAGTTGGTCTCCCGCGCATGTTGCTCGAGAAGGTCGATGACTGTCCGCGGGACAGGCTCGTTGACGTGAAGTGTTGAGCCGTAGCGAAATTGCTGTTCTACCGACAACTCGGAGATGGATCGGGCGAGTAGGTCTACGTCGACTACCGACAGGACAGCGCTACCGCCGTCGATGATCGAGTCGAGGCGAGAGACAATTCGCGTCAGTGTCGGAAGAAACCATCTGTCGCCGGGTCCGTACACGAGATGCGGCCGGACGACCAGGCCTCCGGCGTCGCGCACGAACTTCTCGGCGAGAGCGCGCGTGCGACTGGCAGGTGAGAAGGGGCTGAGAGGTGCGCCGTTGACCGGCAAGTCTCGAAACGGTCCCGGCCCGTACACGGCCGCGGTACTGACGTAGAGCAAGCGTTCGACGCCGACGGTGGCGGCCATCGACGCAACGTTCTGTACGCCGTGTTGGTTGACGTGAACGCACTGTTGTTCGTCGTCGCCCACGTACGACACGCAACAGATGACGGTCGACGCCTGACTCATTGCAACTCGTAGAGAAGCACTTTCGTTGATGTCGCCGATCACGGTGGCGATTCCTTCACGGCCGAACTGTTTGGCTGCGGTGGCCGTGCGAACGAAACCGATTGCAGCGTTTCCGTGGCGGGAAACCAGCTGTTTCATCACTGCCGAGCCGATGAAACCAGTGGCCCCGAGTACCAGAGTCGTCACGGTGTGTCCGTGTCGAGAGCGTTGCTGCGGGCTCTTTCGACGTATCGTTGAGATTCATTCCGTCGGCAACGAGAGCTGGGTAGATCATGCAGGAGCGTGCTGTCCTGACGCGCCAGGCCGTCATTTTGGGTGCTGCGAAGAGCTTCGAGAAGTTCGGGTACTCCGCCAGTTTGGGCACGATCTTGCAGCACGGGGGTGTGTCGAAGGGGGCGATGTATTTTCATTTCGCGTCCAAGGAGGAGCTTGCGCACGCGGTCATCGCAGCGCAGCACGGTATGGCGATGGAGGGTACCCGGCGGGTTGCTGCGCACTCCGACATCGCGGTCGAAACCCTGGTGCTCGTTTCGCAGGAGATGGCTCGGCAGCTTGTGACCGAGCCCATCGCGCGAGGTGGCATGCGGTTGACGATGGAGATCGGCAGTATTCAAGGCCCCATCGAACAGCCGTACCTCGATTGGATCGAGGCTATCAAGCAGGTGGCAACCCAAGCGGCCGAAGCCGGCGATATCGTCCCGGGCACCGATATAGACGCGTTGGCTCGATTTGTGGTGGGGTCGTTCACCGGAGTGCAGATTCTCTCGGAAATGCTGACGGGCAGAACCGATCTGTACGAGCGGTTGAGTCAGATGTGGAACCTGGTGCTGCCAACGATCGTCCGCGAGGACAAGTTGGCGCACGTCATGCAACTGGCGGCGCTTGCACCGAGAGAGTGGGAAGCACCGAGCGCTTGACGTGGTAGACGCGACGAGAAGAACGTGTTCGTTCGCTCTCATGATTGGTCCGCAACTGTAATTTCGAGTTCCGCGGTGGTTTCCAGTTCTTGAGTGAACCGAACTCGGTGCACATGGCCCGACGCGTCAAGGGGGATCGTTGACACCTCGCACGGCGTTTCCCATTCAGTGAACCTCGGAAAGACCGCCGAGAGTGAGGCGATCTTTGTTGCTGGGTTGCCGATGCGAAATCGGAGCGCTTGTCGGGCGGCCTCGAAAAGTATCATTCCTGGGATGTGGTCGACGGGGTGGTCGAAAAGGGAGTGGTTGCGTGGATCGGGAGCGCAGAACATCGCGTGCCGAGCAGGATCAGTGCTGATGAGCACATCTCCATCGGTTAGGCGTCCGACTCGCTCCGATCCGACCACCGCGGCTCCGGAAGGAAGGATACGCCGGCTCGGGCGGTGGTCTTCTCGTCCTTGCCGGATTCGACGGTATCCCTCGGGGCTGACTCCTCGCGCAACAGCGTTGCATCTGGCGACGTGCCGGTTGCCCTCGCTGAGGATCCCCGACACTTCGACCCCCGAAACCGCTCCGTCGCGATGAGTGAGGTTGTCCACTGTCGTCGAGAAACTCAACGGCTCCGCGACTGATTGCACGTCGAGCGCGTCCAGCATCTCGAAGCTGAACGTTTCCATGAGGAACTTGTAGTGCAGTGGAATCTCGTATCGGGTGTGGCACAGAAGCACCACTGCCTGTCGAAATGCTTCTGCCACCCCGAGCGGATCGTGTTGCTCGCTCGATACGTCGAATATCCGGTGCGAGACCGGGAGTTGCACAGCAACCTGGTACGCCGAGTCCGATTCGATCCGGTAGTCCGTCAAGAAAACCTCGGCAACAGCATGTCTGTGGACGAGATGCCGCGGCACTGTGCGTGTGTATTCCATTGATTGAATGCACCTTTCGATGTTCACTCGTGTCTTCGGTGTCGTGTAGGACCTAATATTCGACGTCCGGGCGCGTCATCGAATCGTCAAAATTGACGATCTTTTCGAAGGTCGAGTTCGATCAGGGGCGGCACCCCATCTCGGCGAGTGTGTCTGGGGCACTTCCTGCTAGAAGCGTCCGATCCGAAGTTCCAGTGGGTGTCTGCGTGCGTCGTGACCAGAGCGGCGGAGCATCGCGCATGCCTCCAGCTGGGAATGCACCCCCAGTTTTTGCAGGATGCTTCGGATGTGGGCGCGAACCGTGGTCGGTGCGATGTGGGCGGTTCGAGCAATCGAGTCGACATTCGAGCCTCCGTAGAGAAGGCCCACGATCTCGAACTCGCGATCGGTGAGACTGCTGATTCGTGCGAATTCTTCGGTGCGCAACCGGATGCGTTGTACGAGCGAGGACTTGTCGTGTGCAGACCGAGCGGAGTTGGGGTTGATCGCGGCCTGCAGCTCATCGAGCAGGGATGTGAATGGCAGTTGAGAGTTGAGCACGGCGTGGGCGCCCGCTGCGAGCCCCCGAATCATGGAGTTGCCGCTACTGAGATCGCCGACCAGGACCGATCCCTCGAGCGCGGAGAGCTCCTTCACCTGCCAATCGACGCCCCCGAGTGGTAGGAGAACGAGCGCTCTACCGTGATCGCTGGTGTGATGCCTTAACAGGCTCATGTCTGCGGTTTGTGGCTCGGAATAAGCCCTGGCGCTGATTCCGGCAGCGATTGCATTGGCGAACCCTCGATTGCTATGAGTGGTGTACACGGTGACTGTGCTGGAGAGTGTCATAGCGACTACATCTCCGGTGGAGGTCCGCTCCGCCCGCTCTCTTCGCTGCGGAACCAAAACCGTTGCTTTCAGCGTGGTTTCGTCAGCAGGTTAGCTATCGCAGTGACCTTTCCGCTGATGCGCACGAAGGTTACGGCGATATCGCAGTTGCCCGTCCTCCCATGGAAACTCGCGCGTTCGACACCTGATCGTGGACCTTCGAATTATGCTAGGGCGCTGAATATTTGGGCGATGAGTATCCCGCGTAGACGAGCCATTAGGCGTTCCGTCGACGACGTGAACGACTCCCCAATGGCTCGAGGCATTCAGGCGTCTCGATCGAGTTTCCGCGAGGCCGGTGCGTCGCGCCTCAATGTTCCGTACGCGGCCGGGTCGAGATATTGACTGTTACCGTCAGTTGCACATACCCTGTTCATTGGCGCTGACCTTAGGGAACCCGGCCTGAACCGGCCGATCGTTCTCGGTCACTGCCGACGCCAGAAGTAGCTTCGCGACGACCGACGAAACGAGTTTCCTCATGACACAGCATGTCGACGTACTGATCATCGGCGCTGGCTTGTCCGGAATCGGCGCGGCTTGCCACCTCATTCGTGAGCAGACCGGAAGCACTTACGCGATCCTCGAACGCCGCGAGAACATCGGTGGCACCTGGGACCTGTTCAAGTATCCCGGCATCCGTTCGGATTCCGACATGCTCACCTTCGGATTCGGTTTCCGTCCGTGGATCGGAACCAAAGTGCTCGCAGACGGCGCCAGTATCCGTGACTACGTCGAGGAAACCGCCAAGGAATACGGCGTCACCGACCACATCAACTTCGGCCGCAAGGTCGTGGCAATGGACTTCGATCGTGCGACTGCTCAGTGGTCCGTGACCGTCCTGGTCGAGGCGACGGGGGAGACCGAGACGTGGACCGCGAACGTCCTCGTCGGCGCCTGTGGTTATTACAACTACGACAAGGGATACCGCCCCGCCTTCCCCGGTGAGGACGACTTCCGCGGTCAGATCGTGCACCCGCAGCACTGGCCGGAGGATCTCGATTACACCGGAAAGAAGGTAGTGGTCATCGGTTCCGGTGCCACCGCGATCACGCTGATCCCGTCGATGGCCCCCACTGCCGGTCACGTCACCATGCTGCAGCGCTCGCCCACGTGGATCCAGGCGCTACCGTCCGAGGACCCTGTGGCCAAGGGTCTCAAGCTTGCACGCGTTCCCGATCAGATCGCTTACAAGATCGGTCGAGCCCGCAATATCGCACTGCAACGCGCCAGCTTTCAGCTCTCACGCACCAATCCGAAGCTGGCGAAGAAGCTGTTCCTCACCCAGATCCGCTTGCAACTCGGCAAGAACGTGGACCTGCGTCACTTCACCCCCAACTACAACCCGTGGGATCAGCGCCTGTGCGTGGTTCCCAACGGGGACCTGTTCAAGGTGCTCAAGAGTGGCAAGGCCGACATCGTCACCGACCGTATCGCCACGTTCACCGAGAAGGGCATCGTGACCGAGTCGGGCCGCGAAATCGAGGCCGACGTCATCGTCACGGCGACCGGCTTGAACGTACAGATCCTGGGCGGGGCGACCATGAGCATCGACGGCGAGCCCGTCAAGCTCAACGAGACGGTCGCCTACAAGAGCGTGCTCTACTCCGACATCCCGAACTTCCTGATGATCCTCGGCTACACCAACGCATCCTGGACGCTCAAGGCCGACCTGGCCGCGTCCTATCTGTGTCGCGTACTCAAGATCATGCGTAAGCGCGACTACACGACTTTCGAGGTTCACGCCGAACCTGAGGACTTCGCCGAAGAATCTCTCATGGGCGGAGCCCTGACCTCGGGCTACATCCAGCGCGGCGACGGAGAGATGCCGCGTCAGGGTGCCCGCGGTGCGTGGAAAGTGGTCAACAATTACTACCGCGACCGCAAGCTGATGCACGACGCCGAGATCGAAGACGGTGTGCTGCAGTTCAGCAAGGTCGATATTGCTGTCGTGCCTGATAGCAAGGTCGCCAGCGCATAGTCGGCTCCACCGGGGGATGGACCGGTCGTACCAGTGGGGACGTCGGAGAATGTGCTGGAGATGTTGCGTCGACGTACCCGCGTCACGGGGTTTGCGATCGGTGAGTTCGCTTCCGTAATCGTCGGTTGTGCACCACCACGGGAAGAACATAGGTAGCGACCATGATCACGGCGAGCAGTCCGAGATAGAGATATGGCCAGGTCCATCCCGCTGCTCGTATGGCCAGCAACGATCCGCCCATGATCAAGGGCATCCCGGCCCCGGCGAGCAGGTCGACGTCACGGGGCGAGACGGGTGGGGTTCCGAGCAGAGGTACGCGGCTGCACGAGTTTTCTCTGATCGTGCGCATCACTGACATGCAGTAGAGGGCGGCGCCGGCGATCGCGATCGCCGCGCCAAGTGCAACTTCGACGACGCCGGTTCTCGCGGACATCAATGCGTAGGCAAACACACCCACCGTTCCCAAAGTGACCGGTGCCGACTTCCAGATCGGCGTCGACTTATGGGTGTCGGCGGGAACACTGACCGGGCGCATCGGTTCGAGAGGCTCCATCAGCTCAGCGTGCCATGCGCCGCTCGGGAAACAAACTGCCTGTGCCGTTTCTGGCAGACTCCGACTGCCTGGCCTGGATGTCGGGACCCCTCACTACGATTCTCATCGTGACCGATTACGACGATCTCGACATGTTCGGTGGCCTCGACGCCTCCTCCCTGCCGCTCCGCCAGCAGCAGATTCTGATGATCATCCGGGATCTCGTGGCTGCCAACGGGTGCACGCCGAGCACACGGCAGATCGGAGACGCGGTTGGTCTGCGCTCGACGTCGACGGTGTCCAAGCACCTCAAGAGTCTCGAAGAGAAGGGCTTCCTCCGCCGAGGAGCGGCCATGGCTCGGCAGTTGGACGTGCGGCCGTTCCTCGTAGGCGCGAAGGAACAGTCGTCGTCGAATACGGTGACGGTTCCGGTCGTCGGTGACATCGCGGCCGGCGCGCCGATCCTCGCGGAGGAGCACGCCGACGAGGTGCTTGCGCTTCCTCGCGAGCTTGTCGGCTCCGGCACGGTGTTCGGACTTCGGGTGCGTGGTGAGTCGATGGTCGACGCAGCGATCTGTGACGGTGACGTCGTCGTGGTGCGCCGCCAGGACGAAGCTCATTCCGGTGAGATCGTCGCCGCGATGATCGACGGCGAGGCCACGGTGAAGGTGCTCCGGCGTCGCGACGGTCACGTGTACCTCGAGCCTCGCAATCCCGCGTACAGCGTCATCGACGGCGATCGCGCGGTCATCCTGGGCAAAGTTGTTTCCGTGATGCGCCGTATCTGAGAGGTGTCCGGTCTCAACGACGTCTGGCGCGGGGACCGCCGTATTCCTCATCGGTGACTTTGTCGCCCCATGTAGTTTCGGTGCCTCCGTCGCCGGGTCCTTCCCACAGTGCGAGGTGGCTCATGAAACGGTCGGGTGCCGCGCCGTGCCAGTGTTCCTCTCCCGCTGGGGTGTAGACGGTCTCACCCGGGTGGACTTCGACGATCTCGCCGCCGCGAGCTTGAACCAGCGCGGTCCCGGAGACGATGTGGAGGGTCTGTCCGAGGGCGTGGGAATGCCAGTCGGTTCGCGCGCACGGTGCAAAGCGAACCATGTTGGCGCGCATCCTCGACGGCTCCTGGCCGGCGTAGATGACGTCCCACCAGACGTCGCCGGTGAACCAGTCGCTGGGTGCTTTGCTGGTGGGCTGGGGCTTCAAGATTTCCATGAGGTCTCCTCGGAATCGAAAGGGGCGGTTCAGTTCTGCGTCAGCGGAACAAGTCGAATGGTGTTGGGTGCGGCGGCGCGGCCGGTGACGGAGCCGACGATCTGCGGGCCGTAGCGGTCGTACTTGGTGTGATAGGCGGAGTCGATCGACGAGTGGGCATCCGGTGCGGCGGACTCGAACGCCACGTCCCGCTCGATTCCTCCTGCTCGGATTCGGCCCGTTCCACTTGCCGTTGCTCGGACGAACCACGGGTTGTCGGTTCCGTAGGCCGAGCGAACGTACAGTTGGTTGTCGGTACGGACAACCCAAATCGTGACGTACGGCCTTGCGGTTCCGTCTCGGCGGTACGAGGAGACCTGCAACTCCTCGGCGTCGCCGATCTTGGTCAGTTCAGCCTCGGTCCACGAGTGCGACATCTCGGCTTCCTTTCTCCTGGTCGAATTGCTTTGCGGTACTTCGCGTTCTCGTAGCCGGGACGATCAGTGCGAGGACGATGACGAGACAAGCGGCGAGCAGGGCGGTGCCTGCGGTGAGAGCCGTTGATACGTGATCGGTGAGTGCCGTTGTAGCGTCGTCGGCAGAGGATCCGGCGCCCGCGGAGACTGCGACGAGGATGCCGAGTCCGAGAGCACTGCCCAGTTGATGTGCAGTGTTGACCAATCCTGATGCGGCACCGGCATCTTCGGCCTGTACCCCGGAGATGCCGGCAGAAGTCAGTGGGGCGAAAGCCAATTCCTGTCCGGCGCCGATCAAGATCATCGGAAGTGCTATCGCAGTGAGGTACGTCCTGCCAGGATGGACCAGACTGAGCCACGCCATCCCGGCTAGGGTGACGGCAATGCCAACCGACAGAATTGCGGAACTTCCGAATCGCGGTGTCAGTCGCGGAATAAGCATCGCCACAGAAAAATTGACGATCGTCATCGGGAAGAAGGCGATGCCTGCTTGGAACGCGCTGAAGCCCATGACGCCTTGGAGTAGCTGAGTCGTGAAGTAGAAGAATCCGATCATGGCACCCAGATAGAGCATTCGGGCGGCGTACGCCCCGCATCGCTCCCGGCTACGGAACAACCTCAGTGGCATGATCGGCTGCTCCGCTCTCGCTTCGTTGAGGAAGAGCAAGGTCAGTAGTATCGCCCCGGCCGCCAGTGTCGCAACGGTGATCGGTGAGGTCCACCCCGCTTCGGCCGAGTTGACGGTGCCGAAGACGAGTGCGGTCATGCCGAGTGTGGCGAGAACAGCGCCCGCCACATCGAAACGTCCGGAGTGGGGCTCGGTTTCCGGAATGAACCGGGGAGCGAGAGCGATCATCGCGATACCGATCGGAACGTTGATGAAAAAGCCTGCGCGCCAAGATACCCAGTCGGCAAGGGCGCCGCCGATCACGAGTCCGAGGCTGGCGCCTATTCCCGCAGCAGCGCCGTACCAGGCAACAGCGCGCGTTCGCTCCGGGCCGGGCGGGAAACTGGCGGTCAGCAGTGACAGCGACGCCGGGGCGACCACTGCTGCTCCGACGCCTTGGAGAGCGCGCGCTGCGATGAGCCACCAACCGTTCGGCGCGACCCCGACGAGAAACGACGCAATCGCGAAAATCGCGAGACCGGCCACGAATACGCGACGACGGCCGAAGATGTCCCCGAGACGAGCACCCAGCAGGAGAAGCCCGCCGAACACCAGGGTGTAGGCGTCCTGGACCCAGGACAGCCCGGTTGCCGAGTAACCCATGCTGCTTTGGATGCTGGGTAGCCCGGTGAAGATGATCGAATTGTCGAGCAGGATCATGAAATAGCTGATCAGAATGATCGCCAGGATCGCGGTGGGATTGATGCGACCGGCAACAGGACGGGTGGCAATGTGGGTCACGCGCATCTTCTTCGCAAGTGGTGGACTTTCGCAAGTGGTGAACTACGGGCGGACGAGGACCTTCAACGATTCACGGGAGTCCATGGCTCGGTAGCCTTCCGCTACGTCGTCGAGTCCGACGGTGTGGTCGAAGACCTTGCCCGGCTCGATCTTTCCATCGAGCACATCCGGCATCAGCTCTTCGATGTACGCGCGCACCGGGGCCGGTCCACCGGTGAGTGTGATGTTGGGTCCGAAGAGTGTCCCGAATCCGATTGGAGCTTCTTCGTATTGGGGTACCCCGACTCGGCTGATGACGCCGCCCGGTCGGACAACTCCGAGCGACTGCTCGTAGGCAGGCATGTGACCTACCGCTTCGAGGACGACATGAGTGCCGTCGCCTCCGGTCAGTTCGCGGACTTTCTCGATGCCCTCATCTCCACGTTCGGCAACCACGTCGGTGGCTCCGAACTCGAGACCGAGATCCGTGCGGGTCTTGTGGCGCCCCATGAGGATGATGCGCTCGGCGCCGAGGCGTTTGGCGGAGAGCACTGCCATCAGCCCCACGGCTCCATCGCCGATGACCGTGACCGTCGTGCGTTGGTTGACGCCACCCTTGACCGCCGCGTGATAGCCGGTGCCGAAGACGTCGGAGAGTGTGAGCAGTGACGGTAGGAGTTCGGAATCCTCACCGACCGGCGCCTTGACCAGGGTGCCGTCTGACAACGGCACTCGGATGGCCTCTGCCTGACCGCCTCCGATCCCGTTTCCGGCCCAGAATCCACCGTGTCGGCAAGACGTCTGCAAGCCTTCGCGGCAGAAGTCGCACGTCCCGTCGGACCAGGCGAAGGGGGCGATGACGAAGTCGCCCTTCTTCAACGTGGACACCTCGCGACCGGTCTCTTCGACCACTCCGACAAATTCGTGGCCCATCGGGGAACCACCGGGCGTGGCCGGCATGTTGTGGTAAGGGTGCAGGTCAGAGCCGCAAACGCACGCCCTGACGACCCGCACGATCGCGTCCGCCGGCTGCTGCAGTGCCGGATCGGGCACGGTCTCGACTCGAACGTCTCCGGCGCCGTACATGATGGTTGCTCGCATGGTGTCCCCTCTTGCTTCTGGTGTCGCGTGCTTCGAAGTCGACGTTTCGGCGTGGACCGGTCGACTGCAATCAGTCAACGCCGCGCCTCGCGGGCGCGGGAGTGTCTGTTGTTCCAGGTAACGGCAGTACCTCCCTCGGTCTTCTCCGCTCGCCGGTGTGAGCATCGACTACTACGTGCGCATGGAACGCGGAAATCTGGCGGGAGCGTCGGACTCGGTGCTCGAAAGCCTTTCCCGAGCACTGCAACTCGACGAAGCCGAAACTGCCCATTTGTACGACCTCGCGAAGGCCGCCAGTGCAGGCGCACCGAGTAGAAAGCGGCCCGCCCCCAAGGGCGTGAGCCCGGCGATTCAGCAGATACTCGACGCCATCACCGACGCGCCGGCGTGGGTACGTAATGCCAGGCACGACATGCTGGCGGCCAATCGTATGGCGCGCGCGTTGTATTCGCCGGTGTTGGCCGATCCACGTAGGCCGGCGAACTACGCCCGGTTCGTGTACCTGGACCCGGCATCGCAGGACTTCTTCGTGGATTGGGAGCGCGCGGCAGACGACATCGCCGCGATGCTCCGCTCGGAAGCGGGGCGCAATCCCCATGACAGGGCGCTGACCGAGCTCATCGGTGAACTTGCCACTCGCAGTGAGGTATTCCGCACCCGGTGGGCGAAACACAATGTGCGCTTTCATCGGACGGGATTCAAGAAGGTTCGTCACCCCGTCGTCGGCGACCTGGAGCTGAACTTCGAGGCGATGGAACTGCCGTCCAATCCCGGGCTGACACTGCTGGTCTACACCGCGGCGCCGGGGACGCCCACGGCTGACGCACTCAAACTCTTGGCGAGTTGGGCGGCAACCCAGGATCAGCTGGATCCGGCGAACGACAGCGAAGCGGCGCTTTGAATTCGATCGACAGGTAATCGTGTCGATTCAGCTCAGATGCGTTACTGCCCAAGCTACCTGGTCTCCACCTCGTCGTTTCGCCCGATACATCGCGTTGTCGGCGTCGGCAAGAATCCGATCGATGGTTCCCGAAGCGTCCGGGATTGTCGAGGACAGCCACACGCTGGCTCCGACGCTCACGGAAATCGACTGCCGGCCGGCGGGCCGCGATATCGAATTGTGAATGTCCACCACGGTTTGTTCGATGCGACGTGGCTCCACGGGCATGAGAATCACGAACTCGTCGCCGCCAGTCCGCGCAACCAGCCCGACCTCTCCGACCACCGAGTTCAGGCGCCGGCCGACTGTCACCAGCATCCGATCGCCTTCCGCGTGACCCAGTTTGTCGTTGACGCTCTTGAACGAATCGACATCGATCACCACCGCAAGGACTACGTGTCCTTGGAGTTCGCCGACACCGAACAACTGTTGCCAGACATTGTGCAGCCCACGTCGATTCAGGGCAGCGGTGAGTGGATCACGCCAAGAGTGTCGTGCGTCGTCGGTCAAATACAGGACGAGGAAATGCACGGTCATCGAAGCTGAAGCGATAACACACCCGATGACGAATCCAGTGGACACCGACAGCGAAGAGTCGGTATCCGGATCGGTTACAGCTCGAATTGTCAGTAGCGCAACGACGAACAGCGCGCCGGTGATCTGTGCGGTGACTATTCGAGGGCTGTGGAATACCGACGAATAGTTCGCGACGACCACGAACAGGACGGTGCCGGTCAATGCCAGGAAGCTCGAATGGATTCCGGCGAGAAGTATCAAGGACAAGCAGATATTGGTGAGCGAAACGAAACGAACGGATTGATGGTGACTCGGCCAAGACCGTCCGAGTGACCAGCGAATCATGCAGTAGAGCGCGATCATGCATGCTGCGCCCGCCGCGAGCCGTTCAGGGAGCTCGGTTGCGCCACCCTTCACGAATTGAGCCAGTACGGCGAGTGCCACGAACACAGCACACCAAAAGGTGACGACCACCCTGGCTGTCCCCAACATCGATCGAGCAGCCAGGAACCTCGGGAACCATTCGCCGTCGTACGCAAGAGACCACCAGCGACTCAACAGTCCCGTTGTTTGACGAATGTTCTGCCCCAACCCCGCAGCGCCACTGACTCCCATGAAACCCCCTCCGAGATCTTGCGAAAATTCCCGGAAGATTCTTCGTCAAGATTTGATCCCCGAACAAGGTACCCGATAGTTGAACGATGGATTGCCGTCTCGTGGGGTGTGGGCTGCTCTAGGGTGTGATCGGTGTGTTCAGGATCTTTCTGAGTGCCGGAAGGTCCAGGGTTGCAGCAAGATCTGCAATAGTGACCCCCGACAGTGATGCGCGCCAGGCTTTTTCGGCGTCGGCCATGACCTTGGCGATTCCGCAGGCGGAACGGCACTGTTCCGGTGGGGCGGCGAGGATTCCTTGCTGTCGAATCTCCGTGCACCGGAACGCAGGTTCGGTGCCGTCAACGGCTTGTACGACGTCGAGAACGGTGATCTTCTCGGGAGCCCGGGTGAGAACGTACCCGCCGTCTCGGCCCTCGGTCGGATTGACCAGACCGGCGTGCGCGAGCGCTCGCAGATGCTTCGCCAGGTATGTCTTCGACACCCCGTGAAGTTCGGCGAGTCTGGCTGTGGGTACCGGCCCTTCGGACTGGCTCAGAACCACGCAGCAGTGGAGTGACCACTCCACGCCTCCGGAAAGCTTCATGATTGGACTCTATCGACGCCGCGGAAAGCGGTGCGGGCCGGACGTCGCTCGAGTTGTCGACGTCAGGCCTTCTCGGCAAGCCACGCGTCGTATGTTGTCGGCGCGATCCATGCATCTGCACCGGGTGTCGGGGTCAGTGCCGAGTTGTCGAGTTTCGCGCCGAAGTAGCCGGCTTCGGGATCGGAGATAACCGAACGCTTGTCGCCGGTGACGAGGAACAAGCGCCGGACCAGTTCGTCGATGCCCAGCGGTTCGGGTCCGGCAATCTCGACCGTGCCGTTTTGCGGCGCGCCGGTCACTACCTCGGCGACGTGGGACACGACGTCTCGAGACGCGATGGGTTGCAGATGTCCCGGCGTTGCGTGGACGGCGCCGTCGGTGGTTCCCGCGTCGGCGATTCCGGCGACGAACTCGAAGAATTGGGTCGATCGGACGATCGTGTAGGGGGTCGGGCCCGCTTTGACCAGGTCTTCCTGGGCGACCTTGGCTCGCATGTACCCGGAATCGGGCAGTCGATCGGCACCCACGATGGACAGGATGACGTGGTGCCCGACGCCTGCCTTCTCCTCCGCGGCGAGGATGTGGCCGGTTCCGTCGCGGAAGAAGGCCAAGACGTCGTCGTCCGACCATGACGGGGAATTGGTCAGATCCACGACGACGTCGGCACCCTCGACTGCCTCGGCGATACCTGCGCCGGTGGTGATGTCGATCCCGTCGCCGCGACCGAGCGCCTTCACGTCGTGCCCGGCGTCAGCGAGCTTGGCGGCGACCTGGCTTCCGATGAGTCCGCTTCCGAAAATGACGATCTTCATGTTTTTCTCCTTTACTCGGATAAGTAGTGTCCAAGTATACTCGGACACTACTTATCCAAGTCAAGGGTTGCCCGGTCAGTCGAAGAGTTCGGCGGCCAGTGCTTCGTAGGTCGCGATCGGATCACCTTCGGCGGGAAGTGCTTGGATCGCAACGTGATCGGCACCCGCCGCGACATGCTCCCGAAGTCGATCCGCGATGGACTTCGCGGTACCCCGCGCAACCAGGGCGTCGATGACGCGATCGTTCCCCTCGTTGGCCAACTCTTCGGGCGCAAAACCGAGGCGCTCGAGATTGCTCGTGTAGTTGCGCAGATACAGATACGGGTTGGCGACGGCGGGGCGACCGATTGCTCTGGCCTTCTCCGGATCGGTTTCCAGGACAACCTTGTGCTCGGGGGCCAGGATCTTCGAAGGGCCGAGGATTTCGCGAGCTTCGGCCGTGTGTTCGGGGGTGGTCAGGTACGGATGCGCGCCGGCGGCGCGAGCGGCGGACAGTTTCAACACCTTCGGCCCCAGTGCGGCGAGGACGCGCCGCGCTTCCGGGACCTGGGCCGCGTCGAGTTCGTCGAGGTACGACACGAGCGAGGCGTACGGCTTGGTGTAGTCGCCGGTAGCCTCCGGATGTCCGACGCCTACGCCGAGCAGGAATCGACCCGGGTGCGCGGCTTCGAGTCGGTGATAGGACTCCGCCACCTCAGCCGCAGGTGAGGACCAGATGTTGACGATTCCGGTTGCCACGGTGATGTGCTCGGTCGCGTCGAGAAGTTTCTCGGCGATCCGTAGATCGGCGCGTGGGGAGCCGCCGATCCAGATGGTGCCGAAACCGAGTTTCTCGATCGCAGTTCCCAGCTCGGGCGGCAAACCAGCCGCTCCTCGCCAGATTCCGTAGGTTCCCAGGTCAGGTGTTTTCGTAGTCTCCGTCACAGCGGGTGCAACTCGGCTGCTGCCGGGATCTATTCCTTCCGTCGTCATTTGCCCGGCGCGCGGTAGTCGGTCGGTCGCTTGACTGCCTCGTCGATCTGCTCCGGCGTGAGCAGTGTGATCGACTCCGAGCGTGCTGCACCTGCCGCAGCCGTGCGAATGCTCAATGCGGCTGCCGCGACGTCGTCCGGCAGGTTGCCGATCACGAACATGTCGTGACCGCCCAGTGCGAAGTGGCAGGATTCGACAGTGCCACCGATGCTTTCGACCATTCGCGTTATCGCGTCGCGCCGCGCAGTGCCTCCCTCCTGCTGCAGACCGGCGGCGCCGGAGGGTGAGTACGTCACTTGCCAGAGGTATTTCGGCATTTCCACTCCTAGCTCGGGATGGGTACTTCGATCGTGTACCCGTAGGGCGCTCGGTGGCAATGGGTAGGGGACAATCACGGCATGGTTGGAACTCCGGTGATCGTGACTATCGTGTCCGTGTGTGTAGGTTTTGTGATCTTCATGCTCGCTGCCAGTGGTGCACGCGGAAAGTGGGACCGTCGCCTCGTGATCGCGTTGTTCATCGGTGCGGTGGTGTGCCTGACCGTCGTACCGGTATCCGTCGCGCTCAGCGCCGGAGTTTGAAACACGGAGTGCCAAAACGCTCGAGTGCCGCTTAGTCTGAATCGATGGCAGATATTCGGGTAGGTATCTCCGGGTGGACGTATCCCGCGTGGCGCGGAGATTTCTATCCGAAAGGTCTTGCTCACCGCAAAGAATTGTCTTATGCCGCAGAGAGATTGACGTCGATTGAGATCAACGGCTCGTTCTACGCGCTGCAGAAGCCGGAAAGCTACACCAAATGGCGCAGCGAAACTCCCGAAGATTTTGTGTTCGCGATCAAGGGCGGCCGGTACATCACACACATGAAACGGCTGCTCGACGCCCGTGACGGACTCGCCAACTTCTTTGCCGCCGGAACGCTCGCCCTCGGCCCCAAGCTCGGGCCGATTCTGTGGCAACTACCTCCGACGCTGCAGTTCGAATCGCAGCGATTGGCCGACTTCTTCGACGGTCTTCCCCGTACCACGCAGGCTGCAGCCGATCTGGCAGCACAGCACGACGACAAACTCACCGAAGACCGAGTGTTCGCCCAGACCGAGAGGGACGTGCCGATTCGCTACGCGGTGGAAGCGCGGCACGCCAGCTTCGAGACCGACGAAGCCGTGGACCTGATGCGCGAGCACTCCATCGGTTTTGTCGTCGCAGACACAGCCGGCAGGTATCCCCGCATCACCACTCCTACTGCCGATTTTGTCTATGTGCGGATGCACGGGGACAAGGAACTGTATGCGAGTGGGTACACCGACGAAGCTCTGGACAAGTGGTCCAAGCGCTTTCGGGATTGGATGGACGAGGGCCTCGACGTGTACGTCTACTTCGACAACGACATGAAAGGCTTTGCGCCGCACAACGCAATGTCCTTGTTGGAGCGGCTGCGCTGACGGATCGCCTGGCCTGTCGGTGGGATGTGGAAGGCTTCCGCATGAACACGAGGACCGAGGAGATACCACGATGACGCCAGAACAGCGGACGCCAGAACAGAGCTGGCCGACGCATTGGCCGAAGGTCGCCCGTGACATCGCCGATGCCACGGCCGACGCACTCGCCGCGGTGCGGGCGGCAAATCGTGACGGACTACTCGTGGCTGTCGAGGAACTGCGCGGGCTCTCTTTCGAGCAGGTCAGCTCGGTTCACGCGGCGATCGTGCGCGAATTGCTCGAGGACACGCATCCGGACGGCTTGTCCAGCGAGGACGTGCAGGATGCGCTCACCGCCTGCGCCAAGTCCACGATTGTGTGGCTGCCGGATCTGGACGTGCAGGCGCTCGCTGCGGTCTACACCGGGGCGCTCGGGATCTCGGATCTGGAAGACGATTCGTTCCGTATCGGGCACGGCGCGTACCTGCGTTCGGCGGTTCTGGTCATCGGGAGTTTGTCGACCGGAGTGAAGAAAGCTCAGAGCGCGTACATCATTCGTGCAATCGGCGAAATCGCACGTGCTCAGACCATCGAGATGCCCTGAGCGTCAGTTCGTAAATCGAATTAGGCTGAGGTCATGTCCAAGATCGCCAGCGCAGATCGTGTGTCGTTTGCCGAGCTCCTCGAATTCGTCAGGCCGCGCCATCGGGCCACGTTCGTCACGGTGAAGAAATCCGGCGAGTTGCAGATCTCTCCGGTGACGTGCGGGGTCGACGACGAGGGTCGGATCGTCATCTCCACGTACCCGGAACGGGCCAAGGCCGCGAATGTCCGCCGCACCCCGGCGGTGTCTCTGTGTATCCACTCCGACGAGTGGAACGGCCCGTACGTCCAGGTGAACGGAACCGCGGAGTTGATCGACCTCCCGGACTCGGTGGAACCGTTGGTCGACTACTACCGATCCATCGCCGGTGATCATCCCGACTGGGACGAGTACCGCGAAGCCATGCGCAAGCAGGGTAAGAGCCTGATCCGCGTCACCGTCGACTCCTGGGGTCCGATCGCAACAGGCGGGTTTCCGCCCGGACGCTGACGCTATCGAGCAGGCGGCGAGAGTTCGACTACATGCGCGTCTTTGGCGGCCAGCGGCTCTTTGCAGTGCGCGCACACAACTTGGGCGTGCAGGATCTCACCGCAACGGTGTTCGACGACGGTTGGCGGTGGACCCGTCGTCGCAAAGGTGTCTCCCCATTCCATGAGTGCCATCAGGATCGGGTAGAGCGCCTTCCCTGATTCGGTGGCGATGTATTCGTAGCGCGGTGGATGGTCTTCGTAGCGTCGCTTCGTAAGGACGTCGGCGTCGACAAGGGTGCGTAGACGCGCGGCGAGGATGTCGCGGCTGGCTCCCGTGCCCGCGGCGATCTCGTCGAACCGTCGTTGCCCGAGGACGATTTCTCGGAGCACCAACAGTGACCACTTCTCGCCGACGACCTCCAAGGCGTTGGCGATGGAGCAGTTGCGTCCTTTTGTCGCCGTCATCTCTGGGCCCCTGTTAGTTGGAAATGTTAGTTGGGAATTCCAACTTAGCACTTGACGGCATGTATTCGAGGGCGGAAGGTAGGTCGAGAAATCCAACGGAGCAGATGAGGGGTCGTCATGACGGAATTGAATCTCGAGGCAGCAAGCGGATTCGTCAGCGCTGCCGGATTGCAACTGGACGAGGTGTCCGGCACGAAGGTTGTCGGGCACATCGATCTGTCCGAGGCACACCACACTCCGTGGGGCGTTGTCCACGGCGGCGTTTACACGACTGCCGTCGAGTCGGCCGCGAGCATCGGGGCGAGTACCGCAGTGGCGGACCGTGGCGAATTTGCCGTCGGAGTGCACAACGGAACGGATTTCCTGCGGGCGCGTACGGGTGGGCGCGTGGACGTCGTGGCTGCGCCGATACAGCAGGGACGCGTTCAGCAGTTGTGGTCGGTGGTCATCACCGATCCGGAATCGGGGAAAGAGGTGGCGCGCGGTCAGGTGCGCTTGCAGAACGTGCCGCTGCCGAAGTAGGTCAGTCCCAGATCCCCGAGTCGATGTTGAGTGAGATGCGTTTGAGCAGTGCCGTCAGTTGGGCACGTTCGTCCTCGTCGAGTCCGGTGAGTACTTGACGGTCGCGCTCGACGCGTCGGGGAAACTCTGCCTCGACCAATGCGCGACCGGCATCGGTGAGTTGAAGCAGAACCACTCGTCCGTCGTGTTCGAAGCGCTGACGCTCGACAAAGCCCAGCTTGGCCAGGCGGTCTGCGTGTTTTGTGGTGGCGGCGCCGCTGACCATCGTGACGGCGGTGACTTCGCTCGCCCGCAGGGGACGGTCACTGCGAGCGAGTGCACTCATCACGTCGAATTCGGCGCGAGAGACCCCGCTGGACGCCAGTGCGCGGTCGAGCTGGTGAAGAGACTGCGCGTTGATGCGGGCGATCCGGCCCATCACTTCGACGGGGGCGGTGTCGAACTCCGGGTAGGCGCGCTTCCATTCGCGACGGACTTTGTCGATGAAGTCGTCTTCGGATCTGTTCGCCGCGCCCATGGCCCCATCTTAGCGACAGATTTCACATTACTTCACAAGTAATTTACTAGTGAAATAAATGTATGCTGGGTGGGTGAGCCGAACCGAAACCGCAGCCAGGACGCCCAGCCGTCTCACTCATTCGAGTGAAGCCATTGCACATACCGTCTCCGGGGCGACGTGGCGAGCGGCTTTTCGCGTCGGATCTGCCGACGCGACCATCGCCCCCGCGATCAGGGTCGGGCTCGCCACCGCCGTAGTCCTCGTGGTCGGCGGACTGCTCGGGCATCGGGAATTGGCCGGCTTCGCGGCCTTGGGCGCGCTGTGCGCCGCGTTCGGCAGGTACGAGCCGTATCCACGGTTGGCCGGCAAGCTGGCAATGGTGGGTGCTGCACTGGTGGTTTCGATTGCCTTCGGCGGCGCCATGGGTGTCGCGGGCGTTCCGATGTGGTTGCAGATCGGCATCCTCTCTTTGCTTGCGGGTGCGTCGTACTGCTTCATGTCGGGCTTCCGGATCACCGGACCAGGGCCCGTCATCCTCGTCTTCGCGGCGACCGGTGCAGCCGGATATGCCTCCAGCGTTGATGATTTGGCGCGGTTGGTCACTGCCGGTGCGCTCGGAGTTCTGGTCGGTTGGGCGGCCGCGATGCTCCCAGCGCTCGTACTGCCGATGGGACCTGCCCGCCTGGCAGTTGCCCGTGCAGTCTCTGCGGTGGGGCGTCTCGAACAGTCCGGAGCAGGCGGAGTGGAACCGGCGCTCGGATCGATTGCCAACGCCCGCTTGGTTATTGCGTCGAGTGGCCGGATCAAGTCGACCGTCGATCACGGACGCGAACTGGTGGCGGTGCTCGACGAAGCGGAAGCGGCAGTTCAGGAGTGGCAGTTGCACGGCGACGCCACCCTGATTCGCAGCATTGCTCGGCACGAGAAGGAGCTTCGGAAGCTCAAGCGTTCCAGCATGATCGAACACGATCTCGCACTGGCAAAGAACCTGGCCGCGCCCGAAGGCTATTTTCTCGAAGGATTGAATCGGCTGTATTCGCGCCCGGTGCGGATGAATGCTCTCCGCATCGTGGCAGCGTCGGCTCTGGCCGGTTGGCTCGCGGCGGGAGCCGGGTTGGAGCATCCGCTCTGGGCGTCGATGGGTGCCATCGCCGCGATGCAGGGGCTGAACTACAAGCAGACCGTCCAGCGTGGGATTCAGCGGTTGGTGGGAAATGTCGGTGGCGCCGTCGTCGCTGCTGCTCTCATCGCATTGACGCTCGGCTACTGGCAAGCGGTTGCCGTGGTCGTGATTCTGCAGACTGCTGCTGAGCTGCTCGTGATCAAGAACTATGCACTGACATCACTGGCCGTCACCCCGATGGCACTGCTCCTCATCGGTTTCAGTGCTCCGATCGGGACCGAAGCGGCAGTGGCTCGCGTCGCGGACACTCTCATCGGCGTGGTGATCGGAGTTGTCGTCGCCGCTGTGACGATCAGTCGATCGGATCGCCACCACGTCACCGTGTAACCGGTTCTGCCGTGTTTCCGGTACTGCCGTGTTTCCGGTACTGCTGTGTTTCCGGTACTGCGTAGGCTCCTGCAGGTGGAGGACAGCACGCCGGTCGACGGCCGGAAACTGCGTTACCAGCATCGCCGTGCCGAATTGCTCGAGCAGGTAACCGCGTACGTCACGGCGAACGGCGTCGGTGAACTGTCCATGCGGCCATTGGCCAAGGATCTGGGGATCAGTCATGCGACACTCATCCATCATTTCGGTTCGAAGGAACAACTGCTCACTGAAGTAGTTGCCACCCTGCGAGACAGCTCTTCTCTCGACATCTCTTCCAGGACCGACATCGTCGAGATGTTGACGAGTTACTGGAATGGGCGCACATCAGCGGAATCGTTGCCGAACTTTCGCTTGATGTTCGAGATCTACGGACAGGCGTTGTTGCATCCGGAGCGGTATCGCGAGTTTCTCGACCATGTGGTGGGGGACTGGTTGGGTGGTTTGGCGGAAGCTGCGCTCGCGCACGGATGTCCACCCGATCGCGCTGATCGCTACGCGACGATCGTGTTGGCGCAGATTCGCGGGTTGACGCTCGATCTGGTGACCACCGGTGACCGCGTCAGAATCGACGCGGCGTTCGCCGAATTCGCGGCCGCGATGGGCGCTCTGGCCAGCTCCTGGAAGGCGATCTGACGCTCCGAATGCCGTGACGCTTCAGGCGATCTGCTCGAACAGGGACACGATGATCCCTTCAGGCCCCCGGACGTAGGCCATGCGCACGCTGTTCTCGTACTCGCCGATCCCGCCGATGAGTCCGTAACCGTCCGCAGCCACCGCGTCGACCGCAACCTGGAGATCGCCCACCTCGAAAGACACGTTGCGTATCCCGATCTCGTTGGCCATCGGAGCGGGCGATCCGGGTACGTGCTCGGGCGTGACGAAGGACGAGAGCTCGAGCCGTGATCCTTCGCCCGGCGGGCGCAGCATGGCGATTTCGCACTTGGCTCCAGGGATACCGCAGACGGTTTCCACGAACTCACCCTCCACGGATCCGGTGCCCTCCACCTCGAGACCCAGACCGACGAAGAATGCCGTCGCTGATTCGAGGTCCGCGACGGTGATGCCAATGTGGTCGAAACGCTGTACGTGTGCCATGGACACATCCTCCTACTGTTTTTTCGTGCGGTTCGATGCTAGGTCGGAGTTGGGGCCGGAATCTCGACATATACGTTTCACGAAGCTGCAAGATTTTGCTTGACCGATCGGTTAAACAAAATCTACGATAACGTCCAACGAGGTCGCCCACCGCACGAACCGGAGTCGTCAGACGTGAAATTCCAGTCGAAGTCGTTTGCCCGCATATCCATCGCAGGCCTCTGTGCTGCAACGATCGGCTCCGCCGTTGCTGCGCCCATCGCGTCCGCACAGGCACCGAGCGCGTCGCAAGCCACCGGCACTGTGGTGTCGAGTGAGCCGCTACCGAAAGATCTGTGGATTCCGGGTACCGCCGATGCCAAGCGATTCACGTACTGGACCATCGGTTCCAACGGCGGGCCTGCGCTGAGCAGTGGCGCGTACTACGTCCCGGCCGGCCCGGCACCGGAAGGTGGTTGGCCCGTCATCGCGTGGGCGCACGGCACCACGGGACTCGACGATTCCTGTGCCCCTTCGCTGGTCGGGCCTGGCCTGCCCGAGCGCGACTACCCCTACCTGGGGCGTTGGCTCTCCGAGGGCTACGTCGTAGTCGCCACCGACTACGTCGGTCTGGGAACACCGGGGCTGATGCCGTATCTCGACGGAAAGGTGGAGGCGCACAGCGTCGTCGACTCGGTCAAGGCTGCTCGGGTGATCGACCCCACCATCTCGAATCGGTGGGCAGTGGTCGGACAGTCGCAGGGCGGCGGAGCGGCCATCACGACGGCGCGCTACGCCACTGAATACGGTGGGGATTCTCTCGACTATCGCGGCGGGGTGGGTACCGGAGTGCCGGCCAACATCGAGTTGACCCTCCTGCCTGCCGGTCCGGGCTTCCCTCCCATCGCCCTCGGCGGCGGATTGACGTCGTACGCGCTCTACATCCTCGCGGGCTTGCGGGAAGCGCACCCCGAGATCGACTTGAATTCCTACCTGAACGACTTGGGAAGGGAAAAGGTCGACTCGGCCGAAAAGCTCTGCGCCGCAGACCTGGACGAGGCTTCCAGGGATCTGGTCCTCGGTGACATCTTTTCCCGCCCGCTCAGTCAGATCCCGAACTTCCAGGGTCTGCTGAACGATTACATGGGTGTACCGACCAGTGGATACGATCGCCCCATCTTCATCGGCCAGGGCTTGCTCGACGTGGATGTCCCTGCACCGTCTGCACTTTCGCTGGTTGCAGCGTTGGTCGCCAACGGTGAACCGGTCACGTTCAAGACCTACAACACCGATCACAGCGGCGCTTTGGTCGAATCACAGGCTGACACGATTCCGTTCGTCGCGAACCTGTTCCGTTAGACATATCGAGAATCCAACTCATCCGAGGGTTGCTGTCGCACAACTGCGACAGCGACCCTCGGTCATTTCTGTGACTCCTTGATTGCGTTCAGCCGCGCCTCGAGGCCGTCGAGGACGCGGTCGAGTGTGTAGCGATAGTGTTCTGCCCGTGTTGCTTCCGCAGCATCCGGTGGACCGGCGAACTTCCCGATCAGTGTCTCCATCGATGAACGAGGATCTGAGGGTCCGTCGTTACTCAGTCGTTCCAGCATCGCGCTGTGATCGGGTGAGGGCTGTCCGCTGGGAATGCGCCTGGCGTCGTTCATGGCGATCAGTGTGATTGTCGAGGTGAAGGCGACGGTGTAAGCCTGAGCGGCTTCTTCCCCGAACCCGGCGTCGATCAGCGATGCCAATCCTGCCTCCATGAGTTCCCGGCTGCGCTGGGTGGCAACTCCGTTCATCAGCAGCCACTGCGCCGCACCTGGACACTCGATCAATGCCTCTCGCATCTGCAAGAGCAGATGTGTCAGCCATTGACGCCAATCTTCTTGTGCGGATGGAACGTTCACGGACGACACCGCACTGTCGACCACCGCAGCCGAGAGTGCGTCCCGATCTCCGACGAGTCGATAGACGACGGAGAACGACGTATCGAGTTCGCCGAGCAGCTGCCGCAGCGACCAGCCCTCGACTCCGTGCTCGCGACTGAGCCCGAACGCCACGGTCACCACTGCGTCCGCAGTGATCCCGGTGTTGTAACTCCGGCGGCGCTCTGATGTCGCGGCGGACTTCTTGTCAGGTGATGGCGCAGTCATGGTCCGACCGAGCTTAGCGGCGTCGGATCGGTGTGCGTAGTCGACGCAAGCGATTGACGGATGAACTTAGGTGAGGTTTACTTGCCAAATCCGAGCAGTGCTCGGATTTATGCGAACCCCACGATTTTTCGAAGCTGAAGGACACCATGAAGTTGAAAACGCGACCCGGTTACCTATCGAGGCTGGGTGCTTCGCTGCTGGTCAGTGTCGTTGCCCTGACTGCGGCCGCCTGTAGCTCGAGTGAGGCGGGACCGACGACGGAACCTGCCGAGGGAACGCGTGTTGTGTCCCATGAATTCGGTGAGACGTCGGTTCCGGGCGACCTCGGGCGAATTGTTTCCCTCGACGAATACGCCGCACTCGGTCTCCTTGCCGTCGGCATCACCCCTGACGTGGTCTTCACGTCGTGGGGATCGGAGATCGGCCAGGACATCTTGGCGTCAGCTGGTACCGAGGTGGTCACGGTGCCGCCGCTCGGTGCACCCCCGATCGAGCAGGTACTCGCACAGGATCCCGGACTGGTCATCTTCACGTCGATGGGCGATCGGAGCTACTACGACTCCCTTGCGTCGACCGTCCCCACAGTGCCGGTCCCGGCAGTCACCACTCCGTGGCGTGAGAATCTTGCCTTCTTCGGACGCGCTTTTGATCGTCAGTCGGTTGCCGACAAGCTGACTGTCGCTTTGGAGGGCAAGATCGCTGACGTCTCTGCTCGGTCCGGTGGTGAAGCGAACACCGTGTCGGTGCTGATGAGCAGTTCTGGAATCCTTGCCACCACCACCGAGCAGGCGCCGCCGTCCTTGTTGTTGGCGGAGAGCGGCTTCGGGCGTCCGGAATCCCAGCGATCGAATGCCGCTGGAGGACTGCCGTATGCGCCCCTGTCCGACGAGGCGATCCCGGCGCAGGATGCTCGGATCGTGGCCGTGTTCGACGAGGGCGTGTACGAGTTCGGCAAGGTTGCCGGTGTTCCCGGGTTCTCGAGTCTTTCAGCGGTGCAGGAGAACCGAGTGGCCAAGGTCAACGGAGACATGTGGCTCGCCACTCATCCCTTCGCCACTTTCTGGATGATCGAGGACATGGATGCCATGGCTGCCGGCAATCTGACCGGCACCGGAACCGAAGCTGTTGCCGCGACGCGCTATCAGGAATTCACGGCGCTGACGGCATGAGTTCGAGTGCGTTGAGTCGGCGCCTGGCTCTGCGATGGGGAGCGGTGACGCTCGGCTCTGCGGCTGTGGGTTCTGCGGCTTTGGGTTCTGTGGCATTGAGTGCGTGCAGCCGTGGCTCGGCGAACGAATCCAGTTCTGAGATTTCACCGTTCGACGACGAAGTTCGTGCTGCCGAACAGGCGAGATTTCATAGCGGGCGCACAGTCGAACGGAATCTGACAGCTGCACCGGCTCGGGTGAGTCTAGGCGCCAGAGAGGTCGACACATGGTCGTACGGTGCGGAAGCAGTTGGCCCGGAGCTTCGAATCTCCAAGGGAGACCGGCTCAACGTTCTTTTGCAGAACGACCTTCCGACGGAGACCTCGGTGCACTGGCACGGCATTGCGATCCGCAACGACATGGACGGCGTCCCGCCGGTCACCCAGGAACGAATCCAACCAGGTGCCGAGTTCACCTACGACTTCGTGGCCCCGGATCACGGAACATATTGGTACCACTCCCATTCAGGATTGCAGGCCGATCGAGGGTTATTCGGTGCACTCGTGGTCGAGGACCCGAACGACCGGACCGGAGCCGACGAGGACGTCGTCATCGTGATCGACGACTGGCTCGACGGGCTGGGAACAACCCCGGATGCAGTGCTTCGCGCATTGTCACCGGACGTGCAGGGAGGACACCACGGGCACGGCGGAGCTCCACCGGAAGTCGATGATGCAGAGATTGATTCTGCCGCAGAACTTCTCGCCAGCGGTCACGGCAATTCCGAGGCGCTCGGTGGAATGGCAACGCACATCACGTATCCACTGCACCTGATCAACGGACGGCCTGTGGAAGATCCCTTCGTCGTCAGTGCGACGGCCGGAACTCGGCTTCGATTGCGGGTGATCAATGCCGGGGCGGAGACTCCGTACCGTTTCTCGGTCGCCGGGCACGAGATGACCGTTGTCAGTGCTGACGGGCAGGACGTTGCCTACACAGCCGGAGACGAGATTCTGATCGCACCCGCGCAGCGATACGACGTATTGGTGACGGTGCAGTCCGGCTCGTGGCTCATCGCCGCGAAGGTGGAAGGGAAGTCAGGTGGCGTCGCGTGCCTGCTTCGGACGCCGGATTCGGTAGCGGTCGTCGACCTGACTTCGCCTGCAGTGCTGTCAGGTTCCGGCGGTCGGCTCGTTCTGGAATCGGAGCTTCGCCCGTCAGGAGCGCTGGAGCAGAGGGCACCGGATCGTGCGTATTCGGTGGATCTCATTCAGGCCGGCGATCGATACCTCTGGGGAATGGCGGGCGCCGATGCCGGTCGGTTGAGAATGAAGCAGGGCGAGCGAATACGAATCGTCATGAACAACGACACCGACATGTGGCACCCGATGCACACCCATGGGCACACGTTCTCGGTTCCCTCCTACGGCCGGCTTCGCCGAGACACCGTGATCGTACTTCCGCGTACACAAATGGCGATCGACTTCGACGCCGACAATCCAGGACGGTGGATGTTTCACTGTCACAACGCGTACCACTTCGAGGCCGGGATGACTGCCGACCTCCACTACGTTCGATGAGGAGAGCAGAATGTCAGTTCGCACCGGATTGACCACATTGATCGCTGTTGCAGTGGTATTCACACTGACGTCGTGCGGCAACGATTCGACGGGATCTACCGAGCAAGCGCCGGTCGAGATCTCGGTGAAAAACCTTGCGTACACACCGAACTCCGTCACCGTGCACACAGGACAGACCGTCACGTGGATTTTCGAGGACCAGGGAATGCCGCACGATGTCGTGTTCGCCGAGTTGGGGATCAAGAGCGATCTCCAAGGAAGCGGAACCTACAGTCAGACCTTCGACAAAGCCGGAACGTTCACCTACACGTGCACACCACATCCGAACATGACCGGCACGATCATCGTCGAAGAGTGAGTGCGGCAATGAAAGTGAATGAGGCCGCAGCCCCGGAAGACTCGCCTGGACTCGTCGACCGAGACGCTTTGGGCAGGATGATCGCGCCGGTGAGAAATCAACTCCTCCTAGGGGCGGGTCTGTCGGCACTGTCGGTGCCGTTGCGATTCCTGCCCTACGTTGCGGTGGTCGAGATCGCGCGGGTGCTCCTGACCGACTCGTCGTTGAACCTGGTCTGGCTGTGGGCCGCAATCGGTGCAGCGGGCACAATTCTCGGTTTTGTCGTCTACAACGCAGCGCTGACCGTGTGCCACACCGCCGACGCGCATTTCAAATACTCGATCCGCTCGCGTATCGCTCGGCATCTGTCCCGAGTTCCTCTGGGGTGGTTTGCAAATGGTGGCACCGGTGAAGTGAAGCAGGCGATGACGGACGACGTGAAGCGGATGCATCTTCTCGTCGCTCACCTTCCCGCCGACGTGGTGCCCGCGATCTTGTCGCCGATAGTGGCCCTGATCTATCTGGTGGCGATGGACTGGAAGTTCAGCCTGGTCCTGGTCGGCTACATCGGAGTGTGTCTCGCTCTCGCCGCGCCGTCGATGCGCAGAGCCTATCGAACGAACGTCGACTCCTGGAATCTTGCAATGTCGACATTGACCTCTGCGACAGTAGAACTGGGCGACGGTATCGAGGTTGTCAAGACGTACGGGAGTGGGAGTCGCGCATTCGCGCGCTACTCGAGCGCTGTCGATTCGATGGTTGCGGTGTGCGTGCGATGGATGTCGGGGATGGGAAGGCCGGTGGTCGCGATGTCGATCCTCCTCTCACCGGCGGTACTCATCGTGGTCATCACGGCGACGGGAACTGCAATGTTGTCCGGGGGTTGGATTACCCCGGTAGCTCTTGTTGCCTTTCTGGTCGTCGGAATCGGTGTTCCGTCGTCGGTTCTGCACATGGGAACGATGGCCAACCTCTACCGCGAAGGCCAACTGGGAGCGACTCACGTCGAGAGCATCCTCGGCGAACCAGAGTTGGCCGAACCTCAAAATGCAGTGCCTGCTCGCAGCACTTTGGTCGAATTCGACAGCGTCGGCTTCGAATACACCACTGGGCAGCGCGTCCTCGAGAACATCTCCTTCGAGATGCAACCGGGCACCGTGACCGCGATCGTTGGCCCCTCCGGCTCCGGAAAGACCACTTTGGCACGTCTACTTCCGCGGTTCTGGGACGTCACGGACGGGTCTATTCGACTGGGCGGAAGCGATTTACAAGATCAGTCCAGTCGCGAAGTCTTGAGATCAATGGCCATCGTGTTCCAAGATGTTGTGCTCCTGCGGGACAGCGTGCGCGAGAATATTCGGCTCGGTCGACCGGATGCAACGGATCTGGAAGTGGAGACAGCGGCGAGGCGGGCGCAGATTCACGACGTGATCATGCGACTGCCGGACGGGTATGACACCGAGATCGGTGGTGGTTCGGGCGGTGAGCTGTCGGGTGGGGAGAAGCAACGCCTGACGATCGCCCGCGCCATCCTTCAGAACCCGCCGATCGTCATCCTGGACGAGGCGACTTCGCAGGCCGATCCCCACAGTGAATCGGCCGTTCAACGCGCACTGGGCGAGATCAGTGCAGACGGCGGCACCCTGATGGTGATCGCTCATCGACTGCACACCGTCCGATACGCAGATCAGATACTCGTTCTCGACGCCGGACGGATCGTGGAAAAAGGTACGCACGAACAGTTGTCGGCGCTCGGCGGAACCTACGCGCGGATGTGGGCGCTCCAGAACCCCCTCGTCGAAGACATCTCTCCGCGAAAGGCGCCGCAATGATTCGAGACCTGGACGAAATCCTCGGGCGCGACAATGGGATGCGAGGTCAGATAGCAGGTTTCACGCTCGCCGGGATACTCGAGGGTGTCGTCTTTGCACTGATGATTCCGATCCTGAAAGCGGTGGTTCGCGGCGATTACGACGCCGCAGTTCCGTGGGTTGTCACTGCTGCTCTCGTGGCGGTGGCCTGTGGCGCCGTACGGTGGATCGCCGAGAATCGGGCGTACCGCATCGGAATCGAGGGTTTTGCCGGTGGAATCATGCATCGCCTCGGTGAGCACTTGGTGCAGGTTCCGCTCGGGTGGTTCAGCAAGGCAAACCGTGGAGCGTTCACTCGCCTGGTCACCGAGGGCACGGCTATCTTGATGAGCATCCCGGGAATGATCATCGCGCAACTCGCCACCGTCACGGTGACTCCAGCGACAGTGGCGATCGCTGTCTTGTTTGTGGACTGGCGACTGTCTCTCGCGATGGTCGTCTTCGTTCCACTGGGGATTCGGGCTTACCGCAACGTGCAGCGGGCGGTTGTTCCCGAATACGAGGCGATCGGCAAGAGCGAATCCGAGCTGGCATCACGCGTCGTCGAATATGCACAGGCGCAGCAAGTTCTACGTTCGGCCGGTAAGAGCGGCGAAGGCTGGACTCGGTTGGACGAAGCTCTTGTGTCCAACCGGGACGCACACCTGCAGGAAATCGGATCGGTCGACAAGTATCTGCTGCGGTTCATGATCGTCGTTCAGGTTGCCTTTCTCACCGTCCTGGTACTGGCGGCACTGCTGGTCACCACCGGGTCCATCGACACAGCAAGCGTGATCGTTGTTCTCGTGTTGGCCGTGAGGTTCGTGGAGCCGATGCAGATGCTCGCAGGATTCGGTGAAGGTATCTCACTGGCCCGGGTGTCGCTCGGATCTGTCCGAGAGATGATCGATGTACCGGTGCTGGCGGAGCCTGAGGTGCCGAAAGAGCCTACTTCGTATGATATTCGGTTCGATTCGGTTTCCTTCGGCTACGGCCCGGATCGCGTGATTCGTAACGTGAGCCTCGAGTTCCCGGACTGCTCGGTCACCGCTCTGGTCGGTCCTTCCGGTTCCGGAAAGACAACTCTGGTTCGGCTGATCTCCAGATTCTGGGACGTAGACGAAGGTGCGGTAACCATCGGGGGAGCCGATGTTCGCGAGATCGGAACGAGAGCATTGATGTCTCGGATATCGACTGTCTCACAGCAGGTTTACCTGTTCGACGGAACCATCCTGGAGAACGTTCGGTTGGCGAGACCGGATGCCACCGAGTCGGAGGTCCGTCAAGCAGTGGTGGATTCCAGGCTAGGCGAAGTGATCGACCGTTTGCCGAGCGGTGAGGAGACCAGGGTAGGTGAAGGCGGATCACTGCTGTCCGGCGGTGAACGTCAGCGGGTCTCGATTGCGCGGGCATTCCTCAAGGACACTCCGATTGTTCTTCTCGACGAAGCGACTTCCGCCCTCGACGGAGAGAACGAAGTCGCCATTACCGAGGCAATTCACCGATTGGCCCGTGGTCGAACGGTGGTGATCATCGCTCATCGCCTGTCGACTATTCAGGGAGCAGATCGCATCGTCTACCTCGAAGACGGTGGGGTGGAGGAGGTCGGCTCCCACGAAGACCTGATCGCGCGAGGTGGGAAGTACTCGGATTTGTGGGCCGAGCGCAGTGGCGCGGAGGGATGGAGGATCGACCGAGCGCCTAAGCGGTGAAGAAACCGTGTGGTTTGATCGACGAATGGACGAAGCCGCTGCAGATCCAGTGAAACCGCCGCGCAAGCGCCGGTGGCCTCGTTGGGTCGCAGGCATTGCGGTGCTCGGAGCGGTTGTCTACGCAGGCTCGATCGTGTGGATTTCCGTGGCGTCGGCCGGCCACACGTCGGACGCCGCCGATGCTCCGGTCGTGATCGTGCTGGGCGCGCAGATCAAGGACGGCAAGCCGATGGCTTTCCTGAAAGGGCGGCTGGACGCAGCAGTAGAACTGGTGGAAGCGGGAAAGGCTAAAGCGGTCCTGGTCTCCGGCGACGCGAACGGCGGCTCGGGTGACGAGATCGCCGCGATGACGAACTACCTGGTGGAGCAGGGAATCGATGAGCGTCGCATCGTGGGGGATCCGTACGGCCTCGACACCTACGACACCTGCTTCCGGGCCATACATACGTATGGGGTGACCAAGGCGTTGATCGTCACTCAGGGGTATCACGTGCCCCGCGCTGTTGCGTTGTGCCGAGACGTCGGCATCGACGCAGACGGTGTGAACAGCGATTGCGGGTGCGCAACTCCGACGCTGATCAAGAACGCCGCGCGGGAGTGGGTTCTTGCCAAGCCCAAGGCAGCGCTGGACATGCTCTGGAGTCGGGACGCAAAGGTGACGTCGCCGTCGGAGGACTCGGTCCAGGTGGCGCTGTCGATTCCCTGACGCGGGGTGAGTGCGCACGGTTTCTGTCGAGTGAACACACGCTCCGGAGAGTCGGAGCGTGTGTTCACTCGAGGTGAAGGGTGCTAGCTCGACAGTCAGATCAGTGCTGCGGCGGCAAATGCACCCAGCGCGATCAATGCCGCGCCGGTGACGCTCTGCACGCGACGGTCCACGACGCACATGATCGAGAGGAATCCCGGCATCGAGCCACCGCGCTTGGTGTGCACGATTGCCGCGAGGCTGGGCATGCAGCGGCCAAGGGATACGACCGTGAACAGCGCCGCCCCGAGAGCCGGTGAACCCGAAGCCATGACGCCGAGTGCCAGGAGGTAGTACGCACTCGAGCGGATGAAGATCAGAAATCCCGGACCGATGATCGCGCCGAAGATCAGCGAGACCTTCCAGGGCGCCATCGTGCGGCGCAGATGGCGCGGAAGCTGTTGGCGCCGCATCGGAGTCGGCATGCTCACCGCATCCAACTCGTGCAGCCCGTATGCAACCGCGACGACGGCCCAGACGCCCAGCGCCCAGCCGACCGGCACGTACCCGGACATCGCCGCACCGAGAGCGCCGATCAATGCCCCGGTGACGGCTCCCGTCGTGACCGAGCCCAGAGCGTGCCAGCCGAGTCGGCGGACGGGAGTCGAGGATCCCTTCCGATCGACTTGCTTCGGCGCCGCAACAACTCCGGCGACGGACATTCCGCAGGTCGACCAGTTCGCGGCCAGCGACGTAACCAGCCCGGCGCCGATAACAGCTGTGGTCAAAGCTGTTGTCGCAGATGGCGTGGCCACGAGTGCGAGGCCGGCACCCGCAGCGGCGCCCGCCGCGACGAGGCTGACACGGGTCGCGGTGCCGACCGATCCTTGAAGGGTCGGCCGGATGTCAGGGACGTCGGTCTGCAGTGGGCCGTGTGAGAGAACAGTAGTCATCAGATCCTCCGAAGTGTTTGTGGTTCAGGAAAAGTGTCGAGCCGAAGTCGCAGCGAAAAGTGATGAGCCAGAGTTCACAGCACTGTGATGACTCCGATCATGTACGGGTGCACGGAGCACGAATATTCGTAGACTCCGACGCTCTCGAACGTGTGCCGGAACGTTCCGTCTCCGGTGATACCGCTGTCGAACAGGCCGGGTGATTCCACGTGATGCAGGAGTCCGCCGTCGTCGAAGCGCCACTCGACGGTGCCGCCGTGTTCCACGGTGACGTCCATCGGGCTGAACTGAACATTGCTGATCTCGACCACCACATCGGGGACGGGATCTTCTGTGCCGCAAGCTGGGACACACGTCGCCGCGACAGCCAGGCCGAAGCCGATGATCCACCTCCTCACTATTGAACGATCACGGTGCCCACCATCATCGGGTGGGGCGTGCAGTGGTAGGTGAAGGTTCCGACGTCGTCGAACGTGTACGAGAAGGTTCCCTCGGTGAGCAACTCGCTCTTCAGTTTCCCATCGAGATCACCGTTGCCGACCACGTCGTGGGGGAGTCCGCTGTCGTCGAACTTCCATTCGACGGTCTGTCCCTTCTCGATGGTGACCGATGCCGGTGTGTACGCCATGTTCTTCACCTCGATCACGACTGCAGGTTCGTCCGACGACGCACCGGCATCACTACTGCAGGCGGTGAGGCTCAGGGCAGCGCACGCGGCCAGGAAAGCGGGAACGAGTTTCTTCATGAGGTGTTCTCTCCATTCTTCGACTTGTCAGCGGACGTAACGCAGATTTGCCGTCATGCCGGCCTCGAAGTGGTAGGCGTTGTGGCAGTGGAACATCCACTCGCCGGGATTGTCGGCGTCGAACTCGATGGCAAGCTCGGTGCCGGGTAGGACGTTGACGGTGTCGCGGCGAAGTCCGCCGTAATCCGGTACCGCAAACGTGTGGCCGTGGGTGTGCATGGGGTGCCACATCGTGGACGTGTTCTTCATCGTGATCCGGACCCGTTCGCCCTGTTTCATGACGAGCTTGCCCGCATCGGCTCCCGCCATTCCCCAGACGTACCGATCGCCGGCCTGGATCAACTCGATGCGGTAGTCGCGATCAGGCGATTTCGTCTCGAGCCGTGCGGATTCCGCGGGCCGGAGTTCGCTTTCGGTGACCAGTCGGCCGGCCAGTTCCGAGAGGTTTCCGCCCACATCCGGGTTCGCCAGGGCCAACGCGTCGGTGCTGCGTAGGACGGTCGACGCATAACCATCTCGGCCCTCGACCTTCGCCACCACCGGCCATGTTCCCGACTTCACCGTCACCAGTACGTCGTAGCGTTGGGCCATTCCGACGATGATGGTGTCAGCGGGAGTTGGTTCCACGTCGTAGCCATCGGTAGCGACGATTGTCATCTCGTGACCGGCCACAGCAAACCGGTACGGAGTTTCGGCCGCTGCGTTGATGATTCGCAGTCGCAGGGTCGAACCGGGCGCTGCAGTGACGACAGCAGGATCGTTGGGTGGCCGCCCGTTGATCAAGTGCAGTGGATACGCGATGTGTTGAGTCATCCCGCCGAGTGGTTCGGAAGAACCGTGTCCGCCGCTCACCAACTGTTGCGCGACGGACATGTCGGCTTCCGAGTGTTCCGCCGGAGTTGTTGCCCCACCGCCGTGTCCGCCGTGCCCGCCCGAAATTGCCGGGTTCAGGGCCATCAGGACGGAATCCGGTGTGGTACCCAATCCGTCGAGCCAGTCGTCGAGCACCAGAACGGCATCGATGTCGGCCCCGGTGATGTCGTTCGGGTTCTCGACGATCAAGGCGCCGAACAGCCCCCGATCGGCTTGTAATCCGCTGTGCGAGTGGTACCAGTACGTTCCCGGATCCGGTGCGATGAAGTTGTACTCGAAACTCGAACCGGCGCCGATGGGAGCCTGCGTGGTGGGTGCCGCGCCATCCATGTCGTTGCGGATTCGAATTCCGTGCCAATGCAGTGTTGTTTCGGCGTCGAGGCCGTTCTGGACGCTGACGTTCACCCGGTCACCGGACTTCAGGCGAAGTTCCGGAGCCACCGCAGCGCCTCCGTACGTCCACGTGTCCACGAGGCGTCCGCCAAGATCTACCGTCGAGAATCCGGCGGCAAGGGCAAACGCAGCGGTGGTCCCGTTCCAGGCTCGCGCCGATTCTGCGGCGGCAACTTCCGGGTCGGTGGGCAGGATGTAGTCGAGATCGGTCGTCGGCGTCGGAGATGCTGCAGTGGAACTGCATCCGGCAATCGTCCCCATTGCGCCGAGCCCGAGTGCTCCGGCGCCGAGTGCTCCCAAACTCAGGAAGCGGCGCCGGCCCACCACCACACCGGATCCGGGACGACTCATCGGAGTACTTCTGGTGTGATCAACCCGCTGACATCCCCGACGTTGCCCGAGACATCGACGGAACTGACCTGCTCGCCGGTGCTCGCGTTGTAACCCACGATCTTCTGCGGAGCGGAGCCTTCGACCTCAGGTCCGGTACCGAGCACGTAGAACGTGGCGCCGTCGACGGAAAAGGTCATGCTCTTGATGTCTGTCAGGCCGAGGTCTGCAAGCGTCAAGCTCTTCACCGGGGCGAAGGTCGTTGCATCGGACAAGTCGATCTTGACCAGTGAGCCTCCCCGAGCAGAGTCCGGATGAATAGCCGTGTCCGTGTACGCGATTGCGAGCCGGGTTGCGTCGGCGTTGATGACGTTCTCCGAGAATCGACCGGAGTCCTGCCCGGCGTTTCCGATCGGCTTGACACCTTCCTGAGGTAGTCCGTTGGAGAAGTCGAAGACGTACACATCGCCGTTCTCACTGACCAGCAAGGCTTTATTCGCTTTCGATGCCCACGTGACCTTGCGGGTGGAGACAAAATCCTCGGGTAGGACCTTGCTTCGGGCGGTTTCCTTCGGAACACCGTCGTCACCGATCGTGACGTGCAGCAGTTCCCGGGTGTCCTCGCAGACGCTGTACAGCTCGTGATCGACCATCCACGTGAACGGACCGCAGCCGACTATCTGGAGTGCACCGGTCGCTTCCTTCTTCTCGAGGTCGACCACCCTGATGCCGTACAAACCGTCGTCCCACGTGACGAAGAACTTACCGTCGGAGGTCACGGCGTTCGAGCCGGGACGGGAATGTACGCGTGCGACGTCCGGAAGCATGACCTCGGCTGGTTCCAGCAGGTTTCCGGAGTAAGTGCTGACCGTGAAATCTGCTGCGCCGCGGGAACCTCGGGGGCGCCACACCTCGGCAGCGAGTACCGCAGGATCCTCGGCGGAATCCCCGACGAATCCGTGAATGACCGGATCCCAGATACCCGGGCCGACGGTGATCCGGCTCTCGGCCACACCGGTTTTCGGATCGATGACGTTGACGCTGAGCTCGAGTTGGCCGAATCCACCTTCGACGCCCAGCAAGCGGTCAGCTGCGATCGGGGTGATCGAACCGACGTGCAACGGCTCGGGAATGGTGTCGCCGATTTCCTGGTCGTCGTGACCGAGGGAGATTCCCTCGCCCGGTGCAGTGAACGGAACTGTCGGATAGGTGACATCACCTGCGCTGGAGGGTTCGTCGTTGTCGGACGAACTGCAACCGGCCAGCGCGAGTACGACGGTGAGTGGGATGACGGCAACGGCGGGTCGCGCCAGTTTTCGGGTTCGCGGACTGCTCATGATCCGGCACCGACCTTGGGGCGCTCGGCCGGTCGAGTCTGGCAGTCCTCACCGATGATGGGCGCCATCGTGCAGGTGTATGCCTGGGACTCGTCGGAGACACACCAGATGATTTCCTGGTCGTAGCTTCCGGAGACCGGGTTGTACATCACGGCCTGCATGTCCGGTTCGCCGCAGAATGCGTTGGAACACGAAGGCGCACCGCAGCAGTCGTAGTAGGCGATCAGATAGGTCTTGCCGGTATCAGGGTTGGTGCAGCATCCGACCCAGAACTCTGCGCCGGGCTTGCTGCCGGGGGCACAGGTGGTGACACCGCCGCCGTTGCATGCGGCACAGGACGTTCCGTCCATGTTGCACCAGCGCCAGTACTCGCACTCGGCCGGATCTTTACCGTCGTAGACAGGGACAAGAGGTTCGGGGCCAGGTGCCGGCGCAGGAACCTCGGGCTCTTGGGCGAAGGCACTACGTGTCACGGGAAGTGTGCTGATCAGTGCCACTCCTGACACACCCATGGTCCACTTGCCGATCCGACTGATCATGGATCGCCGCGAAACTCGTTCGGAGAGTTTACGTCCGGTTCGGCTGGTAAGCGAACCGCCCTGGCCCGCCATCCATTCGGCCTGGGCCTGAACTGTCGCCTCGTCGACGGGATATCGATTCTCCGTCATGTTGTGCTGCGGGAATTCATTGTCGTCCAACGATTTTCTCCTGATTTGTGAAGAGGATCGAACTGTGCAGGAAGATCAGGCCGCGCTGCCGGATTTCGCCTGGGCATGAAGGTGCTGGAGTGAGGGGGTGCCGGATTCGAGCGCATTGAGGAGGCTTTCCACCTGAGCCATGTTATTGCACAGGCCCTTTCCTCGGATCTTGCCGTGCTCGTCGAGAATCACGCCGTACGGAGTGGTGCCCACCTGGTATGCGATACCGACGTCTCGAGCGTCGATGTAACTGAGCTCGGAACCGATCCCGCTGCCGGCCAGGAACTCGCGATGCTCTTCGGGTGTTCCGTCGGAGATGATGATCACGTCGAGATCCGATTCGGCTCGGGCCATTGCCCTTACGCCGGGAAGAAGGCTCTTGCACGTCGAGCAACTCGGTGCTGTGAACAGCAGGAGTTGAGGTTTGTCGCGGTGACCACCGACTCCGACGGTCCGTCCTTCCTGATCGATGAGACCGGCAAACGACGGGCCGGCCTGTTCGACCTTGGGCCCGGTATCCATCATCCGGGCACCGAGAGGTCCGAGACGTACTTGTACGCGGCCGATTTCACGAGCCAGAGCAAGAACCATCAAGAACAGTACGGCTACGGCGATCACCAGGATCACTGTCGCGACAAGGAGGAAAGTGGTCATCGTGGTAGTCCTGCCTTCGAGTTTTCAGTGGTGGGGATGTGAGTTCACGAGCCGTACCGGGACGCGGTTTCGGCGGTTCGGAGGCGGATGGAGGCGCTCGACAGATAGTCGTCGACTGGGCGTCGCCCGAGGTGGACCACCGAACGAATCTGTGCGAGAGCAACTACAGCCAGGACAAAGAGGAATCCGGAGGTCGCCGCCACGGCCTGGACGCCGATCTCACCCTGTCCGGAGGTGACCGACAGTGCCACAGCGATCACCGCGAGTGTTCCGGCGCGAACGGCGTGGAACCATCCGATACGCGGAATCTCGCCGACTCCGAATGCAAAACATCCGCAGTCCAGATCGCGTCGCCCACGCAGGAGGTTGATCGTGAGGCCCGTGAAGAACGACGCGAACATGACGGCAGCAACCAAGGCGGCCAGGCGATGGGCCACGCCGAGAACCAGGAGGATGCCTACGACGGTTTCCGCGACGGGAAGGATGCGAGCGATCGGTACTTCGAGTCGCACCGGCAACACTTTGTATCCGCGCACCGAACGAAGGACCCCGTCGTGGTCGTTCAGCTTGGGAATGCCGGCGAGCAGGAGAACAAATCCGATGATCGCCGAAGTGGTGGCGCTGACCAAGTCCATGCTTCCTCCGTTCCTCTCGGGTAGTGCCGGTGGTGTGTGGGACACATCCTGTACGGGCGATGCTGCGAACCCGCGTCGACCGCGCTACGCCTGGACGATGTGCAACTGAGAGAGCAGTTGTCGTGTGAGAATTGGAGAACTCGCAGGTCAAGGTGCTGCCGGAGGGGCCGGATACCGTCGGCCGCCCTTGATCCGGCATGACGCTGGGTGGGAAACAGAGTCGGATTCTCACTTGAAAGTTCTGTGCGCGCCATCGTGGAAACTGCGCGGAAACATAAGCGGACTAACTTGACCGAATTCTGACAATTCGCTCGTAGGTTCGGGCCTGGACGCGACGGACGGTGACTCATGGCCGTGAGTGCGGCACTGCGTGCGGCGATCACGCGAGCGCAGAATGCGGATCAACACAGTGAGCCCGTGTTCTCCCCGCTCCGTGGTCTCGGACGAGGACGTCTGACCCCGATCGACCTGTTGGGGCAATCACTTTCCACGATCGCTCCGGCAACGGGAATGGTGTTCATCGCCCTGTGGATGATCACCTACAGTCCCGGCTACGTCGGGTTGGCTGCGATTGCTGCGACAACTTCGGCGGTGTTTCTCGTTGCGTTCTGCATCACTCAGTTCACGCGGAGACTGGCCGCAGCAGGATCGTTGTACAGCTTCGTCTTCCAAGGCTCCGGTATCCGGGCGACACTGACGGCGGGTGCCGCACTGGTACTCGGGTATCTCGGAATCTCGGTTTCGGTTTTCTCGCAGGCAGTTCCGAGTCTGCTCGATACCATCGCCATTGTCGGCCCCGACGTGCGAGGGCCTGCCGCGACGGTGATCACGACGGTGGCGATTGCCCTGGCCGTCGCGTGGATTGCAGTGCGAGGCGTCCGGTTCGCCACCCGAGCGATCCTGGTCGTCGAAGCGTGCTCGTTGATTCTCATCGTCGTGGTCATGCTGGCGACGCACAGTGACACGACAACTGCTGTTGCCCTGCCGAATCCGTCGCTGAGTGCAGTTCCGTTTCTCGCGATGCTGACGGTGCTCAGCATGGCGGGCTTCGAAAGCTCGGCCTTCTTCGGCCCGGAAGCGAAACGACCACTCATCAGCGTCACACGCACGGTTCTCATTTCGCCGATCATCTGCGGGGTCCTCTTCGTTTTTGCGGCCTGGGCGGCGATGACCGGCCACGGCGCAACGATCGTCGGAGCGTACTTCGAAGGAACGGCATCCGGAGCCAGCGCGGAAGTGGTTCTGGCAGTCAAGATCGGAATGACGTGTTCCTGGTTCGCATCCACTCTCGGTTGTGCGCAGGCGGGTTCGCGGTTGTTGTACTCGATGGGGATCGAACGGGTACTGCCTGCGCCGCTCGCTCGCGTACACAGACGGTTCCGCACCCCGTACGTTGCGGTACTTGCGTTCGTCGCGGTAAGTGCGGCGGGCGTATTCATCTATTCGGATACGGTTCGCGACGATTCGGGATCCTTCGACGGCGTGGTGGAGACCGCGTTGGTCTGCGCTTACACGCTGGTGGCCTTTGCTTCGTGGAAGTTCTTGCGCCGAATCGGGGAACATACTTCGCTGACCCGGATATGCACTGTGTCCGTGAGCGTCGCCGGTGCCGGTCTATTGGTCTACATCGTTCTCGACGGTGCGGTTCACGGGATGTGGGCACTGCCGATCGCTGCTCTTGCTGTTGCTGTGTCGGGGACAGTGTGGAGTTCATTGCTTCGAAGAGCCAGACCGGAAAGCCTTCTGATGGTGGGCGCTTTCGACAGCGTCGAGACGGCGGACCTGTTGCCCGGTGCGGGCACTCTGCTGATCGACGGTGACGGGCGAAGGCGACTCGTTCCGGATCGTGGGACCGCCGAGGGTGACTCGCCGGAGCATGGGCGGTGACCGCGGACCGTGCAACCGCTGGTCCACGATCAGGCAAACAGATCGGCGACGAGACCCACTTCAGTGGACAACAACCGCGTGCGGTCCAGAAGGCGCTGGGGATGCTCGAGGCGGTGGCTCATCTGGGACCGGGAACAACCGCGAAGGAGATCGCCACTTTTGCAGGCGTTCCGTCGGCCACGGCGTACCGGATGCTGAATCTGCTGGTGGCGGAAGGCTTTCTCGTGCGGGTGCCGGACCTGTCAGGGTTCGCGTTGGGGCGTCGGACTGCCGAGCTCTCGCATGCGGCGTCGTCGAGTGGTCCGGCGCCGACGCTGCACGAGCGCGTCGAGGACATGCGGACACACACGAGGTTCGGATTGCACGTCGCCTCATTCGCTGGTGGGCGCTTGAGGTTCGTCGACAAGGATCCGGATCACGAGATCATCGGAATAGCGGCACTGGCCAAGAACCTTCACGCGAATGCGCTGGGGAAGGTTCTGTTGGCGCACGACGAGCGGCTGCTTTCGGGTTTGGAACTTCGCCGGGTCACGGAGTTCACCCTCGGTGATTTCGATGCGTTGTATGAGCAGTTGAGGTCTGTTCGCCTGCAGGGTTTTGCATTCGAGAACCAGGAATGTCGCCTGGGTCGATCCGCGGTCGCAGTACCGGTTCGAGATCACGCAGACCAGGTGGCCGGCGGGTTGTGTGTTCAGGGAGCGAGCGGACGAGTGACGGACGAGGATCGAGAGTTGGTCGGTTTCCTACTCGATTGCGCGCGTCAGCTCACCGGATTGCTCTGACGTCACACGCGCAGGCTCAGGGGGAGCCCGGCGGTCATCAGGACCACGGACTCCGATTCACTGGCGATGCGGCTGTTCACCAGACCGAGTAGATCGCGGAACAGTCTCCCGGACTTCGTGTCCGGGACGACGCCGCTTCCCACTTCGTTCGTGACGGCGACAATCGGAACCGGACAGGCGGTCCAGGCGTCGGCCAACCGGTCGATATCTGCGTGGACGTCGCTGAGATCTTCTGTCGCCCACGCCTGATGTCGGTCCAGACGTGCGGTCAGCCACGTGCCGAGGCAGTCGATCAGGATCGGTGTTGTTGCGGCCACGAGAATTTCGGCGACCTCGGAGGTCTCTACCGTCGTCCACGTCGGCGGCCTCCGCGCGCGATGCGACGCAATTCGTTCGATCCAGTCGGGATCGTCGTCCTGCGGATCCCCGGTGGCGATGTACGTGACGTTCCGGTAGCCGGCAAGCAGGCCCTCCGCGTAAGTGGACTTGCCCGAGCGGGCGCCACCGGTGACCAGAGTTTGATGGCTCTGTCCTACCCCGATCTCGAGCACAGCTCCATCTGGAACCGCTCGCGCCCCGGACACGCGAAGTGCTTCCGCGAGTTCGTTTTCGACCGGGTTGTGGTGTCCGAGGTGTACGGCGACCACGTCGGTTCGATCGGTGATCGCGTCGCAGTTGCGTAGTCGGCTCACCGTCTCCGCGAAACTCGGCAGATCATGGTGCCCGGTGCCGTGGTCAGTTTTGTAGCCGAAGGTCTCTTCGAGAAAGACGGCGTCGAAACGCGCGTCGGCAAGGGCGTCGACAGTGGATTCGGGCAGAGGCCCGGTGTCGGTGGCCCAGAAAATTCGGGTTCCGGATGCGTCGGTGATGTCGTAGAGAAGGGTGGGTACTTCGTGCGCGGCCTCGAGTGCGCGAACACGATAGGTGCCCAACATGATCGACTGGCCGGTCTCGAGCGGCGTGAAGGTCACCGGATCGGCGGGGCCTACCCAGTCTCGGCAGAGATCGAGCGCGTCCGGTGGCCCGAGAACCTGTAGTGGTTCGGTGCGCGAGGCCCAGGACCGGAACAGCAATGCCATCGGGCCGAGGTGATCGGGATGAGAATGCGTCAACAGGATGTGTTCCACGTGTGCCAGCGTGCGACCGAATCGCGACGCGGCACGCGGTACTTCCGGACCACAATCCAACAGGATTCTGTTGTCCACCAGGGCGGCAGTGTGCCCGCGAATGGTTTCACTCGACAGGGCAGCCAGGCAGGAAGGGCAAGTGCAGAACGGGTTCGGCCAACCGTCGGCAGCACCGGTGCCGAGCATCACCAATTCCATCAGCGGGTGCCTTCCTGCCGAATCGGAACAACGATGGGACCGCTGGGCCGGTCCAGGATTTCGACCCGGGCGCCGTACACGCGGCCGAGGAGGTCTGCCTCCAGCACCGCTGAGGGTGTACCGTCGGCAACCACGCTGCCCTTGTCCAGCAGCACAATTCGTCGACCGTATTGACCCGCGAGAGTGAGATCGTGCATCGCGGCGATGACCGTGATGTTGTCGGCTTCACGCAGTTCCTCCACCAAGTCGAGAACCTGCTGCTGGTGGCCGATGTCGAGGGCACTGGTGGGTTCGTCCAGGAGCAGTACCTGCGGTTCTTGAGCCAATGCCCGAGCCAGGACCACGCGCTGCAATTCGCCACCGGAAAGTTCGGTGGCTCGTCGATCTGCGAACTCGGTGAGGTCGAGCCTCTCGATCACCGAAGAGATCACCGAACGATCTGTGGCGGTTTCGGTTCCGAAGCGTCGTAGATACGGTGTACGGCCGAGCGCAACCAGTTCGGCAACCGTCGCGCCCTCGGGTACCACCGGGCGCTGAGGCATCAGCGCGACGACGGCGGACATGGCCTTGCGGCTCGAACTGCGTGGGTTGAGTCCCCCGACGGTGAGTTCACCGGTAAACGGAATCAATCCAGCGAGGGCATGCATCAAGGTCGTCTTGCCGGCGCCGTTCGGCCCGACCACGGCAACCCAATCGCCGGGTGTCACATCGAGATCGATGCCGTCGACGACGTCTTTGCCGCCGAGGCTGATTCGGAGGTCGCGGCATCGCACTGCGGTGTCGGTCATGCGGAAACTCGACTGCGGCGCAGAACCAGAAGGAAGAACGGAGCGCCGATCATCGCGGTCACAACTCCGATGGGGAGTTCGGCCGGTGCCATGACCGTGCGGGCGGCAACGTCGGTGAGGACGAGAAACGCCGCTCCGAGCATGAGTGACAGGGGGAGAAGCAGCCGATGAGACGGGCCGACGACCAGTCGAACCGCATGGGGAACAACGATTCCGACAAAGCCGATGAGTCCACTTGCACTCACGACCGCGGCCGTTCCCAGAGTTGCGGCGAGCACCAGCACCAGGCGTGATCTGGCCGGGTCGACGCCGAGGCTGGCGGCTTCGACGTCACCGACGGCCATCACGTCGAGTACGCGCCGGTGTACCAGGATGACGGCTGAGGCCAGCGCAACGTACGGCAGGACAACGAGAACTTCCGACCAACCGTCGGTGGACAGTCCGCCGAGTAGCCAGGAATAGACCTCGCGCAGTGAATCGTCGAACCGCTGCTGAACAAAAGTCTGCGCTGCATTCGTGAACGCTGCGACTGCGACACCGGCGAGGATGATGACTACCGCGTTCTGCGGCCCGCCAATGCTTCGGCCGAGCGAATAAGTTGCGAACACTGCCAGCACACCACCGACGAAGGCGGCCATGGGAATTCCGAACATGCCCAGCGCTCCACCCGAAACGATGGCGAGGGTTGCGCCCAGTCCGGCTCCGCTGGAAACTCCGAGGAGATACGGATCTGCCAAGGGATTTCGAAACACGCCCTGGTAGGCGGCGCCGGCTACGGCCAACATTGCTCCGACCAACGCGCCCAGGACTATTCGCGGAAGCCGGATCTGCCAGAGAATCGCCTGCTGTGTTGCGGTGAGGCCGGAATCTATATGGATGCCGGGTATTCCGTCCAGAAGTTCGAGAATGGTCCGATCAGGCGTCAAACCGGCCGGCCCCACCAGAACACCGATCAGCAAGGCAGCGCACAGAATCAGCGCGGCGCCGAGCAGAACGGCGGTCCGATGTTGGGAGATACCGGCTTTGATCATCGAGTGCTCAGGCCGCGGGAACTTGGGCAACGATGGCCGCGACGGCCTTCACCTGATCGGCGACACGAGGTCCCCAGCGGCTGGAGAGGTCTTCGTCGAGCACATGGATCTGGTTGCCGGTAACCGCTTTCATGCCGCTCCACCCGGGTCGAGCGGCGACGGATTCTGCTGTCACTCCGCAGCATTGGGAGTCTGCGAGAAAGATGAGATCGGGATTGGCCTGTACCACGAATTCGGCGGACAACTGCGGATAGTCACCCTGCCCCGCGGCGTCGGCGATGCTCTTCATTCCGAACAGCGAGTAGATCTGCCCGACGAAGCTCGAACTCGTGACGGTGTAGAGCGAGGAGTCGAGTTCGTGGAAGTACGTCAGCGGCTGTTGGCGCGCAGGAACACTGGCGACAGCGGCGTCGATGTCCGAGCGCATGGTGTCGACAACTTCGGTGCCCTTGTCCTCGTGGCCGGTGGCCTTCGCGACGCGCTCGATCTGGGCGTAGACGTCGTCGATGCTCGTCGCTGCCGGTAGTAGGAGTGTCGGCACCTTCGCCTTTTGCAGTCCGGAGACAAGATCGTTCATGTCATCCGATGCGATCACCAGATCCGGTGCGTAGCCGAGGATGGCTTCGACGTTCGGTTGAAAGCCCGAGAGATCGGTGACCGGGATACCGGCCGGGTAGTCGGACTGATTGTCGACGGCCTTCACCTGATCGCCCGCGCCGACGGCCCACAGGGTCTCGGTGGCGCTGGGACTGAGTGACACGATCGACTGCGGACGTGACTCGATGGTGATGTCCGTGCCGGAATCCGTGGGACCGGAAACAACAGTCACCGGGAACGAGCCGTCCGAGGCCGCTGTGGTTGCGGGTGCATCGGACGTCGAGCTACTGCACGCACCGGCAAGCAGTGCGGTGCTCACCGTCAGTGCTGCGAGTACAGATCTGAATTTACGTGTCGGCCGAGTACTCACAGCCACCCCTCCGCTAGTGGTGAAGGGTCGCGAGCAGCGCGGCCGCGAGGCGAAGCGCCACGAGCGGTCCTTCGTCCGAGAACCATCGTGTCGCCACGAGGCCGGTGACCTGACTCGTTCGCCTCGAGTAGTGACGGGCGAATTCACAGTTGCGTCGACAGTGCCGGGGTTTCACCGAACTTCACACGAGCAGCGTGGCACCCCGGTGAACCGGGGCATCTGCACTTTACAGGGGTCGTCTGGCTTGACCCGGGAGGTCAAGGCAGGGTAAATATCTATTCCACTAATGAACTAGTGAAAGGGTTCGGATGATCGACTTCCGTATCGACCGCCGATCCGGCATTCCCACTTACGTGCAATTGGTCCTTCAGGTGAAGCAGGCGCTCAGGCTCGGTGATCTCCAAGTCGGGGATCGGCTGCCCACAGCCAAGGACGTCGTGGGAGCGCTCGCGATCAACCCGAACACAGTCCTGAAGGCCTACAAGGAACTCGAGCGCGACGGACTTGTTGCTCCGCGGCCCGGATTGGGCACGTTCGTCGTCAAGTCCCTGGCCAAGCCCGGTATGGCGGAAAGCTCTGCGCTACGGCGCGAGTTGGCCCGCTGGGTGGCAGATGCCGTGGCCGCCGGACTTGAGCGCACGGACATCGAAGCGTTGGTGAGTTTGGAGCTCGAGAAGACGTTCATCGAATCGGATCCGTCCGGAAAGCAGGGGGAGACATCATGACTGCGCAAGAATTGGCACTGACGATGCAGGACGTGGACAAGCGCTTCGGCAAGAAGAAGGTGCTCGACGCCTGCACCTTCGAGGTCGCAACAGGAAGCATCACTGCCCTGGTCGGGGTGAACGGAGCGGGCAAGTCCACACTGATGTCCTTGGCGGTCGGGTTGACGATGCCTGACCATGGTTCGATCTCCGTCCTGGGCAGCACGCCGGATCAGGACGGCATCTGTCCAGGCCTGTCGTACCTCGCTCAGCACAAGCCGCTGTATCCCAAATTCACTGTTGCAGAACTTCTTCGATTCGGCGCATATACCAACGACGAGTGGGATGCGAAGTACGCTCTGGATCTGGTGGAGCGCGCTGGAATTGCTCTAGATGCGAAGGCGAAAGCCCTGTCGCCAGGTCAACGAACCAGGGTTGCACTGGCTTTGGCACTCGGGCGCAGGCCGCAGTTGCTTCTACTCGACGAGCCTCTGGCAGATCTCGATCCCGTGGCGCGGCGGTCTGTGGCGACCACTCTGCTCGAAGACGTTGCCGAGTACGGCACCACAGTTCTGTTGTCGTCACACATCGTTTCCGAATTGGCAGACGTCTCGGATCGACTTCTTCTGCTGGGCGGCGGAAACGCGAGATTGTCCGGTCCGTTGGATGAATTGATCGCTGCCCATTACGTATTGATCGGGGACGGCGATCCTTCGGACGTGGTCGGCGCCGGTGCGGTCATTCATACCGAGAAGGGGGTGCGGTCGAATTCTCACGTGGTGGAGGGCGTGCGTCAGAGCCCTCGGGACGGCTGGGTGATCGACGACGCAACTCTCGACGACGTGGTGCTCGGGCACCTGAGCGCAGAAACGATGGTGGCGGCATGATCTGGGTTACGTGGCGGCACCACCGGACATCGCTCGTTGTGTCGCTTGGATTCATCGCAGCTTTGGCTATGGCAGCGATAGTCGGCGGGATCGGAACTCGAAGTAGCTTGGGTACAGAGGGCCGAGGAACGTACTTCGGGTGTGTCGGGGTCGGATGGGACTGCTGGGCGGATACCGCCGTTACCGGCGTGAACACGATCGCCGCCGCCTTACCGGTACTACTCGGGGCGCTGGTGGGCGCGACGGTATTCTCCCGCGACATCGATCAGCAAACACATGTTCTCGGTCTGACGCAGTCGGTGAGTCGAGCACGATGGTTCTGGATGCGAGTCGTTGTTGTCTTTCTTCCGCTCACTGCCGCAGCCGCGATCCTCGGTTTCATTCTCGAAGCCGCTCGGGTTGGATTCGAGAGTTGGAGTTATGTGGTCAACGTCGGACCCGTTCAGTCGTACGGAATGAGTTCGATGCTCTTCCCTCTGTTCAATTCCAGCGGAATCGTCTTGGGTGCATACACTTTCATGGCGTTGGTCGCCGGAGCTGCGGTATCACTGCTGGTGCGATCACCCATCGCCGCGGTGGCCGTCACCTTGGTCGCCGTCGCAGGTTTGATGGTGGGATTTCAGAATCTGGCACGGCCGCACTATGCCGAGCCGACTGTGCTGACGCAAGGTATCGACCACGACACCTTCTACGCAACTTACGTCATGGACTCCTCGATGGCGTGGGTGATGCGGAGTGGATACACCGATGCCAACGGGAAGCCGGTCGAGATCGACTATCAGGCGTGCACTACCGATACAGCCGGCAATGAATACGATCAGCGATCCGACGAGAGTGACGTGGATTTCTATGTTCGCCAGAAAGCCTTCTTGGCCCAACTCGACGCCGAATATCGTGCGTGTGTGCTCGCGCAGGGAGTGGACCACTACGAAACCTGGTACCACTCGGTCGACCAGGTCAGACGATTCCAATTCACGGAAGCTGCACTCGTCCTGTTCCTTTCGGGATTGTTCCTCCTGCCGGCGCTCTGGGGTCTACGACGCCTCAAGCCGTGACTCAGCGGGCGACCGGCGCGACCGTCAGCTGATTGATGTTCGCGCCGGTCATCGAGCAACCCTTTGTGGGATAGGCAAGGAAGACCGAGTCGTAGCTGTTGGGCGGGTAAACCCTCAGTCCCGCAACGTCGGTCACGCCGCACTGATCTGCCGGGTAGTTCTCGACGTTCGTAGCTCGCACCAAAGACGTTGCGGCAGAGCCAGGGGCAAGGGAGACGAGTGAACCGGATCCGGAGCGGCCGGCTGCAGCACCCACTTCGCTTCCGGACGCTCCCGTGACATACGAGACGCCGGGGAAACCGTCGAGTGTGCACGTGCGGCCGCCCGTGTTGGTGAAGACCACCGGAAGCTCCACAGAACCGGCGGCGCCACTCGACTCGCCGAGGGTGACGTTCAGTTCCCCGATCGTGCAACCCTCGGGATTGGGTGCCGTCGAGGTTGTCGTTTGGGTGTGGTCGGTATGGGTCGTCGAAGGTGAAGCGGTGCCGGTCTGGGTCGTCGGCGCAGAGGCGGTCGTTGTTGAGGCGGGTGCCGGTGAACTCTCGGCCGTTCCCGTTTCATCCGAGCCGCAACCGCTGAGAAGGGCGAGAGCAGCAAGTGGAGCCGCCAACAAGCCGACGTTGCGCATGCGGTTCGAATTCATCGCTCTGTACTCCTCAGGCTGGTCGACAACTGTTTCCGAACATCCGTGTCCGGTATATCCGAATCCGAGGCCGGATGTGCAGAAACGAATCAGGCTCGCCGGTGATCAGGACCTACTTCCCGGATGGATTGCCGCTGCGGATCTAGCATGAGAAATGACCTGTCCGGATCGCGACCACCGGGAGTAGCGCATGTTCACCTTCACCAGCGACGACGGAGTGGTCATTCATGTCCACGAATGGCCCACCGAGCAGGAACCTCGAGGGGTTGTTCAACTCGCGCACGGTATGGGTGAGCACGCAAAACGCTACGCACACGTTGCCGAAGCCCTGAATGCTCGCGGTTTCCACGTCTACGCGGCGGACCACCGCGGCCACGGTGAGAGCATGCACGCCGGCCCAGGCAACATCGGCGACGACGGCTGGAACCGCTTGGTGGCAGACATGGTGACCCTCACGGGCATCATCCGCGACAAACACCCCGGCCTGCCCGTCGTACTGCTCAGCCACAGCCTCGGTTCGTTCGCTTCGCAGCAGTACATCCTCGATCATTCGCACCTGATCGACGCCGTCGCACTGTCGGGGACCACCGCGGTCGATCAACTGATCGAGAGCCTCGTCAACGACGGCCCGGACGTCCTCGCCCAGTTCAATGCGGAATTCGAACCGGCCCGTACTCCGCACGACTGGCTCAGCCGTGACGAAGCGCAGGTGGATTTGTACATCAACGATCCGCTGTGCGGTTTCAGCCTGGACGACGCCGGCATGGGTGGACTTATCGCAGCGGGACCGAGGTTCGTCGACGTCGAGGGCGTGCGACAAGACCTTCCGATCCTGGTCTTCGTCGGCACCTCGGATCCTCTCAACGCCGCACTGAGCCGTACCGACGTCGCAGTCGAACGGTACAACTCGGCGGGGATCGAAGACGTCACCTACTACACCTATCCGGGTGCCAGACACGAGATCTTCAACGAGACCAACCGCGACGACGTCATCAACGATCTGACGACGTGGATGGACCGCGTACTCGAAGCGTGACCGCCTCACCGGAAAGGGGAACACGATGTCCACAGTTCCGGCCGCACGACCCGATCCAGACCCGCGAGATGTCAAGCGCTGGAGACGATACCTCGCCGACGAACAAGCCGAGGCCGCCGTCTACCGAGACCTCGCGAGTAGGCGCAGCGGCGAGGAGCGCGAAATCCTTCTCGCACTGGCCGACGCGGAGGGGCGACACGAGGCGCACTGGCGAGCGCTACTCGGCGATCACGTCGGCAAACCACTTCGCGGCGATATCCGCACTCGGATACTGGGCTTTCTGGCCAGGCGCTTCGGTTCCGTCTTCGTGCTCGCTCTTGCGCAGCGCGCGGAGACGCGATCCCCGTATCCCAACGACGCCGACGCGACTGCATCGATGGGCGCGGACGAGAAGATCCACGAAGAAGTGGTGCGGGCCTTGGCCACTCGGGGTCGGAACAGACTTTCGGGGACGTTTCGTGCCGCCGTCTTCGGAGCCAACGACGGCCTCGTCAGCAACCTCGCTCTCGTGCTCGGCATCAGCGGTAGCGGCGTCTCCAATCAGATCGTTCTGATCACCGGCATGGCCGGGCTTCTGGCCGGCGCCCTGTCGATGGGCGCCGGCGAGTACGTTTCAGTCCGCTCGCAGCGAGAGTTGTTGGAAGCGTCCAATCCTGGTCCGGCTGCCAGCGAAGCTGTCGGCCTGCTTGACGTCGACGCGAACGAATTGGCCCTGGTCTACCGGGCCCGCGGTATGTCCGCCGAGGAAGCGGACCAGCGCGCCGCCGAGGTCCTCGCGAACAGCACCTTCGGCGCCGCGGACGTTGTCGACGACCATGAAGCCGTCGGAACCGGGTTGGGCGCAGCGGCGGCAAGTTTCTGCTTCTTCGCCTCGGGCGCAATCATTCCGGTGCTGCCGTATCTGTTCGGCCTGGAAGGCATGACGGCTCTGATCGTCGCATCTGTTCTCGTGGGGATCGCGTTGCTGACGACGGGCGTTGTGGTCGGGTTGCTCTCGGGCGGGCCGCCATTCAAGCGGGCGCTACGCCAACTTGCGATCGGCTACGGCGCTGCCGGCGCGACGTATCTGCTCGGCATGTTGTTCGGGACTTCGCTCTGAGCGTCGGCTTACGCGCGTAGGGCGGGATCGCGGTGAGCCGGATCGATCCGAACCGGAATCAAGACCTCGCTCCGATACACCGTCGCTGCCGATAGACGACGGCACCGACCAGCTCGACCGAGCGAGGGCTGAGTGGGACCGCACCTCAATGCCTTTAACACACAACAGGGCGAACTACGCACAAACGGACCAGGGCCCCGGCAAAGTCATGAGTGATACCCGCTGGACTGGGACTTCAGGGCGAGATAGCAACCCCGATAAGACACGTCGATCGGGCGGGCACGGCCGTCTCGGTGATCATTCAAGTTCCTACACAACCGTCACAACCAGGAACGAGTCGTGCCCGCAGCCCCATCCATGCCCGAGTGCTCGACACCGGGATACTCGACGCACTCGCCGAGGAAAGTTACGAGGCGCCACCGGGGTAGCTCCCCGGCGGCGAATGGCCATGCCCGCTTGACAGATTTTCCACATGTCAGCTGAGGCGGCTCATTCGTAGCGCAGTTCGGCGACGGACGGCGTCGTATCGGCGTCCCACACATGTTCGAAGGATTGTTCGACCAGCGGCCACAGGTGCTGTTCTCCGTCGTACACGGAGTTCACGACGTCAGCCCCGTCACCAAAGACCACGAACTCGTGGGGGATGACTCGTCCCGCTGCGTCTCGTCGCCCCTCCGGGTCCGGGAATCGCACTGCGACCACTTGTCCGTTTCGGCGCCACGCCGCGGGTTCGTCCGCGAGTTCGGCGAATGCACGCTCGTATTCTGGAAGCGGATCGCCCAGGCCTGCATCGAGCAAGAATCGAAAACCCCAGCTCCGGCCCCGAGTCGCCCAGATGAGGTGTGACCGAGACACTCCACTCACAGTCACTTCTGCTTCCTGAGCACGTTCTCGGTCACCGCTTGGTCGAGGTCAATCTTGAACTGCGTGAGCATGGCCCGCAGGTACAGATGCTTCGCGCGCGCGTCCTCGTTCATCTCCTTGAGTTTCGGGCCGACGATCTTGATCGCAGCAGCGAATGCTGCAGGGAGACCTTTGGCCACGAACGCGGCCTGCGCATCGTTCTTGGTGACCATTCGCAGGAGCTTCTCGAATCCTGTGAACTTGACACCAGCCATGGCTGCTGCGATCACGTCCGCCCCGTCAGCGAGCGTGTCAGCCACCTTCCACGGGAGCTTCATCCTCTCCTCCCACAGGACACGGCGCTCCAGCGGCAGAAGTGACGCGATGGGGAGCACCAGGTCAAGGCCGATGCGCTGTTTCAGGTCGATCTCGACCGGCTCTGCGCTGTCCGCCTTGAGTTCGAACTTGGCAGAGGAGAGGAGCATGAAATCTTCGCCGATGGATAGCGCGTCCGGCGTGACGATCATGCCCGCGATTGTCGAGCGAAGCTGCTCGATATCGTCAGCAGCCTTCAGGATGACGAGATCACGGAACGTATTCACGTCCCAGTCGGGTAACAGATCGGCCTTGGACAGCGACAGGATCCAGATTCGGGGGAACTCGATCAGCGGCCCGTCATCGCTAAGGAGAGGGCCCTTGAGCCGGACCAAGGTCTGGCGGAAGTTGTGAAAGAGGGACTTGAGGTATCGCTCTTCCTCGCCGCGGTGGTCAAGGAGTTTCTGCCCGTCCACGAGGAGGAGGGCAACATCCGAACGGAGAAGGGTCCTGAAGGTGTCGATCCGGCGCTGGCACTCTTCCTCGCTGCTGGGATCGTCCTCGAACCACTCACCTGGGTAGTCGTGCCATGCCAGACGCAACTCGTCGAATGGACGCTTCTCTTCCTCATCGCCTTCCCCCGCCTTGAGCTTGACTGAGAAGTCGTATGTGGTGTTTGCAAAATGGGTTTGCATGGGTGTCTGTGCGCTGTCTCGCATGCCGAGATAGTTCTTGTACAGGCGATTTCCCTGCCCGGCCTTGTCAGCGACGAGATCCCAGAGGTCGTTCTTGTGGGAGCCCGCCTGGGTGGGGCCGTAGAACGATGACACCAACACGGTCTTGCCCGACCCTGACTCACCAAAGACTGCGATGTTCTGTTGCCGAATTCGCGGATGCTTCGCCATGGCTGAAAACCTATCCCAGCCGTCCGACGCTTTCGGTAGAGACGGGTGTAACTCGGCCTGATGCCCAGGGACCAGGGCCCAGACAACGTGCATAGCCGCACGTCAAGCTGCATGAAGCAGGTCTACCGGCCGGTGCGGGTTGCGGCTGTGATGCCGTAGCGCGGCAGCGATGTTGTCGTGGCCGGCCAAGCGGGGGACGCTGACGATGGTGTTGCGGATCATGGCCATCAACTGCGGACCGGTGCCGGTGTGGACCGGATTGGTCCTCGTCGAACGTGACATCCCGAACCCAGTGCAGTCGGTTCTCGATTGCCGAATGACCCCGAACCCAGGCCGCGACCTGCAGCGGAGCGGCCGACACCATCGGCATCGAGGTGACCAGGTAGACCACCTCCAGGCTTCGCCGGCCGCCGCGGATGACGGTGCGACGGACCTGTAACACCTGCACCGCACGCGGGAAGCCGAGGTCGCCGGCGACTTCGGTGGCCTTGATCGTGCACCGTTCCCGCCGCCCGTGATCACGCCCGCCGATCGAAGACGAGACGGGAATTTCGTTCCAGGGCAACGCCTTCAACACATTTCGGAGAGCTTGTTGATTGTTCTTCACGGTGAACACGTAGTGCCCACTACTGCTCCGCCGTGGGCCAAGGACGCCCTAAACCACCCAGCGAGGGCCGGGAGGGGCCGGGAGGTCGACTTCGTCGGCGGTCTGGTGGTTACGAATATCCTCGAATGCCGGGTGTCTGAGCCCACCGCCGGTGTACCCTGCCGGTTTTCTCCATAACTCCGAATTTGAGCTTGCCCTTGCAGGTGTAGGGCTTGCCGGCTTTGGTGTTTTGCCGTGATCTCAATGACCTCACCAGCGACCACTGTGCCTACTTCGGCGTCGGCCCTCGTGGGTCGCGGTGCTGACCACCGGCGTTGTGGTCGGTCTGCCGCTTGGCGTGTTGTTCGGGACCTCACTCTGAGTGTCGGCTCATGCGCGTAGGGCGGGATCGCGGTGAGTCGGATCGATCCGAACCGGAATCTGGCACACCACGGCCTCGGTGTGTTTGCGCAGTGCATGAGCGATCTCATCGGTCCGTTGGCTCGGGAGGAATCGGTGCCATCTGGTGGCCGGGTCGATGGTGGCGACGACAACAAAGGTCTCTCGGTGGGGGAAGTGTGTGCGGATGTATCGAGCGAGGGTATTCCCCACGGAATTCTCGGTGTCCTCGATGACGATCAAACGCGAATTCGGGTGTCGGGCTTGCCATCGGCGTGTGAAGTCCGTCGTCGATTCGTGGGCCAGGCAGACTCGAATTGCGATGGGCTGTGACGACATCGCCGTTGCCGCGGCCATCGCGCGGGTGGAGAGCGACGTAATTTCGGACACGGGTACTAGGACCGCTGGTTTGTATCCGATAGACAGAGAATCGTTCTCACCCTGAACGGTTAACCGAGTACCGATATGTGTGTACGCACCGCGGATGCGTTCCATGCCGAGGACGAGCGCAGGGAGCGCGAGAGCGATCAACCAGGCGCCCTCGGTGAACTTCATGGCGGTTGTCACCACTGCTGCGATCGAAGTCAACGCAGCCCCGAAACCGTTGAGCGCTAGGCGCCACTTCCAGCCCGGCGTCTGTTCGGCGAGCCAGTGGCGCACCATGCCGAACTGCGCGAGCGTGAATCCGATGAACACACCGATGGCGAACAGCGGCACCAAGGTGTTCATGTTTCCGCGGGATCCGATGAGCAGGAGAGCACCGACGCCACCGAGCGACAAGACGCCGTACGTGAAGACGTCGCGCGTCGACTTCCGGCTGAAGCGGTGCGGGAGCACGTTGTCGTCGGCGAGGATTCGCATCAGATTGGGGAGTCCGCCGTACGAGGTATTCGCGGCCAACGCCAACAGAATCACGGTGGAGAATTGGACGACGTAGTAGCCCGGACCATTTCCGAGGGCAGCGGAAGTGAGTTGCGACAGGACCGTTGTTCCAGGGACTGGGGCCAGTGAGAACTTCTCGATCAACACGGCAAGGCCGATCAACATGGTGCCCAAAAGGATTCCCAGAGCTACTTCGGCGCGCTGAGCGCTACGCACGCGAGGCTTCTTGAAACTGGGTACGGCATTGGCGATGGCTTCGACTCCGGTCAATGCGGCGCAACCACTCGAAAATGCCTTGAGCAGAAGGAGAATGCCGATCGTGTGTGCATTGTCGACGATAAAGGGAGCCGTTGCGGCAGCAGGGTTTTCCCGAAGCAGTCCGGCACCGATCACCGTGAAGATGCTGACGACAAAGATCACGGTGGGCAACATGAATACCCGCGCGGAATCTGCGATACCCCGCAGATTCAGTGCCGTGATGCCGCCGAGTATCGCCAGTGCGATCCAGACCGTGTGGGGGAGAAGTGCGGGGAAGGCGGAGGTCAGAGCCGCGACACCGGCTGCGATCGATACCGCGACGTTGAGGGTGTAGTCGACGATCAACGACGCGGCGGCGGTCAAACTTGCCCGCGGGCTCAGATGCTTCTTTGCGACGGCGTAGGCGCCACCGCCTTCGGGAAATGCGGCGATCACTTGGCGGTACGACGCCACCAGGACCACAAGCAGCACTGCGATGGCGATTGTCACCGGCACGGTGAACCCGATCCCTGCGCCGCCGGCGAGGGCCAACACCAACACGATGGCTTCTGGCCCGTACGACACCGAGGCCATCGCGTCGAGCGAAAGCCCTGCCAGTCCGGTTGCGACGGAGAGCTTCTGATTCTCTGGCCCACGGGCCGGGCGGGTCGTCGACGATATGACTCCACGGTGTCCGAGTATCACTGCATGTCTCACCGAGTCAGTATCGTCATTTCCCGTAGCTCTGAGACTGATCTTGACGATGCTTTGACGCGATGGCCCGCAAATCTGTACGGGTTCACAACGGGGGTTCGAGTCGCGGGAAGCCTTGTGACAGCTGATCAATCCAGCGAGCGCGTTTGGCGAGAATATCGCGGTTCCGAGACTCCGATTGGGCGGCGACGTGCGAAAGTAGGTCGCGAAGTCGGCCCAGAACGAGTGGCGAGTTCGATGCCGAGGCTATGACGTCGTCCAGTCCGGTTCTGACGAAGCTCGTGAAGTCGGGCAGTGGAATCACCACACGCAGATCACCACGCTCGTCGACGGCCCGGATCGAATCTGCGCGTACGGAGGCCACCAGAGAGAGGAGGTCCTCGATCTCGTCCAGAGCCTGCACGGCCGTCGCAGGATCGTTGATAGCGGGTGAGAGCGCTCTGAGCGCGATGTCAGCCAACAACCGAATCGCGAGTAGGGGGTCCTGGGTGAAGGTCCGCTCACTCCCACTGACCAAGGCGTCAAGGATCGTGTTGGCGGGCATGGGTCCGCCGTAGACGTCGGCGAGCGGCAATCCGTCTCGCAGCGTGCTACCCGGCGACACTCGGAGGACCACCATGGATCGGCAGTTCCGAGCGTTCTGCAGCAGATCTTCGACGAGGATCTGCTGCAGAACGGCCGGCGGTCGATGCCACTCGATTGTCGTGATCACCGGAAGTGTTGGTAGAGGAAGCAACTCCAGATCAGTGGTGGGGTACACGGCGGCGAAGACTGCTCGGCCACGACTCGAGATCGTGGTCAGTACAGGAGCCAACTGGATGGCCGAGAATGCGCGCAGCTGGAGCAGCCTGATCAGCGTCAGCGTCGCCAAGAGCGCCAGCACTGCGAGGCTGGGCACGATCACCGACACGTCCGTTTCGTTGCTGATGGCGAGCGCCGCCGTGATGTCGAAAACCGACTGGCCTATCGCGAAGGCAAACGTCCGCCACACGATGGGGTCGTCGCGGAACAACAACAAGCGAGGAGTGAAGGTGGTCGCGGCCCACTGGACGACGAGGAACAGCAGCGAGAAGATCACTGCCACTACACCCAGTAACCCCAGTCCGAGGGCAACGAGCATCTCGCTGACCTGACGGGCGGGAATCATCGGGCCGCTCCGGACATACGGCATCCCCAGTCCGGCAGCCAGTCCCACGACGACGCACAGGATCTGGGTCAGGCCTGCACGTACACGGCGCCGGGGGACGAGGAAGGCATGCCCGATCGGGGTGGGAGCGAAACGTCCGGGCTGATCCACACTTCAAGCCTCCACGCTGCGGCAATGGTGCGCCTTCACCCGAAACGGATGATGTCGACGTCGTCGTGATCCTGAAACGCTTGAAAGAGCCATGTGAGAGACAGAAGGCGAGACGTCATGACGGATCCGACAGACCAGAGCCGCGCCGTACTACCGATTCCGGATCGACAACATCTTGGTCTGGTGACGTACGACGCGAAGGATCCGGACACCGAGTTTCCGCCGATCACTCCGCTACTACCGCCGGCCGGCGCACCCAATGTTCTGGTGGTCCTGTTGGACGACGTGGGATATGGCGCGAGCAGTGCCTTCGGAGGACCAGCGGACACACCGACTGCTGAGCGATTGCAAAGTAATGGGCTCACGTACACGCGGTTTCACACGACGGCACTGTGTGCTCCGACCCGCGCCGCTCTTCTGAGCGGGCGCAACCATCATTCGGTCGGCATGGGATCGATCACCGAAACCGCTACCTCGGCTCCTGGTCTTTCCGGCCTGCGGCCGAATACCAAAGCCGCACTGCCGATGACGTTGAAACTCAACGGATACTCGACGGCGCAGTTCGGCAAGTGTCACGAGGTTCCGCCGTGGCAAACATCCCCGGTGGGACCGTTCACATCGTGGCCGACGGGAGAAGGCGGGTTCGAGCACTTCTACGGATTCATCGGCGGGGAGAACAACCAGTATTACCCGGCTCTGTACGAGGGCGTCGCGCCTGTCGAGCCGGACAAGACACCGGAGGAGGGTTATCACCTCACCGAAGACCTTGCCGATCACGCGATCGACTGGGTTCGCATGCAGAAGTCCTTGGCTCCGGACAAGCCGTTCTTCGTCTATTTCGCTCCCGGCGCTACCCATGCGCCGCACCATGTTCCGAAGGAGTGGGCCGACAAGTACGAGGGGCGGTTCGCAGGAGGTTGGGATGCTCAACGCGAGTCGATTCTCGAGCAGCAGAAGCAGCGGGGAGTCGTTCCCGCGGATGCGGTTCTCACCCCGCGCCCTGAGGCCATTCCGGCGTGGGAGGACATGAGTGAGGAATTGAAGCCTGTCCTCGAACGCCAAATGGAAGTCTATGCAGGATTTCTCGAACACACCGACTTTCATGTCGGCCGGCTTGTCGATGCGATCGAAGAATTCGGGGCTCTCGACAACACCCTCGTGTACTACATCATCGGCGACAACGGAGCATCCGCAGAGGGGACTATCAACGGGGCCTTCAACGAGATGGCCAACTTCAACGGACTCGCCGCCATCGAGACGCCGGAGTTCATGGCGGAAGTGAAAGACAAGTTCGGCACCAAGGACGCGTACAACCACTATTCCGTGGGGTGGGCGTGGGCAATGTGTACGCCGTATCAGTGGACGAAACAGGTTGCGTCACACTGGGGTGGCACCCGTAACGGGACGATCGTGCACTGGCCTGCAGGGATTCGGACCAAGGGGGAGACGCGGTCGCAGTTCACCCACGTCATCGACGTTGCACCGACGATCCTCGAAGCCGCGAAACTACCGGAACCGACTTTTGTCAACGGCGTCCAGCAATCGCCCGTCGAGGGGACCAGCATGGTCTACACCTTCGACGACGCCGAAGCCCCGGAACGCCACGATCTGCAGTACTTCGAGATGGCCGGCAATCGCGGTATCTATTACAAGGGTTGGAGTGCGGTCACCAGGCACAGCACTCCGTGGCTGTTCGCGGAGGTACTCCCCGCTCTCGACGACGACGTCTGGGAACTCTACGACGGGTCACAGGATTGGACGCAGTCCAAAGATTTGGCGGCCCAGATGCCGGAGAAACTCGCTGCACTGCAACGTTTGTGGTTGATCGAAGCGGTCAAGTACAACGTGCTCCCCATCGACGACCGAAGATTCGAGAGGTTCAACCCTCACATCGCGGGGCGCCCGCAGTTGGTGTCGGGGAACAGACAGGTTCTGTTTCCCGGAATGAAGCGACTGAGCGAGCACAGCGTGCTGAGCATCAAGAACCGATCGTTCAGTGTGACAGCAGCTGTCGACGTCGCGGATGGCATCACAGCAAACGGTGTGATGATCGCGCAGGGAGGCAGGTTCGGGGGCTGGGCACTCTACGCGCGGGAAGGTCGCGCCAAATTCGTCTACAACTTACTGGGCATGACCGAGTTCGTCATCGGCTCTGACGAAGACATTCCGGCAGGATCCCACCAGATCAGGGCTGAGTTCGCCTACGACGGAGGTGGTCTCGCGAGAGGTGGCGGGGTCACGATCTATCACGACGGTCGCGAAGTGGGCTCGGGTCGCGTCGAGCAGACTCAACCGATGGTGTTCTCCGCGGACGAGACCACCGATATCGGTGACGACTACGGCATGCCTGTCAGTGTTGATTACAGTGGCGCAACCACATTCAACTGCCGTATCGACGTCGTGCAGATCGATGTCGGTGACGACGACCATACCCACCTGATCGATCCGGAGGAGGTGGCGCGAGTGGCGGTGTCCAGACAGTGATTTCACCGACAACAGCAGTCGCCATCTCCTGAGGGAGGGTCGCAATGCCGACCGTCATCCGAACTGTTCACGATCTGGTCCGCCACGCGCGCGGGCCGACGCACCATCACCACCATCAATCCGTGCACGAGGCGCGGCGAATGCGTGCCCACCACATTCTGGTCACGCATTCGCTCGCCTGATTTCGGGGCTACAGGTCGCGCGCCAATGCTCGTCCGGCTGCGCGGCCCGAGAAGATGCAGCCGCCGAGGAAGGTCCCCTCGAGTGCGCTGTAACCGTGGACTCCGCCGCCGCCGAAGCCCGCGACTTCACCGGCTGCGTACAGGCCGTCGAAGACACTGCCGTCGGCCTTGATGACCTGCGAATCCAGGTTGGTTTCCAAGCCGCCGAGAGTCTTGCGTGTGAGCAGGTGCAACCGGACCGCGATCAGTGGGCCGTTCTTGGGGTCCAGGATCTTGTGCGGTGCAACGACGCGCACGATCTTGTCTGCCAACAGATTACGGGCACCGTGGATGGCGGTGACCTGGAAGTCTTTGCTGTACTTGTTGTCGACTTCGCGGTCGCGGGCGATCATCTCGCGCTCGATGTCCTCGTAGTCGAGGAGCGGTTCGTCAGTGAGGGCGTTCATGCCGTCGACCAGATCACGAAGGTTGTTGCGCACAACGAAGTCGGCGCCCTTCTGCTTGAACGCCTCGACCGGTCCCGGCGCGCCCTTCTTGATTCGTTCGAGGAGGAGCTTGAAGTCGCGGTTGGTGAAGTCCGGGTTCTGTTCCGATCCCGAGAGTGCGAACTCCTTCTCGATGATCTTCTGGTCGAGGATGAACCACGTGTACTCGTGGCCGCTGTCCAGGATGTACTTGAAGGTTCCCATCGTGTCGAAGCCCGGGAAGTTGGGGACCGGCAGACGCTTGCCGGTGGCGTCGAACCACATCGAGGACGGTCCGGGAATGATTCGGATTCCGTGGTTCGGCCAGATGGGATTCCAGTTCTGGATGCCTTCGGTGTAGTGCCACATGCGGTCGCGGTTCACGATGTTTCCGCCCGCGGATTCGGTGATTTCAAGCATGCGCCCGTCGACGTGCGCCGGTACTCCCGTCAGCATGTGCTTGGGTGCCTTGCCGAGTCGCTCGGGCCAGTTCTTCTTCACCAGTTCGTAGTTGCCGCCGATTCCACCGGAGGTGACCACGACGGCCTGTGCGGCGAACTCGAACTCGCCGACGGGAGTGCGTGAGCTCTTCACGCCGCGCAGATCACTGGAAGGTTCGAGGACGGTTCCTCGTACACCGGTGACCGCGCCGTCGGTGACCACCAACTGATCCACCTGGTGGCGGTGCTTGAACGTGACCAGTCCGCGCTTCTGGGCCGCAATCACCTTGGTCAGAAAGACATCGACCACGCCGGGGCCGGTTCCCCAGGTGAGGTGGAAGCGCGGCACCGAATTGCCGTGTCCAAGAGCCATTCCGCGGCCGCGTTCGGCCCAGCCGACATTCGGCATCAGGCGAAGCCCCAGATCGTGCAGGTACTGACGCTTGTCGCCGGCCGCGAACTCGACGTACGCCTTGGCCCACTGACGCGGCCAGTGATCTTCGCGGTCGCGGTCGAATCCCGCTGTGCCCATCCAGTCCTGCATCGCCAACTCGAGGGAGTCCTTGATGCCGAGTCGGCGTTGTTCGGGGCTGTTCACGAGGAAGAGTCCGCCGAGAGACCAAAATGCCTGCGCGCCGAGGTTGGCAGCGTTCTCCTGTTCCACGACAAGGACTTTGCGGCCCGCGCGCGTCAGTTCGTAGGTGGCGACCAGTCCCGCCAGCCCTGCCCCGACAACGATGACGTCAGCTTGTTCGCTCACGACAACTCCTCTTCCGATTGGTTGTTCTGGATTATTTCGCTGTAGGACAGCAGAATTCGAGTGAAGATATCGCGGCGCAGTGCAAAGGCGGCGTTGGTGTCGGTATCGACGAGGCACTGCACGCTGGTGCCGTCGTGCACTGCAACCAATGCCCGTCCCAACGCCGTCGGGTCGCCGACGATTGTTCGCCCGACATCGCTGAGTGCGGACTCCACGATGGGCAACAGGGTGCGAAGGATCGCGTCTTCACGGTCGGCAAGGGCTTTGCGAAGTGCCGGGTTACGGAGCGCGTGGGCTGTGAATTCCGCGTTGATCCGGTACCACTGGGGGTCGACCGGAACCACCGCCACGATCCGGGCGACAGCGGCATGGATGTCGACGGTGTTGCCGGCGGTGATCGACTCCGTCGCCAGCCGTAGATCGGCGAGCATTGATGCAGATCGCTGCTCCCACATCGCGAAGAACAATTCGTCGAGTGAATCGAAGTTGGAGTAGAACGCGCCTCGGGAGTATCCGGCGCGTTCGCAGATCTGCTCGACCGTGGCGTGCCCGAACCCGGATTCGGAGAAGACATCTGCAGCCGCGTCGAGCAGGCGCTGCCGGGTCTGACCACGGCGTTTGGTGACACGCTTGGCCGGAGAGTTGTCCGTTCCAGTCGTCATCGGCGCCTCCGTCAGGGTGGGACCCCAAACGATACACCGATGTATCCGATGCGCAGGCGTATCTCGATCTGTTCTTCTTCGCAGGTATTTCTATGCATATCTAGTAAATGTGCAAGAGAGGTGAATATTCAGATGTGATCGCTACAGATGCAGATCACGCTTCCTGATCGCCGCAGTGGCGACGACGCTGATCGCCGAGGTAGCCACCAGATATCCACAGGCCAGCCACGGTGAACCGCCGGTGGCGCCGATCAGTGCAGTAAGGATCAGAGGTGTGACGCCGGAGGCGTAGATACCAGAGAACTGGTAGACGACCGACAACCCGGTGTACCGGATTTCTGTGGGGTAGAGGCTCGCATACAGCGTTCCCTGGGCGCCGTAGAACAAGGCATGAATCACTCCGAAGACCACGACCATCGCGACTCCGAAGAGCAGGAGATTCTCGGTACCGAACAGTGCGAAGGCGGGGAAGATCGCGAGGCCGTACGCGGCGATGCCCACGATGTAGACCCGTTGCGGGCCGAACCGATCAGCGAGTGAACCGGAAAACGGCAGCAAGATCGCCATCACTACTGCGGCCACGGTGACCACAAGAAGTACCGGAACCTTTTCGAAATGCAGAGTCTTGGTTGCATACGTGATTGCAAAGACGCCCCAGGTGTTGAACGCGGCGCCCTCGCCCCAGCGAGACAGCATGCCCAGTACGGTGTTTCGCGCGACTCTTCCTTGAAAGACTTCCCTGAGCGGGGCGGATGAGCGCTGTTCGAGGTCGCGAACGGCCTGAAATGCCGGCGTCTCGTCGACCTTCAAACGGACCACCAACCCCACGATCACGAGTACCAAGCTCAGAACAAAGGCTATGCGCCAGCCGAAACGGAGAAACTGTTCGTCGTCGAAGACCGTTTGAAGTAGTGCGAACATTCCTGTGCCCAAAGCCAAGCCGAGAGCCAGTCCGATCTGCGGGATGCTGCCGAACAGCCCGCGCTTCTTCTCCGGACTGTGTTCGACCGCCAGAAGAACGGCTCCGGCCCACTCACCACCGAGAGCAAATCCCTGCAGGATACGAAGCAGCAGAAGCAGAATCGGTGCAACGACCCCGATTTGAGCTGCGGTCGGAAGGACACCCATGAGCGCCGTCGCGATACCCATGATGAACATCGTGAGGGCAAGCGTTTTCTTGCGCCCGATGCGATCGCCGATGTGACCGAACACCACTCCGCCGATGGGGCGAACGAGAAAGCCGACCGCGAAGGTCGCAAAAGAAAGCATGGTCCCGACAAAGGAACTCTGGTTGGGGAAGAACAGTTGGTTGAAGACGAGGCTCGCGGCCGTCGCGTAGAGGAAGAAGTCGTACCACTCGACCGTCGTGCCGAGCAGGCTCGCGGCGACGACGGTTCTCAGTCTGGATCGCCGCTCGTCGTCGGTCTCGTTCGAGAACGGTGAATTGTGCTCGACTTCGGCAAACGTGGTCATCGGAGCCCCCGGGTCGCGGTGCAAATTCACGAAGGTATCGCCGGAGCCGAAAGTGGGCACCCGTAGCGATCAGGGTGATTTCAACCCTGTTCTTCGAGGTGGACTGTGGTTGTAATGACAGAAGAGTTCTGCCTGTTCGTCGACGAAAGGAATCACCGTGTCACTGCGCTTCCACTGGTTCTTGCCTACTTACGGTGATTCCCGGAATCTGATGGCGGGTGGGCACGGCAGCTCGATGTCCGGTGATCGTCCGGCGACGCTGAAATACCTGAATCAGATCGGCGCGGCCGCCGAGACGAACGGCTTCGAGGCCGTCCTCACGCCGACCGGCGCGTGGTGCGAAGACGCATGGCTGACGACTGCGATGATGCTCGAGACCACCGAGACGCTCAAGTTTCTGGTTGCTCTGCGACCGGGATTGCTCAGCCCGACGCTGGCCGCCCAGATGGCCGCAACCTTCCAATGGCAGTCGGGCGGTCGTCTGCTGCTCAACGTCGTGACCGGCGGGGAGGACCACGAGCAGCGCACGTTCGGTGACTTCCTCGACAAGAACCAACGGTACGCACGATGCGGCGAGTTCCTCGACGTGATCCGCCAGTTGTGGTCCGGTAACGGTCCGGTTGATTTCTCCGGCGAGTACGTCAACGTGGAAAAGGCTACGCTGCAGCGTATTCCGGATCCGGTACCGCCCATCTTCTTCGGCGGATCGTCGCCGGCGGCCGGAACCGTCGCATCGCGTTACGCGGATACGTATCTCACGTGGGGTGAGACGCCGTCCGCTGTTGCCGCCAAGATCGCCTGGATCCGCGACCTCGCGGAAGTCCAAGGTCGTCACCTCGACTACGGAATCCGTCTGCATGTCATCAGCCGGGACACCTCGGAACAGGCATGGGCAGAAGCGGATCGGCTGCTCAGTGCGCTCGATCCGGCGACCGTCGAGCAGGCTCAGGCGAGTCTTGCGCGATCCGGCTCCGAAGGTCAGCGTCGAATGCTCGAATTGCACGGCGGCGGTTCGGCTTACAAGGAGGGCGTCGGAGCGAGGTCGCTGGAGATTGCGCCGAACCTGTGGACCGTCGTCGGATTGGTGCGAGGGGGTGCAGGCACCGCATTGGTCGGTTCGCACCAAGAAGTGGCTGATCGGATTGCCGAGTACGCGGCGATCGGTCTGGATCACTTCGTATTGTCGGGCTATCCCCATCTCGAAGAGGCGTATCAGTTCGGTGAGGGCGTGCGTCCGATCCTCGAAAAGCGTGGAATGGTAGCACCGCACGGTTCGGTCGGCGGACCGGTGCGAACGCCCTTCGTCTCCAGTGGGAACTGAGTCGAACAGCGAGCTCTTCGAGAAGGGGACGTTTGTCCCGATCTTTCGGGCACGGCCTCCCTCCGGGACTATTCACGCAATTCGGTCAGTAGATCCGTTCTAGGCTGCGCACTGTTGCCGAACTCAAGGCGCAGTACGAAAGGATCCTCGATGAAGCTGGGCACGAGTGGAGTACGTCGCGTCGTGGGAACCGTGGCAGTCGCCGCTGCAACCGCGGCAGGCGTCGCGATGGTCAATCCTGCAACTGCGTCGGCCGAGGTGGTCCCGCCGGTCGTCTCGTACAAGGTGACCGGAAACGATCTGGCACTGACGATCACGAACAACAACACGGGCATTGCCCCGTTGTGCCAGGCGTTTGTCGTCAACGCCGCGGATTCTGCTGCCGTGCTTGATGATCCGCTCAAGCTGCTCGATCCGAACCTTGTGGTGTACCCCAAGATCACCGACCCGTCCTCACTGTTCGCCGTCGGTAAGGGGCAGACGGTCACCAACACCGTGACCGATGTTCCGGACGGAACCTACGCCGTGCTCGGTGCCTGCTCCGATCTTCTCGATCTGGAGACGTTGGGTAAGCCTGTTCCTGGCGTGCCGAGCCTCGTTGTCATCGGTGGACCGTTCAGCGGCATCAATACCGGAAGCCTGAGCGACCTGTTTGGCAGCGGCAGCCTCGAAGGACTTTTCGGGTAGCTCACCGTCTGTCTCCCCAATTTTCCGACTGAGCGGTCTATTCTTCAGGCATCTGGTGATCTGACCGACTTGCCTGGAGGTTCGGAAATGCGAAGTCGTGGATTCAAACGCGCTCTCGGAAGCATTGTCGCGGCGTCGGCCGCCGTCGTGGGACTGGTTGTCATGACTCCGGCGACGGCGTCGGCAGCACCGGCGATTCTCCCGCCTCCGGTGTCGGTGAGCGCAGCGGACAATGCGATCACCTTCACCATCACCAATCCGAACCCGCGGTTCAGCTTCATCAACTGCACAGTGGCGATCCTCAACGCCAGGGATGTCCCCGACGTGATCCGCGATCCGGCAAAGCTGCTCCAGCCCGGCGTGTTGGTGTATCCGACCGTCAGCAACATCCTCGATCTGTTTGCCGTTTCGCCTGGGCAGACGATCACGCGGACCGTCGGGAATCTGCCGGCCGGGGTGTACGCCGTTGCGGGAGCGTGCGTTCGACTGCTCGATCCGACCAACCCCACTATCGCGATTCCGCAGGCCGTTGTGGTCGGCGGCTGGTTCGAGGGCGCCGGAACCGGAAGTCTCTCAGGTTCTTTGCAGGACCTGGGATACAACACGGTCCAGGACTTGATCGACGCGTGGAATCGAATCAGCTCGGGAAGCAGCGGCGGCAGCTTCCAGTTCGACTACCAAGGTGGCTCGGACTTCGAGGTAGTGGGTCCCACGTCGTAGTCGGTCCGGCTCACTTGCGCGCGCGGTGGCGTCGCACCGCGTCGCGATTTGCACACGTGGGGGAGCAGTACCGCTGATTGCCGTTGCGTGAGGTGTCCGCGTAGATGTTGGTGCACTCGTCCAGGGTGCACCGACCTAATCTGTGCATTCCGCGGCCGACGAGGTGCAGCGCCGTGCCTACCGAGAAGAGTGCCTTGAGGACCTCGGCGAGCGACTGTTGGGGATCGCGGTAGTGCAGATGCCACCCGTCGTTGGCGTGGTTGGTCATTCGCGGATACGCCGACGCTTGCTCGAGCATGACGTTCACCAACTCGGCGCGGGCAGCCTCCTCCGTGACGTCGACGATTTTCGACCACTCGATCAGAAGGTCGAGGGTCTCGTCGAGGTCCTTCTCGGCGATGGGGAAATCGAGAATGATGCCTGCGTCGACGCAGCGTTCGACGAGTTCGGCCAAGGTCTCGGGATTTCGATTGGCCAGGTCGGCGGCCAGCGTCACCGCATATTCGCCGTAAGGGTTGAGATGCACAATGCCATTACATCATGCTCGTCGTATGAAGAAAACAGATTTCGCGCCGATAAGTTGCATCCACCGCTGGGAGATCGAATCTCGGCATCGGACCAGCGAGGGGACGGTCACCTACCTGCGCTGCCATTGCGGGTCGTGGCAGACCTTGCTCGCCGAATGGGTGTCGGGCGGTGCGGGCTCGGCCGTCGCTGCGCCGATCAAGGTCAGGTCCAGGTAATGGTCAGCTAATCGCTCCGTTTTGCCTCGGGTGACATGGAACGTGTTCTAGATTCAGGGTTGTATGCCTCGGTATCGCGGCGCAGACTCTGAAAGGGAAGACGATGCAGTTCAACCTCGCTGATGTATTCGAAACCGTCGCCAGCTCGGTGCCTGATCGCGTCGCCTTGACTTACGAGGGAGAGAACTTCTCCTACGCTGAGCTGGACGCGGAAGCCAACCGAACGGCCAACCTGCTCGCGCAAGCCGGCATCTCGCGCGGCGATCATGTAGCCCTGTTCCTGAAGAACAGCGTCGAACATGTCACGTCGATCCTCGGGTTGATCAAGATCCGTGCGGTCCCGATCAACGTGAACTACCGGTACACGCCCGCCGAGCTCGAGTACATCTTCACCAACTCCGACTCGGTCGCAGTGGTCGTGGAACTCCTCGAGCATCAGCGTGTCCTTGCTTCCCTTTTCGGTGCATGCCCGAAGGTGAAGACGGTGATCGTGATCGGCGAGGTCGAGGCCGAACTGGTCGCTGCCGCGAAAGCGCATGAAGTGTCGGTGGTTTCCTTCGACGACGCTCGCGAGATGTCACCGGTAGGGGAGTTCGATTCTCGTTCGGGCGACGACGTGTACCTGCTCTACACCGGCGGGACGACCGGATACCCGAAGGGTGTCATGTGGCGTCACGACGACTTCTTCCGTAAGCCGCTCTCCGGCGGAAATCCGTACGGCGAGGAAGCTCGACAGGACCTCGCCGAGATAGCCAGCGCTGCAAAGGAATTTCCGGAACTCTCGTTCCTCATTGCCGCCCCCCTCATGCACGGCGCAGCGTTGTATTCGCTGTTCACCTTCCTCACCCTCGGTGCCCGCGTGGTTCTACGACGAGAATTCGTTGCGGAGAAGGTCGTCGAAGCGATCGAGAAGGATTCGGTACAGGTGATCCTGATCGTCGGTGACGGCATGGGACTGCCGTTGGTCGACGAGATGGAACGACGCAAAGACGAGGTCGATTTCAGCAGTCTCTTCTCGATCACGTCAGGTGGTGCGATCTGGTCCACCAGCGTTCGAGACCGCATGCTGGCGGTGAAGCCGGACCTGCTGTTGCGGGACAACTTCGGAGCCTCGGAGTCCGGTAATGACGGCGCCTTCTCCATCGATGAGGCGGGAAATCTGCGAATGCCACCCTCGCCGAACATGATCCTGGTCGACGAGCGGCTCGAAGAGATCCCCGCCGGCTCCGACGACGTGGGCTACATCGCGCGTATCGGAAACGTCCCGCTCGGGTACTACAAGGACGAAGAGAAGACCGCCCGCACGTTCCCGACCCGCGCTGACGGCACCCGTCTTTCGGTGCTCGGCGACATGGGCAAGGTCGAAGCGGACGGCACGATTGCCTTCCTGGGCCGCGGCTCACAGTGCATTAACACCGGCGGCGAGAAGGTTTTCGCCGAAGAGGTCGAGGCTGCCCTTCACGCGCATCCGGCGATCTCCGACGCGCTTGTCGTCCCCGCACCCGACGCGCGCATGGGGCAGCAGGTCGCAGCGGTGATCGCGACCTACCCCGGATCCGACGAGCTGACTCTCGAAGCGGTTCAGGAACATTGCCGTAAGACGTTGGCCGGTTACAAGGTGCCGCGCACGATCGTGCTGGTCGATGAAGTCAAGAGGACCCCGGCCGGTAAGGCGGACTACCGCTGGGCGACGACACTGGCGTCGTCCTAGCAGTGTGGAGTGGGTGGCGACAACCTTTCACACGGATTTCACCACGACATAAGAGACATACCGGAAAGATGGCGCAGAGTAAGTCGTTCGCGCCTTGCGTCGTCACTCCACGAAAGGGTCTCAGCTCATGCTCATCATCGGAATAATCCTGTTCGGGATCGTCATCGGAGCGGGAGCCCAGCTGATTCTGGGGAAAACGACCGCACGAGTGGACTGGACCTTCGCGTTCATCGCGGGAATCGGTGGTTCGCTGGTCGGCGGATTGCTCGTGAGTTTGATTGCAGGCGACGGATTATCATTGCGCCCGAGCGGCATCCTCGGGTCCCTTGCCGGCGCTGTCATCATCACCGCGGGGTGGCAGTGGTACCGCGGGAGGAACGCAACTACAACTACGCGTCCGTCTGATCGCTGATTTCCACAGTTCCGTCAGGGGACGGAGAGCGTCGACATATGACCGAACTACTCGATGAAGTCCTCACCGCACATGGCGGAGTCGAACGTTGGCAGTCTGTTTCAGCGATCACGGCACGGGGACGTTTGGGCGGTCTGCTGCCTCAGCGCTTCCCCGGCAACAAGCTGGCGAAGTTCACGGTCGAGGTTGAAGTCGCCGAGCAACGCACTGTCCTCCAAGACTTTCCGCGTGTCGGCGAGTGCGCTGTGTTCGACAAGGGCGTCGTGCGGATCGAAACTCGTGACGGCGAAGAACTCGGGAGGCGAACCGACCCACGTCCAGAGTTTTTCGGGTTGAGTGGAGTCCGGCGCAACCTCCACTGGGACGCGCTCGACTCCGCTTACTTTGCCGGCTACGCCTTTTGGAACTATCTGAACGCACCGCCGCTGCTCGCCCGCGACGACATCACTGTCACCGAAGCCGAACCTTGGCAGGAATCCGGGCAGCAATGGCGACGAGTACAAGCAACATTTGCGCCAGAAATCGACACCCATTGCCGGCAGCAGACCTTCTATGTCGACAACGGTGGCCTCATCCGCCGTCACGACTTCGTCGCCGAACCGGTAGGCAGCTGGGCGAAAGCTGCTCTCTACTGTGACCATCACCGTCAGTTCGACGGTCTCACCTTTCCCACTCGACGGCGCGTTCTCCCGCGGGGCCCAGGCAGTCGCGTTCTCTCGCGGCCGACCCTCCTGGCGCTCGACTTCGACGACATCGAGATCAAGCGATGAAAATCAGTTCTCGGTTACCTGTTGTCGAGTGTGAACAAACGGAACACGGTCCGCATGCACAGAACGACGCCGACGAAGCCCAGTACCGCACTCGCGAGTGCATAGCCCGACAGCTGAGGTGTGAGTTGTGGTCCGCCAGGTACGAACAGCAGGATCGCCGCGACGATCAGCGCGGTCACTCCCGCCGCCATACCCAGGGCGTTGTTCGCCGACCGTCGTAGCCATCGCCTGTCGTCGGGGTGTGCAACCGAGCGAGTGCGAAGTGTGAAGCTTCCCGACGCGATCGAGGTCGCGATCTGATCGAGCTGACCAGGCAGGCGCCGGACCACCGCGGTTGTGACCGCCGTCGTCGACAGGATTGCCTGCGCGGCTGCAGTCGGGCTGGCGACATGGGTCAACAGTCGGGGTACTTCGGCCCGAACAGCAGCGACGAGGTCGATCTGCGGATCCAGGAGCCGCAGGGCGCGCTCCAAGGACGCGAGCGAACGGAAAGCGGCGGCGACGTCTCCCGGCACTCCGATTCGGTGTTCGCGAAGCACAGTGAACATTCGCGCGAACGATGCCATGGAAACATTGGGTTGGACACTGAGCAGGGTGATCTCTCGGCCCACCTGGTGACGTAGTGCTCCGCGATCAACTTCGGGCGGCACGTCGAATGCCATCAGCATCGCGTCGACTGTCGCCACCGGATCACCTGCGAGGGCAGCGTTGAGGAGCACGGCGAACAAGATCCGTGTCTCGCCGTCCAGAACCCCTACTGCGCCGAAGTCGAGGAGCCCGACCCGGCCGTCATCGAGGATCATGATGTTGCCGGGGTGCAGGTCCGCGTGAAACACGCCGTGGACAAAGATCCCGTCGAGCAACGACGCAAGAAGTTCGTTGGCGATGCTGCTGCGGGTGTCGCGGTCGAGGCCGGTGAGCGCCGACTCACCGTCGGAGAGCGGTGTGCCGTGAAGACGTTCCATCACGAGCACCCGTCCGCTACTGAGGTTGGGGTAGATGTGCGGAACGACGATATCCGGGCGGTTCGACATGGTGGAAGCAATCGCGCCGGTATTCGCTGCTTCGGTGCGGTAGTCGAGTTCCTCGAGCAGTGACGTGACGAGGCCCCCGGCGAGTCGGTGAACGCCGATATCGCGTGCCCAGGGAAAACGGGTCTCCGCGCGGGATGACACGCGAAGGAAGATATCGCAATCCACGCTCACTTGTGCGCTCGCCTCGGGCCGTTGAACCTTCACCACAACGTCGACGCCTTCAACGGTGCGCGCGGAATGTACCTGTGCGACAGAGGCGGCGGCGAACGGCTCCACATCGAACCATGCGAACACCGACTCTGGTGCGTCGCCGAGTTCCGATGCCAGTAGCTCCGCAATGCGGACTGGATCAGCCGGTCGTGCCGAACTTTGCAGAGACGAGAGAGTGCGAGCCAACTCGGGTGGTATGAGGTCGTCTCGCGTGCCGAGGATCTGTCCCAGCTTGACGAAAGTGACACCGCACCGGTTGATTACTTCCACCAGCGCGTCCCCGAACTGAGGCGCTGATGGCCCAGCACGGAGAGCGGGCCCGCCTCCCGCTCGCACGACGATGCCCATGATCTGGACGTATCGCTTGGTTCGTCGCCACGATTTGCGGCTGCGCTGCAATGCTTCTGGCGGTCCGGGGATGGACCCTGTTGGAAGGACAACTTCGAGGAAAACCAATGCGGCCAGGCATGCTGCGAACACCCAGAGCGCGACAACTCCGAAGAATATGAGCGCTGTTCCTACGCTCACCAGAAGTTGATCGTCCTGGCTGGCAATTCCTGCAAGTGTTGCGACGTATCCCGACAGTGGAACCCCCACCGAGAGTGCTATCACCGCGACCGCAAGGGTTCGCGGCCATCCGACTCTCGTCCCCAGCGTTCGTCGCATCACGCCCGCCAGTGCTGCTGCAAGAAATGGCGTCGTGACGATCCAGACCATCAAGTCCATTGCGATAGCGTACGGGTTTGCAATCTGCGATTCATCCAGGAAAACCCTGAGCCCACCCCGACTGACGGGTAACAAAGTCCGACAGTGCCCAAGCGTCGAACGTGCTCGGGCACTTTGGAGTTCATTCGCTCCGATGTCGACCCGTCCTGATCGAACGTCCAAAAAGAAGATAGTGCACCGCAGCAAAGAAACAATCACAGCGCACGGTGCGCTCAACCCTCGATCGCAGTGGATTATCGTCGAGGAGTTGCGCGATCGGCAGCCCTGAAATCGAACCAGTCGGGCGACCGTTGCGGTACACGATGCGGTTTCGCTGGTACCGTCGATGTCATGACTCTGCAGAAAGGCGCATGAGCGCCCACCTCCGGCGTAGGTTCCTGCGCCCTCGATATGTCTTCTTCGCCGCTGCTCACCTGTGGGTGGTCGACGAGCGTCAACCCGTTGCGGCACTGATTGATCCGCACACAGAATCGTTGGCGGGGTTGGTGGCGTGGACCGATCTTCCTCCGACCCCTCCGGGATTCGGCCCAGCACAGATCTCTGCCGACGAGTCCGGTTTGTGGATACAGAATCACCGCGACGGCCCTTTGGTTCACGTCGGTACCGACGGCATCGACCGGTCCGAATACACCGAAGGGCACCATCTGATCGGCGCGGGACGCGCCGGCGCCTGGTGTATGACGACTACACGCAGGCACAACGACATCTCACCCTCGCCGGATATTCCGCCACGGACGCTGAGGCGCAAACCGGCGCTGCTGGTGACCAAGCCGGGTGGTGGGATGCGTCTGGTCGAAGTGGATGCCGCGGCGATCGTGTCGGCCGAGTTCGACGAATCCTCGCTCTATCTCGGTGTCGAGCACGATCCGTGGGAACGGGTGCCGCGCGTGGACGGCACGGGAGGAAAGCGGGCCGGGTTCGAGTTGCGTTACAGCTCATCGGTATTGCAGATACCTCTGCATGATCCGGCCCCGCTGCGCATCGACCGCAACACCTACCTGTGCGCGGAAAATCGGCAGGTCGGGTACGCCAGCGAGTATGCGGATGTGTCGTACAACGAAAACCATCGCCGCAAGCGCGCATTCGATGGCAACGTGCGCTGGTACTGGGGCAAAGACCCCATTGCGCGTGGCGCCACAACTGTACGGGCCTACCGTGGTGAGGTTCCGTCGCCGGTGACGACTTTGATGCTGCCCGGGATGGATGTCGCCCACGGGGTCGCAGGGGCCAGGAGGCTGTGGTTGGTCGCGAGGACCGCTACCCGTCCTGCCGGCGGTCGGTCGGTACTTTCCACCGGGGTCGATGGCGGCATCCATTCGCTGATCACCGGCGGCATCGACATCACCGATCGGTGCTGGCCTGTCGGGCCTGAGCCACTCGATCATCACGGGTACGTGCAGTACTGCCTGCGCGGTCTCGACCGAATGCGGTTCTCGGACAAAGTCGATCAGGTGAGCGCCACGTACGTCGGCCACTGGCCGAGCGGCCGGATCCATGTCCGATTCCGGCATCGTGACTACCCGGGACTGATGTTGACAGCTCGGCTGAATCTGTACGACGAGCTTGGTGTTCGTCTCGACAATCTCCTGTCCTACGCCTCGGCAGAGTTGAGGGAACAAGCCGACACCCGCGCCTACCCCGCGGCTTCCGAAGCGATCGCGGGAGTCCTGCATGTCTGAGCTGAGCGGCGCAGGCGATCGGGCCGGAAAGCTCACCGAAACCAGGGGGAGGCGCGTTGACCTCGGCCGCAGACGACCGATACCCGAATGCATAACGGAGGCAGTGATGACCGAATGGGTGCAGATGTTGGTGACCTTGGCCGACGGACCGCGGCAACCGGTCCACGGGGTCGTGGTCCCGTACCGCAATTCCGACGAACCGTTTCACTATTACTTCGGCAGCTACGGTGAAGAACCTGTGTTTCTTCCCGTTCGCCTCCCCGGCGTGCATCTGTATCGGTGGGGGCGCCGATCGAGGATCGAGTCACTCGACGGGCAGGTGATGTTCGTCAGCGACGGCACCACCGCTTGGGACTTCACCGCCGACCCAGACCAACCGCGCTGCACCGAACTCCATCACGTGCACTCGCCCGGCGCGGGCCGATACCTTGCGATCACCCCGCGCGTTGAGCATTGGGTCGGCAACGATCATTCACGCCCGACAGGGCCGGTGACAGACGTCGAGTTCCTCGGCCGTCGATGCTGGTCGGTGGATCTCGCCCCACGCGAGAGCCGGAATCTGCCGAAGCCGTCGCTGCGGCTTGTCGTCGACGCCGAAACCGGTGCGGTACTTGCCCAACACTCCGGCGACGGTATCGACGGCGCCGCATACACCGACCTCAGAGTGGGGGAGCACCTCGAACTCTCCCTGTTCACCTGGGACGGTCCGGTCACCACCGATGCAGAATCGAGGAGCCTCACCGGTCGCGGCGGGCCACCAGTAACGCCGGCGCAGGAGTCGATGAGCTGGTTTCATGAGGAGATCGCCGCCGAACCCATCAGGGTGCCCATGCTGACGGACCTGACCCCACGCTTCGTTCACTCGATCGAACCCGAAACCGGCGCATTCGCCGCAGAACTCGGTGATAAAGCGGGATGGATCGCCCGGAGGCCACGATCGAACCAGCCGTGGAAAACCAAGACTTACGGATATCAGATCGCCTGGTCTACAGAAGATTTCGACTGGGTCTGCCAGATTCACCACGGAACACTCGACACCGCCGGGATCGAGTCCCTACAGCAGCAACTACACCCCGGCCTATCGGTAGTGGGCACGCCTGAACTTGTATTCGGCGGTTCGAACGGCGACTGAGACTGAGGGCGATAGGCACTCTTCAAGGAGAACGGGCATCTGGCAGCGTCATCGAACATGGCCGGAAACTTGCTGCACTGCCCACCGCGGCGACGAACGCACCTCCGCCGGTCCCGGTGTTCGACAACGATTCGGTGTGGATCGGCCCTGATTCAGTGTGAATTGTGATGGTGCCGAACGGTATACCCTTGATCGCTGCGCGAACGATTGCCGATTCACCATTGGTGGTCAACTTGCAGCCAATCTGCGCGCACTGTTTGTCAGCGGTTGCCGCCAGTGACAGTTCGATTGCGGGTGCCGCATCGGAGCTTTGCAAAGTCTCGACTGCCGTCAAAAATGCCGGGGATAGCGACCCCAGCTTGCTCGAGCCGATCGCCGGGTGGGCGTAAACCCAGCCACTTTTCGACCACTGCGTGTGGCTCTGCCGCCGGTTTCCCTCTCGTTCCCCGATGTTGCCTGACTGGCGAGACAATGAGAGCCTATACGTACTTGGGGGAGTCGGATCCAGGAGTATCGTATGCAGATCCACGCTTTGCTTCCCGCCATGATCCCGCCGGACGATGGCCGTTTCGTCGAACTATCCGATGTCCACGTGCGCGCTTCTGCTGCAATGAGAGTCCTGCGTGATTCGATTCCATGGGACGGATACGCATTGACGGCATGGGATGCGGGTTCAGGAAGTCACAGGCACGTCACGTTGGCGAGCGAAGGCTACACGCGGGAGCTCGACGAACATATGAACGACGCGTTCGTCGACGGGAATCCGGGCTTTCATTTGTTGCATACCCAGGTTCCGCACGCCCTCCGTTGGCTGGACTTGCAGAGGGATTGGCACATCCCGTTCGCGCAGACTCAGTCCGCCGAGGGATTCTTGATTCCCGCTGGGTTCAAGGAGGGCGCGACCATGTGTCTGAGGTTGCCTGGTGGGCGATATACCGGTGCTCTGCACGTGAGTTGGGCGCGCCCCAAAGACGCCAGTAACGAGGCTCTTAGCGTGATCGAGAGGTTCCGTCCTGTACTCGCTGACGTCTGTGATCTCTTCCGGAGCGCTCATGGTGCCGTGCAACGGGCTGGGGTGGCAGCGCACGCCGTCATAGTCACCGATACAGGCGCAATTTCGGAGCTGCCAGGTCATACGGCGGGTCCGGTTCTTGGAGAGTCTGCGCGCAGGTGGTTGGCGTCAGCGATCCGGGATTGGGCTGGCCGACCGGCGCAGTACTTGTGGGCCGAGTCGGATGGTTCGTGCCATCGGATCGAGTTGTCGGCGGGTCCCGGAACGTCCCTCGTGGTCGTTGAACGTCGGATTCCGTGGCCGTTCGGGTTGAGCTGCCGGGAAGTGCAAATTCTTCATTGGGTCACCCGAGGCTGTTCCAATCCCCAGATCGCGAAGAAGCTGTTCATCAGTCCTAGAACCGTTTCGACCCACGTCGAGCATCTTCTCGTCAAACTCGGGAGCCAATCTCGTGTGCAGCTCGCCGCGCTTGCTGTGGAAGCAGGACTGTTGCTCGCGAGCGAGATGTGAGGACCCGGAGTGCGACCGTCGTCAGGGTGACCGCAACGACCAGCGAGTCGGGGGAGTCGGAACGGGCGTAAACCAAAGCCCTACGGTAGCGCCAAAGGCGCTGTGAGGGGAGATGAATCTCCGTTGATGATGCAGCAGCCGCGTCTTTAGTGGCGGATTCTCACCCGTTCAGTTCCGGTTATGAAATTCTCGATGCCCCAGTACATTTCGCCCGTTCGGTTTGTCGTGTCCGCATGCGATGTCCGACCGGAGGTATGCGGAAAATACGTCAACTGACCGATGGTCGAGGAATGTGATTGTTCATACGCTTTTCATCTGGCTATACGCCGCCCAGCCGGCCCTGTTGACGGCCTGCAGAGACGAAAAGAGTATCAATGAAACGCACTGGCTTATTCAGTCGTTCCCCAGCGAGGAACATCGCCTTCGGCGCACTATTCGCGCTGATCAATATGATCGCGCTCTGGCCACCTTTGTACATCGCAATGTCCCACCAGCACGGTCTGGTCATCGGCGTACCGATTTCGGTCTGGTACCTGATACTCGTGTCCGCAGCTGCGATCGCAGCAGTCACCGGTCTCTGGGTCACCGAGTGTCGTCAGGGAGCGGTGGACTGATGATCGTCACTTTTGGCGCCTTAGGCGTCTTCTTCGTCGTCATCGTTGTTGTCCTTCACATCTCCAAGAACCGGCAAAGCGTCGCGACGTTCAGCAACTACGCCGTCGGTGAGCGCTCGTTTTCGAGCTGGTTCGTGTCGATGGCGTACACGAATTCGTGGTGGCCCGGTTCGACTTTTACCGCGGTTTTCGGTCTGACCGTTGCTAGTGGCGTGATCGGGTTGTACTTTCTCGTCTACTCCGTCCTTGGTGTTCTCGCGATGTATTTCATCGCCCGGCCAGTATGGAAGTGGGGTAAGAAGTTCGACCTGCGGACCCAGGCGGATCTACTGGACCTGCGGTACAACAGCCGCGGCCTGAAGTTGATCGGAAGCGCCATCAGTGTCGTCGCCCTCGTGCCCTGGCTCGTTCTCGGGCTCATTGCAATGGGCGCGGTAGTTCAGTGGGCATCGCTGGGTAAACTCTCTGACGCCGACTCCATCCTGATCGGGATTGCAGTATTGGTCGTGCGTCAGTTCTGGACCGTCCAGATGGGTATGAGGGGTCTCATCCTCACCGATATGGTCCAGGGGATTGTTGCCTACATCGGATCGGCCATTTTGTGCCTGGGCCTGTTGTTCTTCTACTTCGGTGGCATCTCGAACATGAGCAAGCTTACCGACGCTCAACTGAGCCTGCCCGGCTTCGGATCCGATGAAGGCGGACTCTACTACTTCGGCATCGTTGCCGCCGGAATCATTGGGAGTCTTTGCTGGCCTATGATATTCACGCGAATCTACACTGCGGCCAGCGTGCGTGAAGTGAAAAAGGGCTCGCTGCAAACAATGGCGATCGGCTTCGTGTTCTGCGTTCTACTCATGTTTGTCGCGCTGTGCGCGGCGCCGATCCCTTTCGCCGCTGCCAATCCAGTATCGTCGTTCTTCGCGATCGCGCAGGACGCCGGTGGTACCTGGTTGTTGGCGATCGCGCTTGTCATAGTTTTCGCGGCGGGAATGGGCTTCGTCGACGGCGTCACCCAAGCGATCGGCACTCAAGTTGCGAACGACATCGTTGCTGTCGTTCACCCACTGCGGGACAAGCAGGAGCTCTACCTCGCCAAGGCTGCGATGGCAGTTACCGCAATAGTTGCCGCGATCATCGCGTACCGCATCTACGATTCACCCAACTTGGCCGGCGTCACGCAGTTGGCGTATCAAGCCATCATCCAACTTGCCGTACCGATCTTCGGCGGACTCATGTGGCGCAAAGGTAACAGGGACGGCGCAATCGCCGGGCTGCTCGTCGGTGCGGTAATCGCTCTGGCGCTGACGGTTCCGTACATGGACCAAGGCGGGGCAGTGCCGTGGCTTGAGGGGTTAGGTTCCGGACTGGTCGGCCTCGTAGCCAATCTTGTCGTCTTCGTCGCGGTCAGCCTCCTTCGAGCCAGTGACCGGGAAGAGTTGGAACGAGTTGATCAGCTCTTCGAGTCGGCCCGAGAGCCGTCCCGCAGCCCAGGCCAGACAACACCCATACCGAGTGCCGGCCAGATAGCGCCCGCACCTTTACCGTGACCCGATCTCGGGACTGCCCCACAAAGAAGAGGAATTGAGTTCATGAGCACGTTCGATCAAACCATCACCATCCCCCACCTCGGCGGCTCGGTCATAGGGGCCACGTTCGGGCGACCTTACAACCCCGAATTGCCGACCCTGGTCATGATCAACTCGTACACCACCTCTGCGGAGTTGTACCGCGACCAGTTCGCGGATACTGCGCTGACCGACAGGGCCAACCTACTGGCCCTCGAGCCGTACGGTCATGGCCGAACCCGTTCGACATACAAGCATTTCACCTACTGGGACAGCGCAGTTGCGAACCTGCAGGCTCTTGCGGCACTGGACATTCCGAACGCATTCGTCTTGGGGACTTCGCAAGGGGGGTGGATTGCCACCCGAATGGGCTTGCTGGCACCAGAGGTAGTCAAAGGCCTGATTCCGTTGGGTACCTCGCTGGACGTCGAGAGTCAACGCAGCCGCGACCTCGGGTGCTGGGACGGGCCGGGATTCTGCACCCCCTACATCGAGGCCTTCGGCGAGCCGGTCGACGACGACTGGGTTGTTCCCGATGATTTCGTCGATGCCACCTTCGACGCTGCGCTGGGAGGCTTGAGCCCGGAAGACCGAGTGAGGTGGCTCGAGATCTACCGCACGAACTACTCCGGCGACGCCGGCCGGCACCGACTGCGGCTCGCCACGATCAATCTCCGTGATCGCGACGGGTTGTTCGGGCGATTGGACGAAGTGACTCAGCCGGTTCTGTGGCTCCACGGCACGGCAGACCAGGTTTATTCAGTGGCCAACGCCGAGGACGAAATCAAACTGTTCACCCGTGCGGCCGAAGTGCGCCTCGAGACGATCCCGAACGGGCATCACTTCCTGAGTGCGTCCAAACCCGCTGAAGTCAATGCTGCTGTGATCGATTTCCTCGGTCGGTGGGCATGACCGACACACAGCTCGAGCAAAAGGAAGAAGCTATGCAAGACATATTGTCGGACAGGCGAATTCATGCAAATGCGGTCGCAGTGAATGCGATGCTGCAAGCGGACCCCGTCTTGATCGATGTCACCCCGGCACTCGATGCGCTGCCCGGCATGACCCGCCACACCATCCTCACCTCGGGAGCCCCGTTGCCCTGGCCTGCATACGAAGGAGGCCAGCGCCGAGCGATACTGGGAGCAGCACTTTTCGAGGGGCTTGCGAACTCGGTGGAAGAGGCCGACGCTCTACTGCATGCGGGAGACATCCTCGTCCGGCCGTGCCATGACTACGGGTGCGTAGGCTCGCTGACCGGGGTGACGACGGCGTCGATGCCTGTCCTCGTTGTCGAAGATTCGATGTCGGGTTCGCGCGGACACTGCGTTCTCTACGAGGGAAGTGCCCGCGAACGCCTCACCTACGGGGTATGGGACGAGGCTGTACATCAACAATTGACCTGGATCAAGGACGTGCTCGGCCCAGCCCTCTCAGCGGCACTACGACACAACGGCGGTCTACACACCAGTCCCATCATTCGGCGTGCCCTCGGTATGGGCGATGACTTGCACAGCCGTAATACAGCGGCAACAGCGGTGTTCTTTGAGCAGATCTACGAGTCTGTTCTCGAGGCCAACGGCTTCACCGCAGCAACCCGCGACGTTCTGAACTTTCTCAGTCGGAACGATCTGTTCTTTCTCCATGTCGCGATGGCGACGGGTAAGAGCATCGCGACAACCGCCAGCAATACACCGCATAGCAGCATCGTCACCGCTATGGCGTTGAGCGGGAAGGAGTTCGCGATTCGTACAGCTGGCACCGGCCAGCGATGGTTTCGCGCGCCGATTCCCACGTTGCAGGCGAAATATTTCGACGGGATCACCGCTGAGGATACTGCGTACATGGGCGGGGAGAGCCTGATCACCGAGACGGTGGGACTCGGCGGCCTTTCGGCGGCGGCTGCTTTTTCGCTCCAGGATTACAGCGGCGGATCGGCTCAGAACATGGTCGAAACGACGGAGGCAATGTACGGCATTACTCACACTGAGCACCCCCGGTGGAAGATTCCGTATCTAGGGTTTCGTGGCGTTCCGTTCGGAATCGACGCGGCACGTGTGGTTTCCACCGCGATCACTCCACGTATCCACATGGGTGCCGCCCTGCGTGAAGGCGGACACGCGGGCGCCGGTCTGCTCATCGCCCCGATCGAACCCTTCCGCGAGGCCATCGCGGCGCTCACCGTGTCGGCGGCATGACGGAGAATCCCCCTTCGGCCGTCCACGTATCCGCGACTGGCGGCTACTTCAGCCGAAGAACCATCACGGACCTGGCTGCGGACCTTCGGGCACGTCGGGTCACGTCAGCGGACTTGATCGGGATTGCCATCGAGGATGCCGAGAGCTCGCAATCGACAATCAACGCGTTCGTCACCATCGACGTGGCCGGAGCTCGTGCGGCCGCAGCCGCCGCCGATCGAGAATTGGCCGCAGGTGCTGACCGGGGTCCGCTGCACGGGGTGCCGATAGCGGTGAAGGACATGATCGATGTACGAGGTCTGCCGACGACCGCCAGTTCGCGTCATTTCGTGAATCGGATCGCCGCTCGCGATGCAGATTGCGTCGAGCGGCTCAGACGAGCAGGTGCGATAGTGATCGGGAAGACGACGACGCATGAATTCGCGAACGGTCCGACGGGGGATCGTGCTGCTACTGGACCCACTCGTAACCCACATGCATTAGGGCACATGTCCGGAGGGTCTAGTAGCGGTTCGGCGGCCGCCGTCGCTGCCGGTATCGTTCCAGTTGCACTCGGCACCGATACCGGTGGTTCCGTGCGTATCCCCGCAGCATGCTGCGGCGTCGTCGGTGTTCGCCCCACACAAGGGGCGATCAGCACGCACGGAGTACTTCCTCTGGCCAGTTCGATGGACACTGTGGGCGTTCTGGCTCGCTGTGCAGCTGATGCACACGTCGTACTGTCGGCGTTGATCGACGATTTCTCACCACCGGCCGAGGGCACTTCCGTCGCCGGTGTGCGCGTTCGCTGGATATCGCCGAGATCAATTCATGCCACTCAACCATCGATTGCCCGTTCTGCCCGCGATCTGGTCGCACCATTTCTCGCCGACGAAATAGATATCCACGGCGCGGAGGCACTTCGCTTCTCCTATCGTGTCATCCAAGGGCGTGAAGCTCACGCGGTCCACGCCGAAAGGCTCAGTCTCGCAACCGATCTCTACGACCCAGAGGTGCGTGAGCGTCTCGAGATGGGCGGCACGTACACCGATTCGCAGTTCTTGCAGGCGATCGCAATTCGTGAACAGTTCCGTGCAGGTGTTGCTCAGCTACTCAGTGCGGTCGATTTCATTGCGCTGCCTACGATTCCCTTTTCGGCACCGCCGCTGTTCAGCCGTCGGGTGAGTGTCGAGGATCAGCCGGTCGACGTTCCAAGTGGTCTGCTCTCACTCACCGCGCCGTGGAGTCTCATCGGACTGCCCGCAGTGTCCATTCCAGCAGCCGACGTCGACGGTCTACCTGTCGGTGTACAGCTCGTCGGACGCTCACACACCGAGGCTGGTCTTCTGTCGTTCGCGGCGAAGCTTGAGGCGCGGAAGCTGTTCGAGAGTTGAGCGGGCCAGATCACGCTGCTCGCGCACCGATCAGCTGACCTCGCTGATTCGTAGTCCCAGTCTGCCGCCGCATGCAGGTAACCGGTGTCACGCAAGGTGATCGAGGTTCTTCACGGACAATGTGATGAACAATGCTGACGCAATCAGCACGACTCCGAAAACCGAAAACACCGCCATGGCACCCCCGGCTCCGAACATCGCACCGCCTGCTGCGGCACCTGCAGCGATTCCGGACTGGACACCGACCACCACGATCCCGCCTGCACTTTCCGCCTTGTCGGGCACGGTCCTGGTCGCCCACGTCGACCACGCCACCGAAACTCCGCCGAATGCCAAGCCCCACAACACCACCAAGGCTGCGCTTACGCTCTGAGTTGCAGGCACCAGTGCCAGACCTAGAGCAGCTGTCCCGATCAGTAAGGGCATCAGCGCCAATGTCAGACGCAGGCTGAGTTGGAGGAGCCATCCGGCGACAAGTGTGCCTGCCAAGTTCGCCACTCCGAAGGCGAACAATAGAACAGTCAAGGTGGAGGCGCCGACATCGACCATGGTTTCGAGCGCCGGTCGAATGTAGGTGAACAGTGCATAGTGCCCGATATGGACGAGCAACATGCCGACGATGCCGATCCCGAAGCGTGGATGTACCAACACCGACCACAAAGTTCTCAACCGTGCCTCGTGCCGCGGTGCCATCGGGGGCAACGCGAACAGTTGGAAGGCAAGCGTCACGACCCCGAGGGCCGCGGTGACCCAAAAGGCACTGCGCCAACCGGACAGTTCACCGAGGTAACTACCGAGCGGCACGGCCACGATGGTTGCCACGGCGATACCGCTGAAAATGATGGATACAGCGCGAGGTACCGACGATTCCGGTACCAGGCGCATCGCCGTGGCAGCCGCCATGCTCCAGAAACCACCTAACGCAATACCGAGCAGGATCCGCATCGCCAACAGCACCAACATGTTCGGGGCCAGGGCCACGAGCGAGTTCGACGCGATCATCAGCACAGTGAAGCTGAGCAGAACAATCCGCCGGTCCATCCGTCGTGTCAGGCTTGCCGTCAGTAGTCCAGAGAGGATTGCTGCTCCAGCCGTGACGGTGACTGCTTGGCCCACCAGTGCTTCCGGCACGCCCAAATCATCGGCAATCGGAGTCAACAGACTAGCCGGAAGATACTCGGCCGTAAGCAGTCCGGATACGCCCAGAGCCAGTGACATCACCGCCATCCACTTCGGTGTTACCGGCAGCGGTGGCGGGTCGACAAATGCGGCTGCTCGGACGGGTCGGGTATCGGGCGCGGTGCTGCACACATCACTGGACAACGGCTGTACTTCTCCTGGATCGCATGAAAGGCTTTGAGTCAACACTAGATACGACTTTCAGGATGATCTATGACCGAGGATCCGGCCGTTTTGATCAAGAGTCCGGCCGAGTCGGCTGCCGGGACGTTCGCCTCGTCCTCCGACCTCATCAGCGAACTGTTGACGAGTATGCGGTTGCGTGGAGTGCAGTACCGTCGCGTCCATGCCGGTCCGCGATTCGGCATCGGCTTCGATGCGAAACCGGGCCGTGCCTATTTCCACTTCCTCGCAGTCGGTCACGCGTTTCTGCGTGCCGAGAACGGCACCGTCCACGAACTGTCAGCGGGCAACGCTGTGTTCATCCCGCACGGTCGACCCCATCAGTGGCTGTCCGGGCCGGGCGTAGTGGTTCAGGGCATCGACAGCTACGACTCCGAACCCCTCGGCGATGCGGTGGGGGACGTGAACGTCGGCCTCGCCGCCGACCTGTCTCCCAGCGCCGTATTGTTCACCGGTTACATGGAATTCGATCTCGGCGGGATGCAAGGCCTGAGTCGTATCATGCCCGAGATCATGATCGCCGACGCCCAGGGGGAGCGATATCCCGGACTTTTACCGATCCTTGCTGCGATGAGGCGTGAGACCTGTTCGGCGCGTGTCGGTTTTGCTGGTGTTTCAGCGCGTCTCGCCGAAGTCGTGGCTGCGATGATCGTGCGAGGGTGGGTTGAATGTGGCTGCGACAATGCCTCTGGACTGGTGGCGGCGCTGCGCGATCCGCGACTGGCGGGAGCCATCTTGGCTGTCCACCGGGATCCCGGACATCATTGGACGGTAGCGGAATTGGCATCGCAGTGCCATGTTTCCCGATCGGTGTTCGCGGAGCGCTTCCATGCGATGATCGGCGTACCGCCTCTGCGGTACGCGACGGAACTGAGAATGCTTCTTGCCAGCCAGTGGCTGGCCCAGGACACGATGTCGGTGGAAGCCATGGCTCGAAATCTTGGTTACACCTCTCAAGCTGCGTTCAGCCGCGCTTTCAAACGCGTTACCGGGCAACCTCCCAGCGCACGCAGAGCTACCTCGCCCATACAGTTCGTTGCGTGACGCTTCCGACGGCGATCGCCCCGAGAAGGTAAAGGGGAAGGCGTTCGAGTGCTTCTAGGCCCAACCCACGACGAGTCTCGCCGATTGTTCAGGAATCGTGGGGTCCAAACCGGTGAGTTTCGCAAATCGATGAAGACGATTGGAAACGGTGTTGCGGTGACAGAACAGCTCGTTGGCCGATTCCCCGATACTGCCTGTTTTCATATAGCTGCGCACGCATTCTTCGAGACGGACCCGCTCCGCGTCTCCGCAGGTCACCAAAGCATCGTCGACATCGGTGAGTAGCCCGCTACCTGATTCTTGTAGGCCTAGTTTGGCCAGTCTTGCCCACCCTCGGTCCCAGGTGAGAGCCGCGTGGTCTTCGCTGGTGATTGTTCGTGTGAGAGCTCGTGCGGTATTGGCCGCCGCGCGAAGGGCTGACAGACCGGTGTCGGCGTTGACAATTCCGACTCGAAGCTTGAGGAGGTTCCGGCCGACATCGGTAGCTTGCGGTCCGTCGAGGTCGAATCTGCGCGTGAAGGCAATCAGGACGTCGCCGAGGTAGTGGGTGTACACCGTTCGTCCGGAGCGCTCGGTTTCGGAGATGAACACTCGTAGCGCCGGGATGTCGTCACCGGCAGCTCCGATGACCAGAAGGGGGGCGCGTTGTGGGATTCGGAGTTCGGCTGCAATAGCATCCAGTTGATCTGTGTCTGTGGATCGGGGATCCTGGAACAGGTTTGCGATGCGTCCTTGCAGTGCAGACGATTCCTCTCTCAGCATGCGTTCTCGTTCGGCCATGTAGGCCCCTTGTGTCTGTGCGGCGTACTCGTCGACGGTGCGAAGCACGATCCACGTGTGTCGAACCAACAGTTCGGCATCCCTCGGTGACGACGCGGAGGTGAGGGCCTCCCACAGCACGTTGTAGTCCAATCGGATCGCGGTCATCAATGAGGTGATGGGGATCCCTGCCCGTGCACGAGAGATGCCGACATCGTTCGCGACGGGGACGAAATCGGGCAGACCTCCCGCGCGCAGACCTTGGAGCATGGCGGAGAAGGCCATCCGGCCTGTGCGTTCGATCTCGGACGTCGGTAGCGGCGACGAGTCGTAGCCCGCGATCGAGGCGACACGTTTGACGAAGGTGTCGGTCAGTTCGGCGACGTCGAGGCTGTCGAGCAGCTCTTGCCATCTTCCTGAGTCGCGGGCGTCCGGCTCGTTGCCCGGTCGTGAAGGGGCGAAATGGTTCACCAAGTCAGAATAGGGCATATGCACAAATTCGCAGCGCTAATCGGCGGGGAATGCCTAGGGACAGTGAGCGAATAACCTGAAATGCTTGCGGCAGGCCGAAATCCCCTGGGGACAGAAGCAGACCGAATCCCTCATCCCTGATGGAGAGTTATGACGTACACACAATCGACGTCGATCGAGTTCGGAGCCGTTCATGAGCTCGACGAGAAGAGCGCAAACAAGGTCGCACTCGGCGCTCTGGTCGGTTCCGTGCTCGAGTATTACGACTTCTTCCTGTTCAGTGCCGCGGCCGCTCTCGTGTTCAATGTTCAGTACTTCACCAGCGGCAACGCAACCTTGGCCGCACTTGCCTCGTTCGCCACTTTCGGAGTAGGGGTAGCGGCCCGACCGATCGGCGGCATTGTCTTCGGTGCAATGGGCGATCGGATCGGCCGCCGAAAGACGCTGATGATCACCATCGTCGGTATCGGCATCATTACCGCGTTGATCGGCATACTGCCCACCTACGCAGCGATCGGCATCGCAGCGCCGGTGCTGCTCGTGCTGCTGAGAATCGTGCAGGGCCTCTTCGTAGGAGGGGAATGGTCAGGTGCCTTGACCCTGGTGGTGGAGAACGCGCCACTGCATATGCGGGCGCGATACGCAGTGATTCCCCTCATCGGATCTCCGATCGGAACAATTCTGTCTTCTGGTGGATTTTTTCTGGTCACCATTGCAATTTCGCAGCAGAACTTCGAATCCTGGGGTTGGCGCATTCCCTTCCTTCTCTCGTTACCGTTACTTCTTGTCGCGGTTTACATTCGGCGCAAACTCGAAGAATCCCCTGTCTTCCGTCAGCTCGAGGAAGCTGGGGAGTTGGCGACCAATCCCGTGAGCACAGCCTTCAAACACAGCTGGCGTCAGATTTTGATCGGAATGGCGGCTTCACTTCTCGGAATGGGCGGGTTCTACCTCGTCACGACATTCTGTGTGTGGTACGGAGTGAACGTACTCGGATACAGCCGATCGTTGATGCTGCTCGGAACTATCGTCGCGGCCGTAGTCGAGATCTTCGTGATCTTGTTGAGCGGGCGGTTGGGCGCGCGATTCGGTTCGAGTCGAGTGATCTTTTGGGGCGGGATCGCCTCTGCCGTAGTCGCTTTGCCGGCCTTTCTGCTACTGACTTCGGGCGTTCCCGTGCTCATCGTTCTGTCGATGACGTTGGCAGTGGCGACGTTGTCGTTTCCCTACGCAGGTACAGGAGCTGTTCTGACCGGACTCTTTCCGGCGCGAACTCGATTCACAGGTGTTGCCGTCGCGAACAACACCGCCGCGATGATTGCAGGATTCGTTCCACTTCTGGTTACCAGCCTCGTGGCTGCAGCTCATGATCACTGGTGGCCAGCTGCGTTGGTTCTCGCGCTGATTTCGTTGATCACCGCATCGGCAGGAGCGATCGCGCCGAAATTCAGCGTGGACCTCCCCGGCTTCAAGCACTGAGAAACGTAGCGCGGCTGGTGTTCGAAACATCGCACCTCGTACCGCTGGATCAGACGCGGCTCGATTACTGGACAAGGACATTTCTCTTATGCAACTCGACCTCATTGTGCGGGCGCGCGAAATCATCACCATGGATCCTCATCGGCCGATCGCGTCGGTTGTCGGGGTAATCGGTGACCGGATCGTCGGGTTCGACGACGAGGTCGCCGGTATCGAGGCGATACGAACCCTGGACTTCGCAGACGCCTGTGTGACGCCCGGTCTGATCGACGCTCATTGTCACACCGTCTGGTGGGGACTTGGATTGGCGTCGATAGACCTCAGCCGCGCCGCCACTCTCGAAGATCTCTACAGGCTGATCGAGGCCGAAGTAGAGCGTATCGGTGATGACGCCGATGCCTGGGTCCACGGCACAGGTTTCAACCAGGGGCACTATGGCGGCGAATTCCCTGCTATCGATCGGCTCGACGCCGTGACGGGAGACCGCCCACTGTACTTACGGCACACCTCCGGTCACGCAGCGATTGCGAACACGGCTACGTTGCGTCTCATCGGTGCGCTTGACGACGGGTTCGAAGTTCCCGTCGGAGGTGTCGTCGTGCGGGATGACGAGGGCCGCCCTACCGGTGTAGTCGAAGAGTCGGCGCAAGGGTTGGTGCAGGCGTTGCTGTTGCCCTACTCCACCGAGCGGCTCGCCGAGGCAATCGACGAAGCAACCAAACGCTTTGCTGCACAGGGGATAACAAGCTTCACAGAAGCCGGTGTCGGTGGCGGTTGGATCGGCCACAGCTCCATCGAAATCGCGGCCTATCAATCGGCCGCAGATCGCAATCATCTGCACGCCCGTGCACAGTTGATGCCGGCAATCGACGCCCTTCATCCCCTTGCCGCGAACGCTTCGGACTTCTGCGGCGAGGGGACAGGAGTGGGCTTGGACCTCGGGATTCGTTACGGCTTCGGCGATTCCCACCTTCAGCTGGGGCACGTCAAGGTCTTTCTCGACGGTTCTTTGCTCGGGGCGACCGCCGCTGTGACAGAAGACTTCTGCGGCCATGAACATAATCGGGGATACCTCCTCGACACGCCGGAACTGTATCGAGAGCGTGCACTCGCGGCATATCGATCGGGGTGGCCGCTTGCATTGCATGCGATCGGAGACGCAGCAATAGACCTGGCCCTGGATCTGATCGAGGAGGCGCAGAAGAGCTACGGCCGCCACACAGCTCCGTGCCGTATCGAACATTTCGGCATCGCTCGACCGGATCAAGTGCGTCGTGCCGGCGATCTCGCCATTGCTGTGACCCCCCAGGCAGGTTTCATCGGGCCGCTCGGCGATCAGATCCTCGATCTTGTCGGGACCGACCGTGAACCGTGGCTCTACCGTGGGCGATCGGTCATCGATGCGGGAGCAATACTCGCAGGCTCATCAGACCTTCCTGTCGCCGACAACAATCTTCGTAGAGGTATGCAGTCGGCCGTCGATCGTCGTACCGACACCGGATTCGTCCTGGCCTCGAACGAGGCGATCACACCGGAGGAAGCCCTTCGAACGCACACGGAATGGGCTGCGCGCGCGACCGGTCAGATCGACGACAAAGGCACCCTCGAACGGGGAAAACTTGCGGACTTCGCCGTGTTCTCGTCGTCGCCGCTCACTGCGCCGAACATATCGGAGCTCGACGTCGTCGCAACAATACTCGGAGGAAACCTCACCCATGATGCCCGACCGACTCGCTGAAGAATTACTCGTGATCTTGTGAAGGAGAATGCCGTGAACGTGATGCGAGAGCCGGCTGACGAACTCGCCGTCGATCTCGGCTACGTGAAAGCCGGACAAACGCACTTCGACCGGACGTTGCGCGAACTCGGTGACAACGAACTGCGTGGACCCTCGTTGCTTCCAGGATGGACTCGCGCGCACGTGATCGCGCACGTCGGTTTCAACGCCCGCGCCATCGGCCGCCTGGTGGATTGGGCGACGACAGGCATCGAGAAACCGATGTACGAGTCTGCCCATGCGCGGAGCCGGGAAATCGACAGTGCAGCACCACTGTCGAATGTCGAACTCCGTGAACTCAGCGACAGGGAGGCGAGAGCGCTCGAAATCGCCTGGAGCGCAGTCCCCGACAATCGTTGGTCTACCGAGGTAAACAACGCTCAAGGTGTGCGGATACCGGTCGTCGATACAGTGTGGATGCGATCTCGCGAATTGTGGTTACACGCAATCGATCTCAACTATTCGGCGAGTGCAGCGGACATACCGCCAGCGGTGCAGCGACGAATAATTCACAATGTCCTGGATACGTGGGCCACCCGAGACGACTATCGCGTGCACATGACAGTCGCGGACACCGGTGAAGAGTTCGAACCGGTATCGAGTCACATCACCACCGCCGATTCGACCACGGCACGCACGGCGGTGTCCGGGTCGCTTCCGAATCTGCTGATGTGGGTGACCGGCCGCAGAAACATCGCAGTGTCCGCGGTCGACACGTCGGGCCGCGAGATCGGCACAGCCCCGACAGCTCCGCGCTGGCTCTGACGCTCACTATCGACAACACGAAAATGAGGAACGAATTGTCAGTCTCGTCAGTAACGGGCGGCCCGCTGGTGTCGCAACATAGAGAACTCGTAACCGCAATTCCAGGACCGCAATCGCAGGTGCTTATGCGTCGAAAAGAGGCGGCCGTTGCGGCCGGTGTAGGGCACGTTGTACCCATATCGATCGTCGCAGCCGGAGGCGGGATCTTGATCGATGCCGACGGCAATTCTCTGATCGATCTCGGTTCGGGCATTGCCGTCACCGGCGTTGGCAATTCAGCTCCAGCCGTTGTCGAAGCCATAACTCGCCAAGCGAAACTGTTCACTCACACCTGCTTCACCGTCACCCCATACGACGGCTACGTTGCGGTCGCCGAGAAGCTCAACTCGATCACCCCCGGTGACCACGAGAAGCGCACAGCACTGTTCAACACCGGTTCCGAAGCCGTCGAGAACGCGATCAAGATCGCACGCTCCTTCACCAACAAACATGCGGTTGTGGTCTTCGATCACGCGTTCCACGGCAGAACCAACCTCACCTTGGGCATGACTGCGAAGAACACCCCTTACAAAAACGGCTTCGGTCCGTTCACACCCGAGATCTACCGTGTTCCAACCTCGTACCCATATCGCGATGGGCTGAGCGGGGTGGAGGCGGCAGAAATTGCGCTCCTGCAAATCGAAAGACAGGTCGGCGCTTCCAATCTCGCAGCAATCGTCATCGAGCCCATCCAGGGCGAGGGTGGATTCATCGAACCCGCGACCGGTTTTCTGCCTGCTCTAGCCGAATGGGCAACTGCCAACGGCGTCGTGTTCATCCTCGACGAAGTCCAAACCGGGTTCGCCCGTACCGGTGATCTCTTCGCTGCGAACCACGAGCGAGTCGTACCTGATCTCATCGCAACAGGAAAAGGTATCGCGGGTGGATTGCCACTGGCCGCGGTCACTGGCCGCGCAGAGATCATGGATTCACCACAATCCGGCGCTCTCGGGGGCACCTACGCCGGAAACCCAATCTCCTGCGCCGCGGCGCTCTCCACAATCGAAACGTACGAAAAGAACAACCTGGTTGTTCGTGCACGTGAAATCGCGGCGATCATCGATGAGGTCTTCACCGAACTGGGCGCCTCGGACGACCGTATTGGTGACATCCGAGGCCGCGGCGCGATGAAGGCCATCGAAGTAGTACACCCCGACAGCACAGATCCGAACCCGGCGCTGACCGATTCCGTCGCAAAATTCGCCGCGGATCATGGCGTAGTGGTTCTTACTTGCGGCACCTACGGAAACGTCATCCGATTTCTCCCTCCGCTCGCAATTTCGGACGAACTGCTACGCGAAGGTCTACGCGTCGTGGCCGACGGATTCCGTACGAACGCCCCGACCTCAGCCACAAAGGAAAGCCAGTCATGACATTGAAGCCACATGAACAGGACCTACTCAACCGTGTCGAAACCGGTATCGGCGTCGGCGGAACATGGGCGACATCGAGTTCGGGCGCGACCTTCACCGTCGAAGACCCCGCAACCGGGCATGTGATCAAGACGATTGCCGACGCAACGGTCGACGACGCCATTCGCGCCCTCGATTCAGCCGTTGCAGCACAACAAGAGTGGGCCGAAACACCTAGCCGCCTACGTTCGGACATCCTCCGCAGAGCATTCGACTTGCTGATGGATCGCAAAGAAGAGTTTGCTCTGCTCATCGCCCTGGAAATGGGGAAGCCGATCGCCGAAGCGCGCGGTGAGGTCGTTTACGGTGGAGAGTTCCTTCGGTGGTACTCCGAGGAAGCCGTACGCGTCAGCGGAGACTATCGCCGAAACCCCGAGGGGTCAGGCAACATCACAGTGTCGCACCTCCCTGTGGGGCCCTGCTACTTCATCACACCATGGAACTTCCCACTCGCGATGGCAACCCGCAAGATTGCTCCGGCACTCGCCGCCGGTTGCACCACCATCATCAAGCCGGCGGAACTCACTCCGCTGACCACGATCTACCTGGTGCAGCTGCTGGAAGAGGCAGGACTTCCGCCGGGTGTGGTGAACGTAGTGCCCACGTCGAATCCCAGCGCTCAGTCCAGTGCCCTGCTATCGGATCCACGCCTTCGCAAGCTGAGCTTCACAGGCTCGACGGCGGTTGGCGTCAAACTCCTCGAAGCTGCTGCGCAGAACGTATTGCGTACTTCGATGGAGCTCGGCGGCAACGCACCCTTCCTGGTTTTTGAGGACGCAGATATCGACCGAGCGGTCGACGGCGTGATGCTCGCAAAATTCCGCAACATCGGTCAGGCATGTACCGCCGCAAACCGCATATTGGTACACGATTCCGTGGCCGACGAATTCGTTCGTCGAGTAAGTGAAAGGGTTGCTGCGTTGAAAATTGGTCGTGGGGCCGACGAAGGTTACGACATCGGTGCACTGGTCGACAAGAAAGCCATCGCGAAGACAGAAGGTCTCGTCGCTGACGCGGTGGACACCGGCGCGGAGATTGTCACCGGCGGTCAGGCCATCGTCGGCCCAGGGAACTTCTTTCAACCGACCGTGATCGACAAGATCGGGCCTGAAGCTCGGATGGTGAACGAGGAGATCTTCGGACCAGTGCTGGCGATAACTCGCTTTTCGTCCGAGGACGAGGCCGTGCACATTGCCAACAACACTGAGTACGGCTTGGTCAGCTATGTCTACACAGAGAACGTCGGCCGAAGCCAGCGAATGATAGAAAAACTTCAAACCGGGATGATGGGCCTCAACACCGGTCTCGTCTCGAATGCAGCAGCGCCTTTCGGCGGCATCAAGCATTCGGGGATCGGAAGAGAAGGCGGCTTCGAAGGAATTCGCGAGTTTTTGTCCACGAAGTACACGTTGACCCCCCGATGACACTTGAATCGACCGCACGAAAAGCGTCAGTAGGCGTCAGGACCCCGTGCCGAACGTAGTCGTCGTTGATTTGCAGTCCGGCACTGTGTTCTGCTCGTAATCTACTACTAGAGAGTAAGTTTCGTGACCGACAACACGCAGCGTGCTACGTCGAACTTTCGAGTAGTCGCCGAATACTGGCTGGACGAGGAAACCGCGGACGAGGTGCTCGGTCATCTGGCCCAACTCGCTGAGGCAAGCCGAAAGGAGCCGGCCAATCTCGGCTACGAGTACTTCCGCAACGTCGAGAATCCGCTATACGTAGCCATCCTCGAGACGTATATCGACGAAGTCGGCTTCGAAGCGCACCGAACATCGCCGCACTTCATATGTATCGGCACGGACAAGATCCTTCCACTTCTCACTGATCGCATCGTGCGCACGTACTCAGACGAGGGTGATCGCTGATGGCCAAGGCCACCGAGTCGCGTCCCATCATCCTTACAATCGCCGGCCCGGCAATCGTCGGCCCGACTGGTGGCATGATGGAGGACCGAATTTTCTCGCCAAGAGATCCCGACGAGTAGACGCGTCCTCCGACGACGCTCACGCGATGTTCGGCAAGAGCATCGCTGCAGCCGACTGGCACTCGAACCGACGGAAGGCGTCGGGTTCAACGGAGCCGAAATCAGACGAGTCACGTACGTCCCGAACGAAAAGTTCGCCGCCGACACGCGTTCCACCGCGAACCAGATGCAGGGTGGCGTCCGATGCCATTCGGCAGCAATGCTTCTCAGATTCGTCACCATGCCCGTTGTGCCCGGCGCCGGTAGCAGCCATTTGCAGGATCGCCACTGGGTGTAGATGACGGGCGCTGGGTACAACGCGCAACAGTGCTCGCCCGCCACGTGGGGCGGACCTACGGGCTCGCCGAGATGGCCGATGACGGCGTGGATGGTCCTCTTTCGTCGGACTCTGCGATATCCGATCTCGAGCTGGATATCGTCTGCAGCCTTGCAAGGCCTCGGCGATGCTGTACGTCGATGTCTTTCGGCGTGACGGATTCGGGTTCACGACGTGGTGTTTTCTGTGGCAGTCCGTGCATCTGTGTCGGTCCGTCGGGAGGTGCAGGATCGGCGGATGTTTCATGCAAATCCGAGGTCGGCATTCGGTGTTGCATGCTGGCAGTTCAAGAGTGGTTGCCAGGTCGCCGTATCCAGCAGTGCTACCTCGGGATTGCATCTGAACTACGTTGCACAACTGCTGAAATGGAGGATGGAACCGATGCGAGCAGTCGTTGTGTGTACTGGTGATTTGGTGCGTCGAGCACGGCCTCTGTCTCGCCGGCTTCTACGATTTCACCCCGGTAGAGAACCACTGTTCGATCGGTCATCTGCCTCACGACTGCTAAGTCGTGAGTGATGAAGAGCATGCTCATGCCGTTCTCCGCTCTGATAGAGCGAAGCAGCTCGAGAATTTGGGCTTGCACGGAGACATCCAGGGCGGCAACAGGTTCGTCGCAGATGAGCAGCCTGGGTCGAACGGCAATTGCCCGGGCAATCACGGCGCGCTGACGTTCGCCACCCGAGAGCGCAGCCGGACGGAGAGCGGCGTAGCTGCCCGGTAGTCCCACCTTGCCGAGTAACCCCGAGACTTCCGAGGCTACGGAATCGCTATCGCGTTTGTCCGCTCCGGTTCGTACGGCTACAGCTTCTCGCAAGGCTGCACCGATGGTTCGGGATGGATTGAGCGCTGCGTACGGATCCTGAAACACTACTTGGATCTCCCGGGCCAACTCGACTCTGGTTTTTCGCGCAGTGGATGCAGTGGGCGCGAGCTCTCTGCCGAATGCCGATATCCGGCCGGAGGTGACGTGCTCCAGACCTAGGAGGGCACGAGCGATAGTTGTCTTCCCTGAGCCGGATTCACCTACCAGTCCCACTGATTCGCCGGCGCGGATCGAGAAAGTCACGCCGCGGAGGGCGTGCGAGTCCTTGGGCTTGCCGAACATCGCTTTGGCGCGATATACCTTGTGTACGTTCGCAACCTCGACTATCGGTGGGCCGATGGTGTCGAAAGATCGTGACTCGGATTGTTGAGGTAGAGGTGGTTCGAACTCGGAACCGCGGGGAAACTCGTCGTGAATCCGATCGATCCGGATGCAAGCCGAAGCGTGTTCGATCGTGATGGGAGTAAGAGCTGGTCGGGCTGAAAAGCATTCGCCGACAGACCATTCGCATCGGTCAGCGAATGCGCAGATCGCCTCGACGGCTGCGGCTCGAGGCACACTGCCGGGAATCGACGTCAACCGTTCGACTCGACGATCGACAGGGGGACTGGCCGACATCAGCCCACGTGTGTAGGGATGCGTCGGGGTGCGGGCAAGATCGGCGACCGTAGCCTCCTCCACCACGCGTCCGGCGTACATGACCTGGATCCGATCGCAGACGTCCATCGCCACGTGCAGATCATGAGTGATCAAGATGAGCGCCATGTTTCGTGACTTCTGTAGACCGGCGAGAAGTCGGAGGACTTCGTCCTGGGTGGTCACGTCCAGTGCAGTTGTCGGTTCGTCGGCGATCAGCAACTCCGGATCGCCGGCAAGCGCGGCCGCCATGGCAACTCGTTGCCGCATCCCCCCGGAGAGCTGAAAGGGGTACTTTTGTGCGACGGCGGGATCCAAGCCAACCTCCGCGAGACGCGCAGCAACTTCGGCCCGAACTTGTTGGCGTCCGCCTTTTCTGACATTTGGCGGGAGTGTCTCCCGCACGTGCTCGCCTACCGTGTGGATGGGGTTGAGCATGCTGAACGGGTCCTGCATCAAAAGACTGATTCGGGAGCCCCGTAACGATCGCAGTTCACGTTCGCGTGTGCCGATCAACGGGATTCCGTCGAAATCTGCTGCTCCTCGTGCATAGATTCCCGGCGGTAGCAAACCGACAAGCGAACGAACTGCCATCGATTTTCCACTGCCAGACTCGCCGACTATCCCGAGAGTCTCGCCTCGGGGGACCGTGATGTTGACATCGCTGACGAGCACCTGCGACCTGTTCGCGTACACCGATAGCCCGGAAACTTTCAGGAGGGGGCCATTCGCATCGGCCGTTTCCGATTGTACTGTCACATCTTCCACAGTCATCTACTTCCGTTCTCCTGAGTCTGACAGCCGTTTGAAGAACCAGTCGCCGAAGATAGTTGCGGCGCTGCCGGTCAGGATGAGACAGGCTGCGGGGGCAACTGCGACCCAGGGGTTCTCGGAGATCATCGATTGCCCCTGGGAGAGCATCGATCCCCAATCTGCAGCCCCGGGGGCGATACCGATACCGAGAAATGACAACGACGAGAAGGCGACCAACGCTCCGACGAAATCCAGCAGGAAGACGGCGAGCACGGTGGGCGCGATGTTGGGCAGCACATGGCGGATCATGATCCGTGAGTCGGTCAATCCGAGGGTCTTCGCAGAGTCGATGTACGGCAGACGAACCTGGACGCGCGTCACACTGCCGACTATTCTGATGGCGCTCGGTACTGACAGGAAAACCAGAATCGCCACAGTCAGCCAGTAGCTCCCGCCGAGAATCCCCAGGAGCACGATGGCGACGAGGAGCGCGGGCAGGGCATACACGAGGTCTGCGAATCGGTTGAGGACGTTGTCGAGTGCACCGCCGTTATATCCGGCGACCAGCCCCGCGGATGCGCCGGCTATCACTGTTCCCATCGCTACGCACAGCGGTCCGAGCACGGAGCGGCCGGTACCGTCGATCAAACGGGAGAGGACATCGCGTCCCATATCGTCGGTGCCCAACCAGTGTGTGCGATCGGAACCGGTCACACCGCGGAGAAGATCCTGAGTGTAAGGGTCGTAAGGGCTTATGAGCCGACCGGCGACAGCCGCGAATACCATCACACCGAGGATCACCAGTGCAATCACAACGGTGATGGGAATTCGCGATCCCTGCCTGCTCTTTTCGCGATCGGTGAGTGCAGTCATGTCATCCCTTTCCTGCGTACCGCATGCGCGGGTCGACGAGGAGAGCTACCACGTCCACCGCCAGGTTGACGACAATCACGAAGGCGCCGAGACACACGGCCAACCCTTGTACGACGGGTAGGTCCTTTTCGGTGACCGACTGCACCATCAGCGAACCGACTCCCGGTACGGAGAACACGGTCTCGACGAGTACGGCGCCGGACAGCGCAGCGATCAGTATCAGACCGGCCGCAGTCACCACCGGCATTGCGGAGTTCCGTAACGCATATCGGAAGAAGACCCGTGAGGGGTCGAGACCACGAGCTTTCGCGAATGTCATGTAGTCCTGCCGGAGCACGTTGAGCGCTCCGGCGCGTGTCTGCCGGATCAGCAGTGCGATGAGCGCGATGCCGAGTGCTGTTGCTGGCAGGGTGAGGTGCACCAAGCGATCGAAGAATCCATTGCCCACGCCGTAAACGGGGAACAGTCCGAGCTCGAGTCCGAATACGAAAATCAGCAACATTCCGACTGCGAAACCTGGTGCACTCATACCTATTACGGAAGCCATCGAGATCCCTCTGTCCACCCATTTATCGCGCTGATACGCCGCTGACATTCCGCAGGGGACCCCGATCCCGACCACCAAAACAAGTGTGTACACCGCCAGTTGGATCGAGACCGGTAGGTGATCGGTGATGATGCCGGTCACCGGCGCACCTGATCTGGTCGACGTCCCGAAATCGAGCTGCAGTGCATCGACCAACCAGTGCCAATACTGAACAAGGAAAGAATCGTTGAGGTGATGTCGTGCCTCCAGGGCCGCGATCAGTTCGGGTGTGCTCGGACGAGAGCCGACAAGGACGGCAATTGCAGAGCCTGGCGTCACCGACAGCAGACTGAACACCAGAAAACTGATTACCAGAAGCAGCGCGGCCGACACCACGAGTCGCTTGCCGATGAACGCCGCTACTGCCATCTCAATCGAACCTCGTTGTGTGGGAGAGATAGTCGTTCACGACGTTGCCTTCACTGCGGTAACCCACGAACCGTTGACGAAGTCGTAGAAGGACATGTCGCGATCGAAGGCGAACCCGTCGGCAATTGCGTAGACCAGATTCGGATTGAACAGCGGGACGTACGGAAGTTGTTCGTGGATGCCGGTCAAGATGGTCTGGGCGGCAGTCCATCGGTCCAGGGGTGAGGTCGATCCGTTCAGGACGGGCAGCGCCTGTTCGACGGAATCGGTAGACCAATTCGAGGCGTTGAATTTCGGTGCGACAGCGTTCTCCTTTCCGACGACGGAGCCGATCAATTTGGGGTCGGGCGTCGATGCGGTAATCGACAGGAATCCGATTCCGGGAACCTTGTGGGCGTACAGGTCGGAAATCCATTGGGTCTGGGTGATGGGCTTTGGAACAACGGTCACACCGAGTGGCGCCAGGTTTTGTTGCAGGTTGAGTACCGTCAGTTCCGTCCAGTTCACGTTGTCGGTGTAGGGGACCTCCACCGTGAATCCCTGGGGGTGCGACGAGGCGGCAAGTTCTTGCGCCGCAAGGTTACTGTCGAACTCGATTCCGCCGAGTCCGTCCAGGAAGGATTGCGCGTTCCCAGGGGAACCGGCGACACCGGTCAACATTTCCGGAGTTGCCAAACCCTTCAATATCGCGGAGTCGTTGCCGAATGCCGCCTCTGCGATTCCTTTTCGATCGATCGAGTGCGCGACGGCCTTCCGCACGTGGACATCGTCGAACGGACTCGTACTGGTATCGAACGTCAAATACGTGAGCTTGGTCAGAGGGACCTCGATCGTGTCGATTCCACCGATCTGCTTCCACTGTGACTGCTTCTTGATGTCGGCCACATTCGCAGCTTGGATGTCGCCGGATCGCATTGCCAACTGAGCGGTGTTGCCGTCCGGAATCACGTCGAACTTCAGAGTTTCCGGTGCAGGTTGCTCAGACCAGTAGTCATTGTTACGGACAAGTTGCACACCGGAACTTGAATATTCTTGGACCCGGTACGGGCCAGTGCCCACCGGAACCGCTTGCGCAGTACCCAATTCGGCAGCATGTTCTTCAGCGAACCTTGCCTGTTGGATCAGTCCGAATAGCGCGATGCTCTGCCTGGCAACCGGATCGGGATGCGACAACTTCACAGTCACCCGCATCGGTCCGGTTTGTTCGATGCTTTCGAGACTTTCCAGCTCGCCGGCAGTTTGCGCCCCGGCTGCGGAATCAGAGACGTGCCGAAGGCTCCAGATCACGTCCTCCGGGGTCAGTAGAGTTCCGTCGGAGAATCGCACGTCGGACCGGATGACGTAGTCGATGGTCGTCGGGTCAGGAACCGATACGGCTTCGGCGAGATGAGGTCGCAACTCTCCTTCAGCGGAAAGCCGTTCCAGCGGTTCGGTGAACAGGGTCTGAACCTGCATGGAAGGACCGAAATCCTTAGTGATATCTAAGGAGATCGGAGCCGCTGCAAGAGCGAAGGTGAAGGCGGGTATCGGATCGTCGGTGATCGTTCGAGTCTGTGTGGCGCCCGGTGCGGAGCCACACGCGGAAACCACGAGGACGAGTGCTGTTGCCGATACCGCGTACGTGGCGGTTCGCGTGTAAGCGCGCATCGCGCGATGTAGAACTGGCTTCTTCAAGCGTCAACTCCCTGTTCACGAAAACCCAACCGGATATGACGGATAACGCTACGGAGATGTAGGTCACATATCGTTAGACGATTGTCGAATCCAGCGCGGATATTTTTCGACGATCGGAAGAGTGCTTTGGAAAGTCCCGAGATACAGAGTCAGAGCAAAGATTGCACGCCAACGCGTTCAGGCGGAAGCCGGGATTTCAGTATCGGTGTTCTGGGGGTGATGCGACCTGAAGTCGGGATCGGTTGTTGGAGGGCTTCTTTAGGGCCTCGGCCACGACTGGGCGTTCACCAGTGCGACCCGTCGCCAATGTCGACAGCCTCAAAGCATCAGCGCGCGGATGACCTCGGGTTACCTGATCGGCGACTTGGCGACAAGACTGGGCGGGCTTTACGCCCGGTCTGGCGGGCCTGTCGGTGCCCACGGGCGGTTGTTGTTCTCTTTTGGGAACTGCTGCGTGTACTCCGATGACTGGTGACCGCAGGTTCACCGCGTGGGGAGTGGCTCGAGTTTAGGGTGCTCGGCGTGCAGTGCTCGTCCATACCTTCGAACGGGCGGTCGCTCTCGCCGCCGAGCGGGAACAGGCCTAGTCCTCCATTAACCGCCGAAGTCCTCGCATCCAAATCGAGTGGATCCAGGTTGCGGCTCGCAGATATGGTCCACTGGTGACGCATCCGAATGGTCGAAACGACAGCCCGATCCTGGTGATTGGTGCCGGTGTCGTCGGCGCGTCGATCGCGTATCACCTGGCGCGCGTTGGTCTCCGAGTCACCGTGCTCGAGCGGGGCTCGGTGGCGGGAGGGGTGACCGGCAACTCGTTTGCCTGGGTCGGCCTCTCGAAGAGTGCAGCAGAAACCTACTCCGATCCGTGCCGACATGGCGCCGCACCCGAGTTCGACCGGCTGGAGCGCGAACTCGTCGAGCCATTCGGTCTGCGCCGCAGAGGCGCGATCACGTGGGAGACGACGGAAGCGGAGACTCGAAAGTTCGTCGACGCGCATCGCGCACTCGGTCATCCAGTCGAACTCATCGGTGAAGATGAGGTCTTTGCTCGTGAGCCGGGATTGCGCACAGCGCCCGCGGTAGCGGCATATGCGCCTGACGATGGTGGAGTTGACCCGGTTGCGTTCGCTCGATCGCTCCTGCGGGGTGCCGAAGCATACGGTGCCACAGTGCATTCCGATGTCAGTGCGCTCTCGATGTACACGGAAGGCAAGAGAGTGTGCGGAGTAGTGACTGCCGACGGTCCCGTCTACGGATCGACCACAATCCTCTCCGCGGGCACTGCTATCCCCGGCCTCGCGGCGTCGGCGGGAGTCGACGTCGCGGTCGGCGCCTCACCGTGTTGCCTCATCAGATTCTCGACGCCGCACCGATTGGTGAGCGGAATCCTCTCCACCCCGGACTTCGAGATCAGGCAATTGGACGACACGACACTGATTGCGGCTGAGGATGTTCCGTTCGGGTTCTCCGGAGACACTCATGAGCTTGCCGAGCCGACCCTGCAGGCGGTCCGCAGTCAGCTCGTGGGCGGTGAACACGTGGAACTGATCGAGGCGGTAGTCGCTGACCGTCCCATTCCACGCGGTGGCCGGCCACTGCTGGGCTTCGCCGAAGACGTGTCGGGGCTCTATCTGGCCGCGGCGCATCCTGCGATCATTCTGGCCGGAGCAATTGGGGCCCACGTGGCCGGGGACTTCATCTAGCGGTCGGGCTCGAACAGGTAGACGGGATGCTGGGCGCTCAGTTTTCGGTAGGGCGTTTTAGGGTTAGCAACGAGACCACCACGAGGGTAATGCCGAGAACCCCCAAACTGGCCATCGGCCAGTCCACGACGACCGAGGTAGCCGTGGAGTCCACATCGACTAGATGTGTCGTGCATCTGGCTGCTGGCACAGGCAGCGGAAGACGATGTGCCTTCCACACAGCTGAAAAGTATCCCGGACCAGGCGAGTCGGGGGCGGGATAGTTGTCCTGGCAAAGCGTGTCTGGTGTGGACGCGAGCAACGACATGACCCATAGCGCGCCCCCCGCGATGATTCCGATCCCCGCCCGAAGCCATTGCATACGGCGATAGTACGAGGTTCACGGGGTGCAATAGCAGTTACTAGTTCTCTCTAGGACACGCGCTAGAGAGCGGGATATTCGTCTACCCTGCTTGTACCGTCGATGGGCATGGACCCCGTGCGCAATCCGTATGCCCCCGGTGCCGGTCAACGCCCGCCGGAACTCGCTGGGCGCGACAAGCAGATCGACGCCTTCGACGTCGTTCTCGAGCGAATTGCGCGTGGCCGCCCGGAACGAAGTGTTGTCCTCACCGGCTTGCGTGGCGTCGGCAAGACCGTCCTGCTCAATCAGTTGCGTTCGGCCGCGATCTCCCGAAGCTGGGGGACAGGCAAGATCGAGGCGCGCCCCGATCAGGATTTACGACGCCCACTCTCGTCAGCGCTCCACATGGCAGTCCGAGAGATCGCGGTCTCCCATCGCGATCCGGAGCGAGTCGAGCAGTTCCTCGGAGTCCTCAAATCGTTTGCCCTACGCGCCACTGCGGACAAGGGAATGCGCGAGCGCTGGCAACCAGGCATCGACGCACCTGCGATCAAAGGTCGCGCGGACAGCGGCGACATCGAGATCGACCTGGTCGAGTTGCTGCTCGACGCGTCGTCGCTGGCCAGGGATGTCGGCGTCGGGATCGCAATCTTCATCGACGAGATGCAGGACCTCGGTGCCGCGGATGTCTCGGCGATCTGCGGGGCATGCCACGAGTTGAGTCAGGACGCGGCACCGTTGATCGTCGTCGGGGCGGGGCTTCCGCATCTGCCTGCTGTGCTGTCGGCGTCGAAAAGCTACTCGGAGCGCCTGTTCAGCTACCACCGGATCGACCGCCTCGAGCGTGAAGCTGCAGATCAGGCACTGATTGCGCCTGCCGAGCGTGAGGAGGTCGAGTTCACCGAATCCGCGCTCGACGCTCTGTACGAAGCGGCTGACGGGTACCCGTACTTCGTTCAGGCCTACGGGAAAGCCACGTGGGATGTGGCGGCGTCGAGTCCGATCACGGCAGAAGACGTGCGCGTCGGCGCGCCGACGGCTGAGGAAGAACTCGCTGTCGGTTTCTTCGGATCGCGGTACGAGCGAGCAACGCCCGCGGAGCGTGAGTACATGCGCGCCATGGCCGATCTCGCCGGTGACGACGGGCCCGTCGCAACCGCGAAGATCGCCGTCGAGTTGGGGCGCAAACCGGCTTCCCTGTCGCCGGCACGCGATGGACTGATCAAGAAGGGGCTGATCTATTCGGCAGAACGTGGATCCATCGGATTCACGGTCCCGCACTTCGGCCGATACCTGCGCGGACAAGCGGAGTGAACGCGCTCGAAACCGCGTGGGATCGGGTGGCGGCGCTCAGTCCCAATCCGCCGGCCTGGGTGGTTCAACTGGCCGCGTTGATCGCCGTGATCATCGTTCTCGAACCACACCTGTGGCGGATCGCCCGCAACGTCGTCACCATCGCACACGAGGGCGCTCATCTGATCGTCGCCGTCCTGGTCGGTCGACGGTTGAAAGGTCTTCGCCTGCATTCGGATACGTCGGGTGTCGCGATTTCGTCGGGCAAACCGACCGGCTTCGGCGTCATTCTGATGACGTTCGCGGGGTACGTCGGACCGTCGATTCTCGGACTCGGCGCGGCCGGGTTGTTGGGCGCGCAGCGTGCGGTCTCGGTGCTGTGGATCGGCGTATTCGTCATCGCGGTGATGATGGTCCTGATCCGAAACCTCTACGGAGTCTTCTCACTTGCAGTCGTGGGAGCCGTGTTGTTCGGGCTCGTCTGGTTGGGGACCCAGGAGCAGCAAGTGGCCGCAGCGTACTTCCTGACGCTCTTCCTCCTCTTTGCCGGACCACGCCCGGTCGTGGAACTTCAACGGCAGCGAATGCGACGAGGCGGGGCACCGGACTCGGACGCCGACCAATTGGCCAGGCTCTCACCGATACCCGCGATCGTCTGGGTCGGGTTGTTCCTGCTCGTGAACGTCGCGGTGCTCGTGCTCGGCGGATGGTGGATTCTGCGCCCGGTGGGTGGCTGACCGGATTGGTCCGTTGTCCCGTCAGGACAACGGACCAACGATTGTTGATGCTCTGCGGACGTAGTCATCGCATGAAGGCGCTCATATCGTGGAAGTCGACGAGTGGTCGTGCCGGGACTTCCCGCGGCCACACCCGCAACGACGAAGACCGTCGACGATGACAAGGATTCGTTTTGGACGACAAGAACTTCCGCGGACGAACCGCGATCATGTCCGGGGGAAGCCGTGGCATCGGACTTGCCATCGCCCGTGCGATAGCGCGCCGCGGCGGAAATATCGTGTTGCTCGCCAAGACCGATACGCCGGATCCCAGGCTGCCCGGAACTATCCACACGGCTGTGGACGAGTTGAACGAGCTCGAGGGTCATGCCGTTCCGGTCGTCGGCGACGTGAGGAACGACGACGACATCGCGCGGGCCGTGGCTGCAGCGGTAGAGCACTTCGGTGGCATCGACATCGTGGTCAACAACGCGAGCGTCCTCGACATCTCGAAAACCGAAGATCTCGCGATGAAGCGATTCGATCTGATGCAGCAGGTCAATGTCCGTGGTACCTTCGCGCTCACCCGCGCGTGCCTTCCGTACCTTCGGGTTTCGGCCAATGCGCACGTGTTGACGCTGTCGCCGCCGCTCAACTTTTCGCCGCACTGGTTGGGTGCTCATCCGGGCTACATGTTGGCCAAATACGGAATGACATTGGCGGCCTTGGGTATCGCCGCAGAGTATTCAGGTGCACCGATTTCGAGTAATTGCCTGTGGCCGGAGACCATGATCGCCACGGCCGCTGTCGGAAACCTGCTCGGGGGAGACGACAGTATCGAGCACTCGCGTTCACCCGAGATCATGGCCGATGCGGCTGTCGAGATTCTCGGGCGTCCCGCCGGCACGGATACCGGTCGTACAGTGCTCGACGTCGAGATCTTGCGCGAGGCGGGGATCTCGGATTTCTCGCAGTACGGCGGTCAGTCACCGTTGGCGATCGACATCTTCGTCGACGCTCCAATTCCGTGATCTCGGGCGATCTACAGGTATCTAGCCAAATCGCTAGATACCTGTAGATCTTCCTCACGCCACTTCGTGCTCGCCGCCCGGGGCAACCTTCTGAAGTCCGCGATATGCGTCGCTGGCACTTTGGCGACCGCCGATGACGGCCTCGACCTCCGCGGCAATCGGCATGTCGACACCGTATTCACGGGCCAGATCCATGACGGTGGGGGCAGTCTTGACGCCCTCGGCAACCTGGCCGAGCTTGGCGACCGCCTCCTCGACGGTCAATCCCTGCGCCAGAGCTTCGCCGACGCGACGGTTCCGAGAAGTCGGAGCCATGCAGGTGGCAATCAGATCGCCGACGCCCGTCAAGCCGGCAAAGGTGCGCGGGTTGGCGCCCATCGCTTCACCGAGTCGAGTCATCTCGGCGAGGCCGCGTGCGAGCACCATCGCACGAGTGTTGTCACCGACTCCCAGGCCGTCGGCCATGCCCGAGGCGATGGCAACGATGTTCTTGAGGATGCCGCCGAGTTCGCAGCCGAGCACGTCGGTGTTGCGGTAGACGCGGAAGACCGACGACGCGAACAGGGGTTGCAGCGCGGCGGCGACGCGATCGTCCTGGGTGGCCACGACCGATGCCGCGGCCATGCCGTCGACGATCTCCTTGGCGATGTTGGGGCCTGCGAGCAATCCGACGGGATGGCCGGGCAGGCACTCGGCGATCACTTCGGTGGGGCGCTGCCGGGTGCCGGGCTCGAGACCCTTGGACAGTGACAACACCGGGACCCACGCCCGAACCTCGTTGGCGATCTCGGCGAGGGTGGAGCGAACGGCGTGCGATGGCACCCCGCATACGAGTACGTCCGCTTCGCGGGCGGCTTCGACCAGATCCGAGGTTGCCTTGAGCCCCTTGGGAAGTTTGCGCTCACCAAGGTATTTGGAGTTGGTCCGTTGCGAATTGATCTCGTCGGCTGCTTCGGAATTGCGTGCCCACAACAGGGTCGGGGTGTTGCGGGCAGCGAGGCCGGCCACCGTGGTTCCCCACGATCCGGCACCGAGGACGACGACGCGTACCGGGCGGGCCATCAGAGTGCGCTGTTCTGGGTAGCGAGTGCTGTCATGGCGCCAAGCGTTCCACTTGCGGAGCAGTTGCGGGCCAATTCCGCCGAGTCTGTGGCTCGACTTACAGATGAGGCGGCGGTTCGGGGCTTTCGCGCATTGTTTCGACCGCTTCTGCGGATTCCGCGACGATCGAGCGCATGGCGGCTTCCGCGGCGTCGGCGTCCCCGGCCTGAATAGCAGATGCGACCACTCCGTGCAGGTGAATCGCTTCGGGGTCGGCCTCGTGGGGCATCAACGAGTGGCGGGTGCGGCCTTCGAGTATCTCGACGACGATCTGCGACATCGCCCGCAGCATCGGGTTACCGGAGGCGGCGAGCAGGGTGCGGTGGAAGTCGGAGTCATGGCCGAGATAGGCGCCGGTATCGGCAGCGCGAGAGGTAGCTGACATGCCGATGACGGCTGCAGTGAGAGCGCCGCACTGCTCAGGTGTGGCGCGAGTTGCGGCCAGTCGCGCAGCCAGAGGTTCGATGCCGGAACGGAGTTCACTGAGGATCGAAAGTTGCTCGAACCGATCAGGACCGGCCAGTTGCCAGCGGATGACATTGGGGTCGAGCGAGTTCCAGTGTTCGGAGCCCAGGATGGTGATTCCGACGCGTCGACGAACCGAGGCGAGTCCGAGGGATTCGAGAACGCGGACAACTTCGCGGATGACGGTTCGCGACACGTCGTATCGCGTTGCCACCTCGTCGGCGGAGATCGTGGTTCCCGGAGCGAGCACACCACCGACTATGTCTTGGCCGAGCTGTTCCAGCATCGAGTCGTGTAACTGCTGAAACGGGACAGAAGGCATACGTAGATCGTCCCATGCGTATGGAGTAAGCCCGGTGGAAGCCGAATAAATACTACAAATTAGTGTCTGCTCTTGAAATTGTAGGTTAATTAAGGAACAGTGACCTCAATCACTCATCGGACTGGGAGTCCCTATGAACACCACAGCATTGCTGGCGGCCGAGGTCGTCCCCGCTGGTAGCGACGCACGATTGATCATCGCTGCAGTCGCCGGCGTCGCGGTCATCATCGCGTTGATCACCTGGCTGGACCTGCATCCCTTCCTCGCGCTGTCCATCGGCGCGGTGGGCGTCGGTCTGGCGGCCGGCCTCGGATCGGCCGAGTCGGTCGCGGCATTCGCGACAGGCTTCGGGTCGACAATGGGAAGCGTTGGAATCCTGATCGGTTTCGGCGCGATGTTCGGCAAACTCCTCGCCGATTCCGGCGGTGCCGACCGAGTGGTCGACACGCTGGTCGGCCGTTCCAGCACCAAGGCGCTTCCGTGGACCATGGCTCTGGTCGGCGCAGTGATCGGTCTGCCGATGTTCTTCGAAATCGGTCTCGTCCTGTTGATGCCGGTCATCATCCTCGTCGCGCGGCGTTCCGGCTTGTCCCTGATGCGCATCGCGATCCCCACCCTCGCCGGCCTCTCGGCCATGCACGGTTTGGTTCCGCCGCACCCCGGGCCACTGGTTGCCGTCTCGGCTTTGAACGCAAACCTCGGCCTCACCCTCGCTCTCGGTGTCCTCGTCGCGATCCCCACGGTTGTTCTCGCCGGACCGGTCTTCAGCAAGTACGCCGCGCGGTGGGTCGACGTGAAGGTCCCGGATCTTTTTGTCACAGGCGAAGATCGAGGCGAGGAAGAGAAGAAGCAGCGTCCCTCGTTCGCGGCTACCCTCGCAGCGATCCTCCTGCCGGTTGTTCTCATGCTGGGCAAGGCATTTGCAGACGTGATCGCACCCGATTCCGAGGCACTCCCCAAGTCCGTCCTCGACTTCCTCGGAACACCCGTTGTGGCTTTGGGTCTCGCGGTTCTGGTCGGTATGGTGCTGCTGGGTCGCGGCGGCGGAATGGACCGCAAGGCCATCTCGAAGTCACTCGAGAGTTCCCTACCTCCCATCGCAGGCATCTTGTTGATCGTCGGCGCCGGTGGTGGTTTCAAGCAGGTCCTGATCGACACCGGTATCGCCGGAGTGATCGCCGACGCGATCAAGGGCAGCAGCCTCCCCGTGCTGTTCCTGGCCTGGCTGGTAGCGGTATTGATCCGCGTCGCAACGGGTTCGGCAACGGTGGCAACGGTGACGGCGTCGGGCATCCTCGCTCCGGTTGCGGCAGACCTCTCGTCCGCACATGTCTCGCTGATGGTCTTGGCGATCGGTGCGGGCTCGCTCTTCCTCTCGCACGTCAACGACGCCGGATTCTGGTTGGTGAAGGAGTATCTGGGCGTCAGCGTGGTACAGAACCTCAAGACCTGGACCGTGATGGAATGCATCATCTCGGTATCGGGCCTGGCCGGAGTGCTCGTGTTGAGCGCATTCATCTAGGTAGGCGAGCACATGAACAGCGAAGCGGCACAGCAGAAGCAGTATCCCGTGCTCGTCCTGATGGGTGTCTCGGGTTCGGGAAAGTCGACGGTCGGCGGCATGCTCGCCGGAGCGATGGGTTGGGACCTTCAAGAAGGCGACGATCTGCATCCGCAGGCGAACATCGACAAGATGGCGACCGGGCATCCGTTGAACGACGAAGACCGCTGGCCCTGGCTCGACAAGATCGCCGTCTGGATCAAGAGCCATACCGACGCCGGTCAGCCGGGCATCGTCACGTGTTCGGCACTCAAGCGCAGCTACCGCGACGTGCTTCGCGGTGAGCACGTCGTGTTCGTGCACCTCGCCGGTTCGCGGGATCAGATCGGCCAGCGATTGACCGCTCGCCTCGATCACTACATGCCCGCCTCGCTCCTCGACTCCCAGATCTCGACACTCGAGGCCGTCGACCCGGACGAACAGGCCATCGTCGTCGACGTGGGCGGGAGTCCCGCCAAGATCGCGGAGGAGATCCTGCGACGCGTGGAGACATTCGAATACTGAGCAAGCCCGGCGTGTAAGCACCCGAGGTTCGGGTTACGGTGCTTGGGTGACTGCTGCTGCGCAGACGGACTGAACCGTGACCGACTTCGACTTCCACAGCGTCTGGACGCTTCCTGCCTCTGCTGACCGCGTCTACGAGGTTCTCGCGGATGCCGAACGGTATTCGCAGTGGTGGCCTCAGATACGCCGAGTCGGGACGATCGACGAGCATTCAGGCTCCATGTCCATCCGCAGCGCTGTCCCTCTGACGCTGCTGGTCTTCGGGCGACGCGAGGTGGAAGACTCAGTTGACCGCTTTCTGAAAGTGCGTCTCACCGGCGCAATGACCGGGTGGAGTAGCTGGGCGGTGCGCCCCGCTGGATCTGGTTGCACAGCCGAATTTCGGCAACAGGTAGCGGTGTCCGGAGCGCTTGGTCTGGCCGCGAAGGTCGCGAAGCCGCTGTTCGAGTGGAATCATGAAGCGATGATGCGTGGAGGGCACCGCGGACTGTGCGCATATCTCTCCCGGCCGTGATCGCGACCAGAACTTGCACACGCTCGAGCAATTGATCCATACCCGTCGTGTCATTTTGACGCAGCGTCAGTTATCGTTCACATCAGCAGCCGACAAGTATGTGTAACTCAAATGCACAAAACGGCTTGACCTGGGAGGACGCTATGCGGACGCGAGATTCGACGGTATGGCATTGGAACGTGAGTCCGCGAGCGCGGGTTATCTTCTGCCTGACCAGGACGTTCGTGAAGCCGATGTTCACCCTGTGGCCGACCACCGAACGTGGTATCCGCCAACTCGAGCGACTCGACGCGATGGCGGACAAACTGCCGAAGCCGAAGAACCTCGATATCGAGCCTTTCACGCTGGGTGGTGTGCCCAGCGAGAAGGTGCAGCATCCACGCAAAGCGCAGGGCGAGTTGGCCGGCGCCACGATCCTCTACTTCCATGGAGGGGGATTCGTCTTCTGCGGTCTGGCAACGCACCGGGCACTGTGCGGTTTGCTCTCTGCGAAGGCCGGAGTACCTGTGATCTCCGTGCGCTACCGCCAGCTGCCGGAAGGTTCCATCGGCACCTCCGTCAAGGACGCAATGGCCGCGTACACCGCGTTGCTCGAGACAGCCGAAGACCCGAACAAGATTGTGGTTGCCGGTGACTCGGCGGGCGGATACCTGGCCATGAAGGTCGCCGAAATTGCCGCACTGCGCGGAATCACGCGGCCCGCTGCCGTGGTGGGATATTCCCCTCTTCTCAACGTGAACCTCGAGGACCATGATCCCGATTTCATGAAACGTGATGCCTACCTACCGATGTCACAGGTGGAAAAGCTCAAGGACCGGTGGCTCGAGGGGCCGGACGAGATTCCTGGTGCGCAGTCGCCGATCAACGCCGACGCCAGTCTGATTCCGCCGTCGTTCCTGGTGTCCGCCGAATACGAACTGATGCGTCCGGACGTCGAGATCATGACCGAAAACTTGATCAAGGCAGGACAAGCCGTCGAAACGCACATCTGGAGTGGGCAGATCCATGCTTTCCCGGTGATCGGGAAAGCTCTTCGGGAGGGGAAGGCGATCGTCGATCTCACGATCAAGTTCCTCGAGCGAACGATGGCCTCGCAGAACCAGATCAGCGCCTGACGCTGCTTTTCAGCCGATCGATGTGAGTGTTGCGTAGTCGTCGTTGTCGAGAACGCCGTCGACGACTGCGCGAACTTCCGAGGCATGCAACGTGATCGAACCGCCGTGATTGTCGAGGAAGGCTGTGTCTGCGGCATCTCGGCCGGTCGAGATGCGCACAAGATTGCTGCGCGGCGCCAACTGCGTTGCATCGACCACGCGCCAGACGTGGTCGATATTGGCTTCGACTACGGCGTGAAAATCCATCGGATCGCAGCCCGGCGCGTAGACGGCCACCAGTCGAGCGGGAATCCCCACGGCGCGCAGCAGTGAGATGGTCAGGTGCGAGTAGTCGCGGCACACTCCGGCGCCGGCGAGCAAGGTGTCGACCGCACTGTCGGTGCCGCGACTGGTGCCGGGAACATAACTCAAATGTGTACTCACCCAGCGAGTGACTGCGAGGAGGAGTTCGGCCGGGGGAGTGGCGAGATCGAATTGCCCGGCGACAAAACCGAAGAACTTGTCGGCCTCGGCATACCGGCTGGGGCGCAGATATTTCGACACGTCGTAGTCGCTGACCGACGCCGGTTCTGCGCGGCCGATGACGGTTGCGTCGTAGCTGACGATCAGTTTGCCTGGGGCACAGTCGAGTAGGTGAATCCGGGTACCGTGTTCGGCGGTGATCTCGCGGGGTTCGAGCGGATTGCCGTCATGGACGAACGACATCGTTTCCAGCAGTTCGACACCCGGCGCGCGCGTCACCGCGATCTTGAACTCCAGGTTGGTCGCCTCGTCGATCTCGATGTCGAGCAGGGCGGCGACGGTACGTTTCATCGGGCCATCTTTACACCGAATACGGACACCCACCACCTGGGAGGATTGTGACGTGCGATCAGGCTTCGGGATAGTCGACGTCGACGCCGCTGCTGAGGTCGCTGCACTCCACCAACTCGACCCCGTGTTCGCGTAGGTAGGTGTTGGCGCCGCCGTCCCCGGTGAGTGACTTTGCAAGCGTCGGCCAGTGGTCGCGTCCGATCAGGACGGGATGGCCGGGTCTTCCGTGAAAGACAGCTCTTCGCAGTATGTTTCGTGATGGGGAAATCTGACCCACGATCCGCGTCACGGTGTCGGCGTTGAGGTCCGGGACGTCGACCAGAGAGATCGCTGCCGCATCTGCGTCGTCGATTCGCATGGCGGCTTCGAGTCCGCAGCGCAGTGACGCGCTCATTCCGTGTTGCCAATCCGATATCACCACAATGACATCGGTGGTGGGCAGTAGTTCGAGGGCGTCCTCTGCCTGCGCGCCGAGCACCACGATGACCGGTGAGAGGCCTGCGGACTGCAGTGTCGTCACCCCGTGGTGGAGCCAAGACTGACCCTCGGTGTTTGTGACGAGCGCTTTGGGTTTGCCCATGCGGGATCCGGCCCCGGCCGCCAGCAGGATCCCGCACGTAGACATGACTATGCTCCGGTGACCCGCGGACGCAGCCACTCGATCAGATCGTTCAGAACTTCTTCCTGCTCAGGCTCGTTGAAGATCTCGTGGTACAGGCCGTCGTACACCTTCAAGGTGACATCCGAAGAGCCGGCCAGATCTGCGACGAGCTTGCTGCCGGCCGGGTCCGTCAAACGGTCGTCCGAGCCGTGTTGAAGCAGTACGGGAATGGTGAGCGAGGGCAGGCGCGCCGGGAAGCCTTCCGCGGCGGTGATCATGCCGCGCGCGATGCCGGCGGGAACCTTGCCGTGGTGAACCAGCGGGTCGGCGTTGTACTTGTCGACGACCTTCTGATCACGCGATACGGCAGCAGCTTCCAGGTTCTCGACGGGCACGTCCGGGAGGTATTTGCCGACGATCTTGCCCAGCTGCATCACGATCTTCGGAGTGCCGGTTGCGATGATCACCGCAGGTCCGGACAGGGCGAGGGCTTTGAGATCGGCCTGATGGTCGAGGGCGTAGGAAAGGGCGATCGCGCCGCCCATGCTGTGCCCGAGCAGGAACTTGTCCTTGCCGGGATGTGCCGCCGTCACGATCGAGAACAACGTGTGGACGTCGTCGGTGAAGTCGGAGAATTCCTTGAGGTGAACGCGCTTGCCGCCAGAGCGTCCGTGCCCGCGATGGTCGGGTGCGTACACGATGAGCCCGAGTTCCCCGAGCCGCGCAGCAACATGGTCGTAGCGCCTCGCGTGTTCGCCGAGTCCGTGGCACAGGACGAGAACCCCGGTGGGTTCGCGGTCCGGTGTCCACACGTCGTAGACGATCTTGGTGCCGGCCACTCCGGTGAACGACGACTCTTCGTGCTGCATTGTTGCGCCCTCTCTGCGACCGGTTCCGGTACGCGGATTCTCACATGCTATTCGCCGCGTGCGCAGGGCGCGGGTGTTCAGGGTGTGAGGTCGTCGAGGAAAATTCGACACTTGTTTGTTACGTCTGGTTACATTAACTTAGGGGCGTGACCGGACAAACCGTTGATCGTTCCGACCCTGTTCCCGCCACCCGCTCGCGCCGATTGTGGCGACCCGCGGTTCGGGCCTTGCTGGACGGCGCGCTACCGCTGATCGACAAGCGAATGGCGGAATCGGTACGCCCGTTCGATCGGCCCGACATGATGCGTCCGCACCTGGCTTCGCGGAAGTTTGCGTGGACGCACTACGGGATCTTCGTTCCCCGGCTGCCAGGGCCTCTCCGTTACCTCAACACCATGACGTTGATCGGTGCAACCGGGACGGTGGTGTTCGACAACGACTATCTCGCTGCACCAGACGCGCGAAACACCGCAACCGTGCTGAGTTCCACCTCAGCGCCGGGCCATCACTTCTACCGGGCGTACGACGCTGCCGATGAGTGTGCATTCGAAGAAGATGGTTCGCGAATCGCCTTCGGTGACAACCTGATCATCGAGAACAGCTATCCGAACTTCCGTGTCACCGGGCGATACGACTCATTCGACGTCGATCTCGAGATCGTGGCAACGGACCAAGCGTCGTGGTTCGTGCGTAATCCCGTCTACGACCACGTCAGTCTGCTGGCACAGTGCTCCGGAACAATTGCGAGTCCGGATGGACCGGTGAGTATTTCGGCTCCGTGCACCGTCGAGTACGCGCGGTGCATGACACCGCAATCGTTGACTCGCCGCGCGCTTCCCGAGTCGTGGAAGCTCCCGGCCGACTTTTTCACCTACCAGATCGTTCAACTGGACGACCGGCATCAGTTGTTGCTCACCGATGTTCGAGCGTTAGGGGTTACGGCGTGCAAGCTCGCCTACATTCGGACTGTCGACGGTAGTGCGAAGGTCTTCGACGACGTCGAGTTCGACGTGCTCGAGTACGCCGACGCATTGCACGTCGACCCACAGGGTCGCGAGATGCGTGTGCCGCGCGTACTGCGTTGGCAGGTACGCGATCACGGCAGGACGGTCGTGGAGTTCGAGGCCGAGATCGACTCGGAGTGGCGCTACGGTCACGGCAAGGGATACGTCGGCGCGTATACCTACCGGGGAAGCTTCGACGGTGCGTCGATCAACGGCACCGGTTACATCGAATGGGTGGACTGCGAAGTGTAAGGCCCCTAGGGTGTATCGGTGCCTTTCGTAGACCCCGCCGCGCTGACGATTCGTCCGCAGAAGATCCTTGTCGCGGGGACTTCCGGTGCCGGAAAGACGACTCTCGCCGGTCGAATCGGGCGGCTTCTCGAGATCGAACACACTGAGCTGGACTCGCTGTTCCACGGGCCCGGCTGGATTCCGCTCGACAGTTTCGAAACCGAAGTACGACGCTTTTCCAGCGAGCCGGCCTGGGTGACCGAGTGGCAGTACGGTGCGGTGCGTCGACTTCTGGCCGAGCGTGCGGACCTGATGCTGTGGTTGGATCTGCCTCGGCGGACGGTGATGCGCCAGGTGATCACACGAACCGTGCGTCGGCGATTGCAGCGAGAGGTGTTGTGGAATCGCAACATGGAGCCGCCGCTGCATACCATTCTGTTCGATCCGGATCACGTGGTGCGCTGGGCCTGGCGAACCGACGGACGCAACGAGGAGCGAATGGCCACGGTTCTTGTCGATGTGCCGTCGTTGCCGATAGTTAGGCTTCGCAGTCGAGAAGAGATCGAGGCTGTGCTCGAAGTCCTCGGCCGTCTGCCCTCAGATCGTCTGAGCTAGGCGAAATCCCAAGTCGTCGATAGCAAACGTCGGGTGGCTTCGCCTCCTTACGGTAGCGCCGCAACCGCGCTCACTTTCGGCCCAACTGCCGCCGCGGAAGATCCGGTACGTGCCGTAAACCTCGGGGTCGTAGAGATCCCAGCACCATTCCCAGACATTGCCGATCATGTCGTACAGGCCCCAGTTGTTGGGTGTCTTGGTTCCGACGGGATGCGCTCTACCCTCTGAATTGTCGCTGTACCAGGCAATCTCGTCGATCTCGCCGTAGCGGTAGCCGGAGGTGCCGGCCTTGCATGCGTACTGCCACTCGGCCTCGGTGGCGAGCCGGTAGCCAGTTGCGCCCCGGTCCCACTGCGGAGAATCGGTGTCGACGTCTCGATATGCGGGTGTCAGACCGTCCGCGGCCGAAAGTGTGTTGCAGGTTGCGATGGCGTCCTTCCATGAAAGGTCGACCGCTGGTTTGCTCGAATCGTCCGACGAATCTCCGTGAAGCAGCGCCCTGGTGGTGAGATGGCTTGCGAGGCGGAAGGATTCGACTTTCGAGGTCCACGACGTACCTTTGCGGTCGTCCCGAAGGTGCACCTCGCCGGCAGGGATCTCGATCATCAACTCCGCTGCTCCGGTCATTCGTTCATCATCGCAGAGGTTGTCGCTCACCCGGGGAGACGCTCGAACGCTGCTTGTGGATCAAGGCCGGTGCGCATGCGCCATGCGGTCAGCGCAAGCCCGAGGCAGACCACCTGTGCCGGATCGTCGAGGGAAACACCCATCAGCTTCTCGATACGCGTGAGCCGTGCATAAAGCGACTGACGCCGAATGCCGAGGAAATCCGCGGTTCTCGCCTTGCCGCCCCGATGTGCGAGGTACGCGTCGAGCGTTCGGACGAGGTCGGCGGAATGTGCTGTGTCGTATGCGATCAGCGAACCGAGTTGCTCGGTTACGAACACGGACAGCGAAGCGGGTGTCGTTCCGGCGGCGAGCAGTCGTTGGACGCCGACGTCCCTCGCGAGGATCACTCCGGTCCGGGAGCCGAAGCGCCGCGCGATCTGGACGACTTCGCGAGCTTGCGCGACCGCAGCCCCGACGCCCGACAGATCCGCGACCGGCGTCGCCACTCCGAGCGTGCGTACCGCGGAACCGCCCGGCCCGCGGCGTAGCAGCTCGTCGGCTTCGGTGAACGCAGTCCGCACTCGAGCGGGGGATGCGGACGCCCACCCATGCGCGAGCACGATGACGTGATTGGCCGCAGTCCCGACGACACAGGAGCCGAGCACGGCCCGCACGGCGTCGCGTACTTGGTCAGCGAGCTCTCGAACCGGGGTTTGCCGATCGATGTCGACAGCGGCGACGAGGACGTGGTGCCCCTCCGACAACGGCGTCCACCCGGCCGCTGTCAGTCGCTCGGACAAGTCGCCGTGCGATGTGAGCACACCGCCCACCACGTCGGTGATCACCGATTGGGCGAGTGACTGTCTTGGGCCGAGATCGCCGTGACGGCCGAGTTCCAGAGCTACCGCGACGGCGGCGCAGTTTGCGACGGCGGTTCGGCGTGTGGTTGCCGGCCCGCACAGGACAAGTCGACCGAGTGAGTTCGTCGGGCCGCGTACGTCGTGGATAGTGCGTTCGGTCTCGGATCGCTCTGCGCCGGTTGTGCTGCGCTCGACGGTTCTGCCATCCGCGTCGAGCAGATCGACGCCGCACCCCGCGAGTCGTGACACTTTGTCGAGCAGCGCAGTCATGCCCTGGCCTGCAACCACGAGACTCAGAAGTTCTTGCCAGACAGGCTCGCCCGCTTGCGCCGAACCGAGAGTGCGGCGGAGCATGAGGTCGTGAAAGTCTTCGACCATCCGCTCGAAGGGCACTACTGCGTGCAGGGCCAAGAACGCGAGTCCCCGTCGGCGCGAAGCTTCGACGAGTTCGGGAGGGGCCGTGAGGAACGAGCGCCCGACTTCCATCACGAGTGCGACGCATCCCGCGTCCGCCAATTGGTCGATGTAGGCGGTGAGCTGCTCGGGAGACCGCCCGTGGAGACCGAGGCCCGTGGTCAGAAGGACCTCACCTCCGGACAGCAGCCCACCCATCTCGTACACCTCGGACGAATGGACCCAGCGGACCACCGCGGTATCGATGTCGCCCGCGAGCACCTCGATTGCGGCGGCCTTGAACGAGGGCATCGCAAGAACTTGTCGCAGAGTCGGGAGCATTTCTATATCGTCCGCCGAGGGGGCACTTCGTCATAGAGCTAGTTCTGCCGAACTGACAGGTTGTCCCTTGTCGGGCTGTTACCACCGTGGTCGGATTGTGACACGAGCCACAATCGACGATTTTGGTCAGACTCCAGGAGCGCACATGAATCATCCGGCACACACCGATGAGTATTTTCTCGGACTTGCGATCGAACAGGCGAAGATCGGTTGGGAGGAGGGCGGCGTGCCGATCGGCGCGGCGCTGATTCACCGCGGCGAGGTTCTCGCAGTCGGACGTAACCGTCGGGTCCAGATGAACAGCGCCATCCGTCATGGAGAGACCGACTGCATCGAGCGCGCCGGACGACTGCCGGCCTCGGTGTATCGCGAGTGTGTCCTCTACACGACTTTGTCGCCGTGCTTCATGTGCGCCGGAACGGCGCGCCTGTACGAGATCCCGCGAATCGTGGTCGGCGAAAATCGTTCCTTCGAGGCATCGGAGGAATGGTTGCGCAGCAGCGGAATTCAGGTCGACGTCGTCGACGACGCGGAGTGTGTGGCACTGATGGACCGCATGCTGGCCGAGCGCCCGAGCCTGTGGCTCGAAGACATCGGCGAAGTTGTATGAGCAGCGCCGTCGAACCTGCCACGGTCGCAGGCGATTCGGAGAGCCCAGGCCACCCGGTCGATCCTGACTATCCCGTCACTCCGGTTCCGCTTCATGCACGAAAGCCGTTCTTCTCGCTCGCGGTGGTGTTGTTGGGGTTCACCATCTTCACGCCGACGATGTTGGCCGGAGCAGCGCTCGGTACCGCGTTCTCGTTCTGGAAACTGATGGTGGTGATCGCCGCCGGATCCGCCATCTTGGGAGTCTACGTCGCCATGATGGGGTTCGTCGGAGCCCGAACCGGACTGACTACAGTTGTGATGGCGCGCTACAGTTTCGGCACTCGCGGGTCCAAGCTCGCTTCGATCCTGCTGGGCGGTACTCAGATCGGCTGGTACGGAGTCATCATCGGCACGATCGGTGATCTCACCGCGCAGGCATTGGGCTGGGAGTCCTATCTCGCGCGGGCGTCGGTGATGATCGCGGCGAGCATCTTGATGTGCGTCACCGCCTGCTACGGCTACCGCGGAATGTATTGGGTCTCGCTCGTCTCGACGCCCTTGATCCTGGCGTTGGCCTGCTGGGTCGTATTCCGGTCCCTCGAGGAAGTCGGTGGGTTCTCCGGCCTGGTCTCGGTTCAACCGCAGACGACCATGACGATCGCGCTCGCAATCACCACTGTGGTCGGCACGTTTGTATCGGCGGGAACGCAAGCGCCCAACTGGACCAGGTTTGCCCGTTCCGGATCACAAGCGGTGTGGGCCTGCGTTATCGGGTTCCTCCTCGGAAACGGATTGATGATCCTGTTCGGTGCCATCGGAGCTATCACGTTCCACGAGGGTGACTTCGTGTTGATCCTCTACAACCTCGGGCTTGTCGGCTGGGGCCTGGTCTTGCTGTTCGGAAACCTCTGGAAGAGCAACGCAGACACCGCATACGCATTCGGAGTGGCCGGTGCCGAACTGTTCAGAAAGCCCCGCAAGACCCCGTTCGTCATCGGTGGATGTGTGATCGGCACGGCGCTCGCTCTGACCGGTGTGCACAACCATCTGGTCGACTACCTGAGCCTGCTCGGAACTTTCATCCCGCCATTGGGCGGCGTGATCATCGCTGACTTCCTGTGCCGGTGGCGGCGAGGCATCCCCGAGGGGTACACCCCGCAGCCGGTCCACTGGCGAAACCTGGCCGTCTATGCCGTCGCAGCGTTCCTCGCTTGGCTTTCCGGTGAGTTCGAGGTGGGAATCCCGCCGCTGATCGGAATCGTGGTAGCCATTGCACTGACGATGTTCCTGCACAAGGCGTTTGGCAACAGATCGGCAGATCGGGAGGTCTCGACCTCCACCGTCTGAATCATGCTTCAGGCACCAGCGAGCCCCCGGCGGTATCGACCGCGCCGGGGGCTCGCGTAATTGATGGAAAGGGTAGACGATTCCGTCTCAACCGTCAGCGCAGAACAGGCAGGTAAGGTGCCTCGATTCCCTGCTCTTCGAACGCAGTCAGCGCCGAGCGTGCAAATGCGCGCTGGACTGCCCATTGGCGCCCAGGCTTGACCTGCGCCGTCACTCGAATGGTAATTGCCTCGGCAGTAACCGAATTGACTCCCAGCATCTCCGGCTTGTCGATCATGTCCGCCCTGATCGGTTCGGACTCTGCCGCCTCGAGGACAGCTCGCGTCGCCACCTCACACGCTTTGTGCACGTTCGCATTGTGGGCGATCGGGAGATCGAGAACTGCAGTGGCGTAACCCTGACTCATGTTACCCACTCGCAGGATTTCGCCGTTGCGGCAATACCACAAGGTGCCGTTGACATCTCGAATCGTGGTGACGCGCAGGCCCACTGTTTCGACGGTGCCGACCGCGTCGCCGAGATCGACGACGTCGCCGACACCGTACTGATCCTCGAGCAACATGAAGATGCCGGAGAGGAAGTCACGCACCAGGTTTTGTGCACCGAAACCGATGGCAAGGCCGATGACGCCGGCGGATGCGATGAACGGCGCGACGTTGATCCCGAGGATGCCGAGAATCTGCAGCACACACCAGACCAGGATGACGATGGACACCGTCGATTTGAGTACCGAACCGATGGTCCGGGCTCGCTGCGATCTGCGCTCGTTCACCTTGGCGTTCGGAGACTTGCGAGGCTTCGACATTCGATCGATCCCGCGGTGCAGTGCGAAGCGCAGAACGACTGCGAGTGCCACGTAGATCGCGATCTCGACGGGTCGGTGAATCAACCAGTCTCGGTTGGTATCGGTCAGTTCCCATGCTTGTATTTCGGAAATCATCTCCATACAGTCTACGGATTCGGGCCGATCCGGGCATCGGTGCAGGGCAGACGGTCCAAAGCCGAACAGGCAGCTAGGCTTACGCCATGGCTGCGTTCACTGGCATACCCGTTGCTGCACTCGACTTCTACGAAGACCTGGAAGCCGACAACAGCAAGACCTGGTGGGCAGCGCACAAGGAGACGTACGACGAAGTGGTTCGTCGTCCGATGGCGTCGTTGACCGCGGCGTTGGAGGACGAATTCGGCACGGCCAAGCTCTTTCGGCCGTATCGTGACGTTCGATTCTCGAAGGACAAGATCCCGTACAAGACGCACCAGGGAGCGTTCGTCGGTCTCGCCGAGAGCTGCGGCTACTACGTGCAGATCGACGCGGCAGGGTTGATGGTGGCCGGTGGTTTCTACGCCAGCAGTTCGGAGACCATCGCGCGTTATCGTGCGGCTGTCGACGACGACGTTCGAGGGCCGGAGCTCGAGAAGATCCTGGCCTCCGTCGAGAAGGCCGGATTCACGATCGGCGGCGACAAGCTCAAGACGGCGCCTCGCGGATACACGGTCGATCACCCGCGGATCGAATTGCTGCGTCACAAGTCGCTGACTGCTGGTCGTAGTTACCCAAGCCCGTCGTGGCTGGACAGCGCCAGGACATTGAAGGAAGTTCGCACAGCGTGGCGCGCACTGACGCCTTTGGTCGAATGGTCCGGACAGGTGCTCGGACCGAACTGACCGTCCGACAGAAAAGTGTGACGTAGCCGTAGGAGAGTTCACCTCGAGTTCATCGAAACTCGAGACGCCTGGGGCTAGCGTGGTGTGTGTAACCGAAAGTTTCGGCCCCGCTTCGAGTCGCAGCGCCGCAGTTCGAAGCCATTTTCTCTCGATCGACATCGTGAACAACCCGTGTCAGTGGAGACCATCATGGCTATGTTTCTCGCTCTCGTTCTGATCATCTCGGTCCTCGGAATCGTCGGCACCTACCTCGCGTTCAGTGCGGTCTACTTCGTCGAGATGCGCAAACTCGACAAGTAAGGGGTGCGAATTGGCCTGATTCGACTATTTCTGGGCCGATCGCGACGACCCTCCCTGCGTACGCTGTTAGGGCATCCTTATCCGCTCGCAACAGTGGATGATTCATTTCTTTTGGAGGTTCGACACGCATGCCCGCTCAATCCAGGCTCTTGCTTCCCGAGGGCTACTCCGACAACCGCCTCGTTTCGGACCTCACACGTCGGCAGTTCGGCTTCGGTGCCGGGATCGCCGGGCTGGGCGCGTTCCTGGCGGCCTGCGGTGACAGCGGGAGCAGTTCGGGTGAAACCGAAATGCGTTCTGTGACGACACCTCTCGGAACGTACGACATTCCTGTCAATCCGAAGAGGGTTGTCGCGATCGACTCGCGGCTCGATCTGGAACCTGCTGTAGCTCTGGAACTTCCGCTCGTCGGCTACACGTACGCCCAGGCGACACCGTGGGTGCCTATCGATTCGTCGGTACCGTTCCTGTCGGAGATCCCCAACCGCGAGCAGATCTTGGCGCTCGAGCCCGACCTGATCGTGTGCCTGAACTACGAGAGCGAGTGGTGGCCGGTGGCCGAGATGTCCACCATCGCACCGGTTTTGACGACAGAGTTCACCGACGACTGGCGCACAAACCTCTCGCGGTTGTCGGGCTGGCTCGGTCGAACGGCCACACTCGATCGATTGACGCTCGACTACGACAATCTGATTTCTGACATCCGCAGTCGTCATGCCGAGAAGATTGCGTCCAAGACCGTCGCCAGTGTCTCGTTCATGCCGGACACGAACACGCTGTACGTCACGAGCATCCGTACCTCCGAGAAGGGCGACAAGCCCAGCGACATGACGCTCGGCGACATCGGTGGCAAAACCGCCACCTCGGAGGGGCTCGATCCCGAGGGCGGCGTCAGCCTCGAAGGCCTCGACGTGCTGGCCGGCGTCGACGGCTTCATGATCACCGAGAACGAGGACAGTGCCGCGTACCAGGCATTGGTGGCGAGCAAGCTGTGGCAGCGACTCCCGGCAGTGCAGGCGGGCAACGTCACCAGTCTGGGTGGCTCCACGTTCTACGGTTCGATCTACACGATTTCGTACGTGGCACAGGGTTGGGATGCCCTGTACAACAAGATCAGCTGAAGCCTCTGCCGACCGGACCGATGAGTTTAGGTAACGCGGGCGGTCTAATCAGGTAGGCATTGACCAGACCTGAGGAGATCGACGTGCAAACAGAGCAATCCCCAGCGGTAGTGCAATCCCGCGACGGTACGACCATCGCATACGAACGCTCCGGTGCCGGACCAGCAGTGGTCCTGGTCGCCGGAGCGTTCTGCGACCGCGGATGGTTCGATTCCCTGGCTGCAGAGTTGGCGGCGGACTTCACGGTGTACTCGTACGACAGGCGCGGACGCGGGGACAGCGGTGACAGTCGCGCGTTCTCGATCGACGCCGAGGTGGAGGACTTGCGGGCGGTCGTCGCTGCCACCGGTGAAACACCGCTCGTTTACGGATTGTCGTCGGGTGCCGCGCTGGCTTTGGAGGCCGCTGCGCAGGCCGTTCCGATGCGTAAGCTCGCCGTCTACGAGGCGCCGTACATGGACGACGACCAGCGTGACGAGACTGCCCAAAGTGACCTGGAGCGATTGATTGCGGGCGGCGACAGGGAAGGTGCTGTGACGCGTTTTCTGGATCTGACCGGCGCGTCTCCGGAGATGGTCGACGAGATCAAGCGGAGTGCCGATTGGCCCGACATGTGCGCCATCGCGCACACCTTGCCTTACGACGTCGCGGTGTGTGATCACGGCTGCGAGTCGCTCGATTGGCTGGCCTCGATTACCGTCCCCACGTTGGTCATGTACGGCGGTGACAGTGGTCAATGGGCGCCTGCTTCGGCAATGCGAATTGCCGCACAAGTCTCGGGGACAAAGACTCTGGAGATCCCCGGTCAGGGCCACGGCGTCGCCGACGACGCTATTGTCCCGGCTCTGCGTGAATTCTTTTCCGGCTGAGCACTGGGCGGCGAAACGATCGTCAACCTAGGGTTGACGTTTTCGGTTGCGTCAACCTATGGTTGACGCATGAGTAAACCAGTGGAAATGACCAACAAGGTTCGACTCGACGACCTCATCGACGCGATCAAGAAGGTGCACACCGATGCTCTCGACCAACTTTCCGACGCCGTGATTGCCGCTGATCATCTCGGTGAAGTTGCAGATCACCTGATCGGTCACTTCGTCGACCAGGCGCGCAGGTCGGGAGCGTCGTGGACGGAGATCGGCGCGAGCATGGGTGTCTCGAAGCAGGCTGCGCAGAAGCGTTTTGTTCCCAAGGCGCCGAGTGATCAGAAGCCGATGGATCCGAACGAAGGGTTCAACCGGTTCACTCCCCGGGCGAAGAACGTCGTCATGGCCTCGCAGAACGAAGCCCGCGCCGCCGGTAACGCAGAGATCCAGCCGGAGCACCTGCTCCTGGGGCTCGTCGAGGAGCCTGCCGGGTTGGCTGCGAAGGCGATAGTGGCGCAAGGGGTGGAGCTCGAATCCGTCCGAGCTGCAGTGGCCGGTGTACTACCGACTCCGACTTCCGAACTACCAGAACTCATTCCGTACGACGCTCGTGCGCGCAAGGTCCTGGAACTGACGTTCCGTGAGGCTCTTCGCCTGGGCCACAACTACATCGGAACCGAGCACATCCTGCTCGCGCTGCTCGAACTCGAAGACGGATCAGGTGTTCTGGCTGATCTCGGAATCTTGAAGTCGGTGGCGGAGTCGAACATCGTTGGAGCACTGGCCGTCATTCAGGATCAGTGATTCAGAGGTGAATCCGATGCAGAAGAGGGCCGCACCCTTGCGGGTGCGGCCCTCTTCTTGTGTCACTGATCAGACAGCGCGCACATTGGTGGCCTGAGGACCCTTCTGGCCCTGGCCAACCTCGAACTCCACACGCTGGTTCTCGTCGAGCGACTTGTAGCCGTTGCCCGAGATTTCAGAGTAATGAACGAACACGTCCGGTGTTCCGTCGTCGGGAGCGATGAAACCAAAGCCCTTTTCGCCGTTGAACCACTTCACGATGCCCTGTGCCATACCGATACTCCCTACAAACTCGATCCGGGCCCTCACATCGAAGTCCCGATCTCGATATGTCTATCCTCCCACGCCGCGCAAGTCGAACGGTGGGCGACGTGCAAAAGACGGTAATTCGGAAGCTTTCGAGGAGGGAATGGCAACTGATCTTCGACTGATTTTCGACGCTGGAGCGACCCGATCGCCGAAGGCAGGGACTGGTGGCTCGCCCAACTGCCTGCGGTGATAGATCAGCGGGAATGTACTTGTCCGCTCGAGAACGGTCCATTTTTATCGCTCCGATCTCTCGGAATCGCAAACGTAGGAACCCTATGGAAGATGAGGGTGGGCTAACCTCTCTTTCGCTGTGCCCTCGGCGCGCGCAGCAGTCGCCGAGAAGGAGAGTGCATACATGTACGGAACGATTTGTGAATCCACGACGTCTGAACTTGTGGACCAGCTCAGTCGCCGTGGGTTCTTCGGGGTCGGCGCAGTGGCAGCGGCCGCCATCCTTGCGGGTTGTTCGACGGCGTCAGATGCCGCAGACGCCGGTGAGCAACGCCAAGTCGTCAATGCGCTCGGCACCACCACGATCTCGGGGAAGCCGGAAAGGATCGTTGTTGCCAGCGACTTCACGGATCTGGAATTCCTGCTCTCGCTCGGCGTTCACCCAGTCGCCTACGGCAACACAGGATCGTGGGACCGCGGTTCACTGCCTTGGCAGAGCACCGCTGGAATAGCCGACCTCGAAAGCTTCGGCACCACAGGCGAAATCAACCCGGAAATCATCGCGCGCTACTCGCCGGACCTCATCATCGGAATGAAGACTTATCTCGAACCGGCAGCCGAGAGGCTCAGTCAGATCGCGCCGGTCGTCGCGCTGGACTGGACCACGTCGTGGCGTGACGGCGTTGCCACGGTCGGGCAGGCCGCTTTTGTCGACGAGGCTGCTGCTGCAGCGATCGCCCGGACCGACGCCCTGATCTCCGACACCGCAGCTTCGCTGAACGGCTTGGGTGGCAAGACGATCATGATCGGCTCGATGTACGGCGATCAGTTGTATGTGCAGGGGGATGCCAGTGCGCCCGGGGTTCTGCTGCGCGAACTCGGACTCGACTATCGCGGATACAACGCCGAGCAGATGACTGCGCTGTCGATGGAGCAGGCGGAGGTACTCGCACCCGCAGACATTTTGCTCAGCCTCGCTTCTGATCAGGAAGCGACGACGAGGTTGGAGAACTTCGCAGTTTTCCAGAACCTCCCCGCGGTGAAGGCGCGAGCCTATGCGCCGGTCGAACTTCTGCTCTCGAATGCCTTTGTCGACAATTTCGGTCCACTGAGCGCACCGTACGCCTTGCCGCAGCTCGCCGAGGTCTTGACCGGGCTTGCGGCGGGCCAGGGAAAACAACTCCCCTGACCTCGCTTCCGAGCGTACGGACCCTGCGTCGGCCTAGCATCGAAACATGGTGGACATAGATCTGACGGGCCGCGCCGCAGTAGTCGGCGGATCACAACCGCTGCGAGCGATACTCGAAACCCCCACTACCCCCGGCCCGTGGCCGGGGGTAGTGATGATTCACGAGGCCTTCGGGCTCGAGGAGGTGATGCAGCGGCAAGCCAAGCGGCTGGCCGCTGCGGGGTTCTTGACGCTTGCTGTCGACCTCTACAGCGCGGGCGGGGCGAAGCGGTGCCTAGTGCCCACCATGACGTCGATGCTTCGAGGACACGGCAAGGCGTTCACCGACATCGAAGTCGCTCGCAGTTGGCTGGTGGAATCCCGGGACTGCACCGGAAAGATCGGTGTCATCGGATTCTGCATGGGCGGCGGCTTCGCGATGGTCAGCGCCGGAGATTTCGACGCTGCCTCGGTGAACTACGGTCAGCTTCCGCGCAAACTCGATGAGGCCGTGGTGGATGCGTGCCCGATCGTCGGGAGTTTCGGAGGCAAGGACTTCTCGCTCCGGGGCGCGGCAGCGAAGCTGGAGACGGCGCTCAGCAATGCCGGTATCGAGAACGACGTCAAGGAGTACCCCACCGCCGGCCACGCGTTCCTCAACGACGCGGAGGCCGGACCCAAGGTGCTTCGTCCTTTGGAGCGCATTCTCGGAATCGGTCCCGATCCTGTTGCAGCACAGGATGCCTGGAAGCGAATCGACTCGTTCTTCGAGCGCCACCTGGCGTGATCAGCGACTGGTTCTCTCGCCGCCGTTGACTGCCAATACCTGACCGGTGATCTGCCGGGCACCCGGTGAGGCCAAGAAATGGACGGCTGATGCGATGTCGTCCGGGGTTCCGGCGCGCTTGGTGCTGGTGGATTCGATCAGCATCGCGCGACGCTCGTCCGTCAGAAAGTCCCGGAAGAACTCGGTGTCGGCGATGTAACCGGGGGAGACGATGTTCGCGGTGATGCCTTCTGGGCCCAGTTCGGCGGCCAGATCGATATTCCACGTGGCAACTGCTGCTTTGGCAGCGCCGTACGCTCCAGCTCCCTTGTCGGCGGCAATCGATCCGATGGTGATGACGGCACCGCCACTGGGGATTCGATCTCGAACTGCTGCTGTGGTCAACACTGCCGAGATCAGATTGGAGTCCAGATTGGCCCGCCACCCGGCGGCCAGGGATTCCAGATCTGACGGCGCTTCACGATCGAAGTCCGTGTTACCGCCGGCGCAGTGCGCCACGACGTCGATGGTTCCCGGAAGCGAATCCTGCAGCCGCTTCAGGTCTTTCGGGTCGGAGTTGTCACAAGTCAAGGCGTGAACATTATCGCCCAACTCCTCCGCGGTCTTTTCGAGTGGTTCCGTGCGTCGGCCGGTGACAAAAACTGTGTCTCCGTCTCGGGCGAACGCCGCTGCAACTGCGCGTCCGATCCCTGTTCCGCCGCCGGTTACCAGAACTGTGCGTGTCATGCCTACCTCCGTGAGCTACGTTTAGACCTATACGAAGAACGTATCATTTAGAGCTAAACGAGGTGTGCAGTGGTGGGCGACTACAACCCGGACGACGCGGTGGACGCGGTCGCGTTGGCCTGGCTTCGCGAAAGGCCGGGCACGCCGGTAGAGGGCATCGGCATCGTGACCAGGCTGTGGATGTGCGCCAAGCTGCTCGGTGAGGATCGCCGACGGGTACTCGCCTCGGCCGGTGCGGACACCGCGACGCTGGACCTGCTCAGTGTCCTGCGGCGATCCGGCGAGCCGTATCAGTTGACGACTCGCCAGATCACCGAGCAGACCGGAGTCACGGCCGGTGCGATCTCGCAGCGACTCGCGCGCGCGGAGAATGCGGGTCTGGTGGAGAGGTCTTCCGCCGCGGAAGGGTCACGAATAGTGCTCGTGACCCTCACTGCCGCCGGTCACGAACTGGTGGAGCAATTGGTGGACCGAGTCCTCGGCCGTGAAGCCGGACTGACGTCGATTCTCACCGAGCAGCAGCAGGCCGAACTCACCGACCTGCTGCGTGTCTTTCTCGACGGCCTACGCGGCGAACTCGGTGACTCCGGCGTCCCGCACGTCGGGGCTTGATCAGGACAGGCGCTCGAAGACCGCAGCCAGGCCCTGCCCGCCGCCGATGCACATCGTCTCGAGGCCGTAACGCGCTTCGCGACGGTCCATCTCGCGCAACAGGGTGGCCAGGATTCGTCCACCCGTAGCTCCGACCGGATGTCCGAGGGAGATGCCGGAGCCGTTGGGGTTGATGCGTGGGTCGTCGGCCTCGAGATTCCAGCTCTGCAGGACTGCAAGTGCTTGTGCCGCAAAGGCTTCGTTGAGTTCGATGACGTCCATGTCCGCCAGGGTCAATCCGAGGCGGCCGAGTGCCTTCTCCGACGCCGGTACGGGGCCGATGCCCATGGTGCGCGGCGGAACGCCCGCAACGCTCCAACTCGCGAGGCGTGCGAGCGGTCGCAGTCCGAGGGTACGAGCTTTGTCGGCGGTGGTGACGATCGCCAGTGCTGCGCCGTCGTTCTGACCGCTGGCATTACCTGCAGTCACGGTGGAGTCGGGGTCGATCTTTGCGCGCATGGGACGAAGGCGCGCAAGCGATTCCATCGAGGTGTCGGCGCGTGGATGCTCGTCGGTGTCGACGAGCAGGGCCTCGCCCTTGCGCTGCGGAACGGATACCGGAACGATTTCTTCGGCGAAGACGCCGTTCTTCTGTGCGGCGACTGCACGCTGATGGGATTGAACCGCGAGTGCATCTTGATCCTCGCGGCTGATGGAGAACTCGGCGCGCAGGTTCTCTGCCGTTTCGATCATTCCGCCGGGAACCGGGAAGTCACGTCCGCCGGCTGTGACGCGGGCCCGCGCGAGACGATCGCTGAGCGCAACTCCTTCACCCTTGACGCCCCAACGCATTCCGGTTGCGTAGAACTCGGCCTGGCTCATCGACTCGGCACCGCCCGCGAGGACCAGGTCACTGCCACCGGACTGAACCTGCATGACGGCCTGGATGACTGCCTGTAATCCCGACCCGCACCGGCGATCCACCTGCATGCCGGGAACATCGATGCCCAGACCCGCGTTGAGCGCCGCGATGCGTCCGATCGCCGGAGCCTCACCGTTCGGCGAAGCCTGGCCGAGAATGACGTCGTCGATCTCCGCGCCGGAAATGCCGGTACGCGTGACGAGTTCGGTGATCAGCGTCGAGGCGAGATCTTCCGGGGCTACGTCACGGAAGACACCGCCGAAGCGGCCGACAGGGGTACGGAGCGGTTCACAGATGACAACGTCAGGCATTGGTTCTTCCTTGGGTCTGCTCGGTCAGCGGGTGGCAGCCGAGTGATTGTTGGACGACTGAGTACGTCCGAGATCGACGGAGATGGCGTCCGCGGTGGCGACTGCGGCCGGAACCAGTTCACCGCGAACAGCTTCGGCGCTGTAGCGGGCGGCTTGGGTGGAGATGTTGACGGCCGCGACCACGTCACCGGTCGCGTCCCGGATGGGTGCGGCGAGCGAGCGCAGACCCTCTTCGAGTTCCTGATCGACAATCGCGAACCCGTCGGCGCGAATCTTCTCGAGTTCGGCACGCAGTCCGTCGGCGGTGGAGATGGTCTTGCCGGTCAGGCGGGCGAAGGACACTCGGGCGAGGTAGGCGTCCAGTGCGTCGTCCGGCAAGCCTGCGAGCAGAACTCGACCCATGGATGTGGCGTACGCGGGAAAGCGCGTGCCGATGGTGATGGACACCGTCATGATGCGGCTGACCGGAACACGAGCCACGTACACGACGTCGTCACCGTCGAGGATCGACACGGACGTGGATTCACGGACCTTGGCGGACAAGGCTTCCAGATGCGGCCCGGCGATCTCGGGAAGGGACAGACTGGAGAGGTAGCTGTAGCCGAGTTCGAGGACACGGGGCGTCAACCAGAACACCGAACCGTCAGTACGTACGTATTCGAGTTCGACGAGTGTGAGCAGGAAGCGGCGAGCGGTCGCACGCGTGAGATCGGTGTGCCTGGCAACCTCGCTGAGGGTGCGACGCGGGTGCTCACCGTCGAAAGCCTTGATGACGGAAAGCCCACGGGCCAGCGACTGCACGTAGTCCGGGGACGGTCCCGGCGCCTGCTCGCTGCTGTTCTCACTCATGTTGTCTCGTTCTCCTCAGGTTCGGCCGAGAGGTCCGCGAGTGCTTGCTTTCCCAGCGCAAAAGCCAAGTTGCTGTTCGGCACACCCGCGTAGACCGCGGTATGGAGAAATACTTCCACGAGTTCGTCGGGATCGATCCCGGCACGCAGCGCAGCGCGAATGTGCATGTCGAGTTCGTGTTCGTTGCCGACGGCGGTGAGGATCGCGAGAGTGAGGAGCCTGCGGGTGTGGTGATCGAGGCCGGGGCGCGACCAGATGTCACCCCACGCCGTGCGAGTGATGAAGTCCTGGAAAGGGGCGGTGAACTCGGTGGCACCGGCAATGGAACGGTCGACGTGGGCGTCGCCGAGCACCTGGCGTCGTACGGTCATGCCGGCCGACACCGCGGCGCTACGTTGGGCGAGCGCAGATGTGTGCGAGGCAATATGCGTTGCAAGTAGTTTGGTGACGCGCCCGGCTTGTTCGACGTTGGCCAGGTGTGCGCCCGGATCGACCACGTGCAGTACCGCATCGGCGATGCCGTCGGCGATCGCGCTCAACGTCGACGGAGGCGTCGCCGGATCCTGCTCGCCAGCGATGAGGAGCGTCGGAGCGACGATGCGGGCCAGGTCGTTGCGGCCGTCCCACGTCGAAAGCGCCTCGCAGCAGGCGGCATAGCCCTCGTCGGGTGTGGCTTCGACCATCGCGACGTGACGGGCGACAAGCTCCGGATCGTTCTCGGCCAGTCCCGGCGTGAACCAGCGTCCGACGACGGCGGCCGCGATGGATGCAATACCGTCCGCACGGACAGCCCGAGCACGATCGATCCACGGTTGAGCCGGGGCGAACTGCGAGGACGTGCACATCAATGTCAACGTCTCGACGCGAGTGGGGTGGTGCGCGGCGATCCATTGGCTGACAGCGCCGCCGAGGGAGAGCCCGACGAGATGTACGGACTCGAGTTCGAGCGAATCGAGGAGAGCGATGACATCGCCGGCGAGATCGGCAATTGAGTAGGGGCCCGTAGGCACCGGTGACTTGCCGTGGCCGCGATGGTCGACGGCGATGACGCGGTAGCGATTCGACAGCGCGTGAATCTGCGGCTGCCACATGGACAGATCGGATCCGAGTGAACCCAGGAGAACCACTGCCGGGGCATCGAGATTGCCGGTCTGTTGAAAGTTGAGCGCGACGCTCATCGAGATCCTCCTGTGGGGCGTTCGGCGAGGGCGCGGTCGACCAGATCGGTGGCGTGGCCCAGATAGTGTGCGGGGTCGAGTAGTTCGGCGATCTCGGTTTCGCTCAGGTGCTCTGCGATGGCGGGATCACGATCCAATCTGGTTCCGGAAGTGGCTGCCGCGGTGACGATGTCGCGCGCTCGATCAGTGTGTGCGGACAGGGCCTTGGTGACACGCTCGGCGAGAATCAGGCCACCGGTGATGTCGAGATTGCGAGCCATCGACTCGGTGTGTACTTGCAGGCCGGTGAGGCTCACGGAAAGCTGGTGCGCCGCTCCGCCTGCCAGACGCAGGAGATCGGTGACGGTTTCCCACTCGGCGTGCCAGGGGCCTGCGGCGCGAGCGAATTCGTGATCCATGTTCGACAGGGCTGTGGCCACCAGCGCGGGAGCACGTCGCGCTGCCGCGCGGGCGGTGATCGCGGCAACCGGATTCTGCTTGTGCGGCATGGCCGATGAGCCGCCCGGAGCGCTCTCGGCAACCTCGGACAGTTCGGTGGACGCCATGACGGTGATGTCGGTGGCGGGCTTGGAAACGGCGCCGGCGACGATACCGAGTGTGGTCGCGAGTTCTGCGATGGTCACGCGGTCGGTGTGCCAGGGAGCAACCTGCCTGGCCAGGCCGAGTTCGTCTGCCAGTGCATCGGCGATCCTGAGCCCGTCGGGATACAACGCAGCGAGTGTTCCTGCGGCTCCGCCGAATTGAACCGGCAACGTGGACAGCACGATCTCGAGGCGAATCGCTGCGGCGTCGAGTGCGGTGAACCAACTCGATGCCAGTAGCCCGAAGGTGGTCGGAAGTGCTTGTTGTCCCAGGGTTCTCGCGACCATAGGAGTAGAGCGATGGAGGCGGGCGAGGTGGGCGGCGGAATCGGCGGCGCGCGTCAGGTCGGCAAGAACGACCGCGCCCGCGCGTCGCGTCAACAGCATGAGAGCATCATCCATGATGTCCTGGCTGGTGGCTCCCGGATGCACCACGGAGGCAGGCACACCTTCCTGTCCGACCCTTTCGCGCAGCATCTTCACCAGCGGAATGACGGGATTTCCGCCGGCGGCCGACGCGCGGCCGAGCGCCACGATGTCCAGACCGCCCGGTTGTGAGAGTTCGGCCGCGGCAGCAGCCACCGCGGCGCAGTGTTCCCCGTCCGCCAATCCGACTGTGGCCATCGCACAACTCAGCGCGGCTTCCACGTCGAGCAACGCGGTGACCCACGCCTGGTCGGACAGGTGTTCCGCTACTCGGGTGGCCCCGAACACCGGATCGAACAGTGCGCCGCGAGTGGGCATGTGTACTCCTCTACAGTTCGAAGAAGGGCGTCTCGACGCCGTTCGCGTCCTCGTCCTGAACATAGACCGTCCAGGAGTACCCACCGTCGACCTTGGTTGCAACCAGCTTCGCGCGTTCGGTTTCGCTCAGTGAGGACAGCACCGGATCTGTTGCGTGTGCGTCGGTGTCCTCGGGGAAGTACAAGCGGGTGACCAGGCGGTCGAGCATGCCGCGAGCGAAGACCGACACGTTCACGTGTGGGGCCTCGTTCGCATCCGTTTCAGTGGGCTGCGCACCGGGCTTGACAGTGTGGACCAGTGCAGTGCCCGTGGGATCCGCTGCGCTGCGGGCGCATCCGCGAAAACCAGCCGGAGTGAGCTCCACTGCGCCACGGGGATCGTCCGGATGGTTGAAGCGTCCGAGCGTATCGGCCTGCCATGTTTCGATCATCGCGTCGGCGACGGGTGTACGGGCGCCGTCGATCACCGTGATGGCCAGCGTGATTCGTCCGGGGGCATCGGCGGGAGCGGCGTCGGGGCCGTCCGTCCAGGGGAGGCCGATGTGCCAGTACGGCCCGACGGTCTGAGAGGGCGTGACACCGAAGGGGGCGGTGGTGAAGTCGCCGGGGACGACCGGATAAGTGGGTGCGGGCTTCGCGGTGTGATCAGTCATCGTGGTCTTCCTCGTTCTCGAATACGGAGGCGTTACGGCCGCGCAGGACGATGTCGAAGCGGAACCCGAGAGCCCAGTTGGGGACTGTGGCGTCGTAGTCGAAGACGCTGACCATGCGGTGACGTGCTGCTTCGGGTACCGCGTTGTAGATCGGGTCCTGGAAGAACATCGGATCGTCGGGGAAGTACATCTGCGTCACGAGGCGCTGCGTGAATGCCGTGCCGAACAGCGAGAAATGGATGTGTGCCGGTCGCCAGGCGTTGTCGTGGTTCATCCACGGGTAGGCGCCCGGCTTGATCGTGGTGAAGCTGTAGTGGCCGTTCGCGTCGGTGACGCAGCGACCCAGGCCGTTGAAGAACGGATCCAGCGGCGCGGGCCAGTTGTCGCCGGTGTGGCGGTAGCGTCCACCGGCGTTGGCCTGCCACACCTCGAGCAGTGTGTGGGGGACGGGTTTTCCGTCGCCGTCGAGTACGCGGCCGTGAACGACGATGCGCTGTCCCTGTGCTTCGCCGCCGTTGGCAATGGTCAGGTCGTTTTCGCCGGCGCCGACGCGATCTTCGCCGAATACCGGCCCGGTGAGCTCCGTGAGCCGCTGGGGGAGCAGCTTCAGCGGCTGCTTCGGGTGGCGAAGGGAAGTCGTCTTGTGGTCCGCGAAATCGGCCGGGGCGTTGACGCCAGTCGGCCGCTGGTACCTCGGCGGTAGATGCAGCATAGGGAACCTCGTCGTTCGGTTACGTGAAGTTGTTCGCAATGTGTACATGTGTTGCGCTCTGCGAACAGAATAGTTCGTAGATGTGACCCAGGCAATGCCGGGGGCGAAAAATGTTCGTTATGCGGACGGGGGTTCACAATACGTACGGGTCGCGCTACTGTGATCGACATGATGGACAAAGTCATTCCCACTGCTGCCGAGGCCGTCGCCGACGTGCCGGACGGCGTCACGATCGCTGTCGGAGGTTTCGGGCTCGTCGGAGTGCCGGAAATCCTCATCGATGCGCTCCTCGAGCAGGGCGCGACATCACTCGAAACGGTGAGCAACAACTGCGGCACCGACGGGTTCGGGCTCGGAGTGCTTCTGGAGAAGGGGCGTATCCGTCGTACTGTCAGCTCGTACGTCGGCTCCAACAAGGAGTTCGCGCGTCAGTACCTTTCTGGTGAGCTGGAAGTAGAACTCACGCCGCAGGGCACGCTCGCCGAGCGCATGCGCGCCGGGGGAGCGGGCATCCCCGCGTTCTTCACCCCGGCCGGCGTCGGCACCCAGGTCGCCGACGGCGGCCTGCCACTGCGTTACGACGGCAGCGGCGGCATCGCAGTTGCCAGTCCGCCCAAGGAAACTCGTGACTTCGACGGCGTCACCTACGTGATGGAGCGCGGCATCGTCGCCGACTATGCACTGGTCCATGCCTGGAAAGGTGACCGGCATGGCAACCTCGTCTACCGCGCGAGTACCCAGAACTTCAATCCGGCTGCAGCAACGTCGGGGCGCATCACCATTGCGCAGGTCGAGCACCTCGTAGAGCCGGGTGAGCTCGACCCCGCCGAGATCCACACGCCGGGCATTCACGTTCAGCGTGTTGTCCACGTCGGCCCCGTGACGGTCGGCATCGAGAATCGGACGGTACGAGCATGACTTCTGTACTACCCACCAAACTTACCCGCGAAGAGATGGCGGCCCGCGTCGCGCGCGAACTCGAGGACGGGCAGTACGTGAACCTCGGCATCGGTATGCCGACGCTGGTTCCGAACTACCTCCCGACCGATATCACCGTTGTATTGCACTCGGAGAACGGCGTTCTGGGCGTGGGGCCGTACCCGACCGAGGACGAACTCGATCCCGAGCTGATCAATGCGGGCAAGGAGACCATCACCGTTCTCCCCGGTGCGTCGTTCTTCGACTCCTCAGCGTCGTTCGGCATGATCCGCGGCGGCCAGGTTGACGTTGCCGTGCTCGGTGCCATGCAGGTCAGTGCCACCGGAGACCTCGCGAACTGGATGATCCCTGGCCACATGGTCAAAGGCATGGGCGGCGCGATGGATCTGGTCCACGGCGCAAAGCGCGTCATCGTGATGATGGAGCACGTCTCGAAGAAGGGTGAGCACAAGATCGTCGAGGAGTGCTCGCTTCCGCTGACCGGTAAGGGCTGCGTCCAGCGAATCATCACCGACATGGCCGTGATCGACGTGACTGACGACGGTCTCCGCCTGGTGGAGACGGCGCCGGGCATCAGCGTCGAGGACGTGGTTGCTGCTACCGGAGCGAAACTGATTCTTTGACAGTCTGTTTCATCTGATGGCTCAGCCGCCGGGTCGTGACTTCCATCCGACCTGGCGGCTGTTTTACGCCCCGACGTCGCTCGGCTCGCTCTCGACCGGAATCCAGAGCTCGAACCGTGCGGCGGTGAAATCGTCGTTGTATTCGGTACGCATGATCTCGGGACCAGGTACGGAGCGAAAAGGGTTGGCAGGGAACCATTCCGTGTAGATATCTCGCCACAAATACTGCACAGATTCGATTTCCGACCCGTCGGCGGTGAAGACGGCCCACGTGTGCGCGTCGACCGTCAGCGCATCGAAACCCGTGGGTGAAGGTTTGCCGGTGACCACTCCCAGGTAGTAATCCAGTTCTGTGCCTTCGGTTCTGGGATGCGCCAAATTGTCGACGACACTGACGATTCCCGCCGGGTCCTGATCGGAGAGCTCGCGCAACCCTCGCAACGCAACCTTGTCCACGGAGCGGGTGAAATCTTCGATCGCAGAATTGGGACCTTCGTGAACCAATGGAACCCGGGTCTTGAACCCGACTACCGTCAGGGCAGGTTTGTCCACAAGCATGTAGTCCATCGGTGTGGCTCCTTCCAGTGTCACGTGAATGACAAGTTTCTGTTGGGATTTGAGAACGGCGGGAGCGCGTTTGACCGCGCCGGGGCTCACGCCGTGAAATGCGGTGAACGCTCGTGTGAAGGCCTCCGCGGACGAGTAGCCGTACTTCACGGCGGTCTCCAACACTCCTGATCTACTGACGGACAACTCGGCACCGGCTAGGGTGAGTCGACGTCGACGGATGTATTCGGATACGGGAATGCCGGCCAGGGCCGAGAACATCCTCCGAAAGTGATACTCCGAGGTGGTTGCCAGCCTTGCCATCTCGGCTGTCTCGATCTCGTCGCTCAGATTGCTTTCGATGTAGTCGAGCGCGCGGTTCAGTCCGTCGATCATCGTGTCTTCCTGTTCACGGGTTTCACGCTACGCAGATCACTTGGGCCGTACCCGACTATCCGTGCCCGAAAAAGTAGGGCAGGAAATGCATCTGGACAACTCAGTTAATCATCATTATCTTGAATCGAACATCGATGGTTGACCAGGAGGCACAGTGAGCACCCGTTTTCCGCAGGCTGAATTGACCGAGGTGCCCGAGGACATCGCCGCCAAGATTCTCGAGATCCAGGAGAAGTCGGGGTTCGTGCCCAACGTCTTCCTGATGTTCGCTCGGCGCCCAGCCGAGTTCCGGGCATTCTTCGCATACCACGACGCGATCATGCTCAAGGAAGATCCCGCACTCACCAAGGGTGATCGAGAAATGATCGTCACCACGATCTCTGCGGCCAACAAATGTACGTACTGCGTTGTCGCGCACGGCGCAATTCTGCGTATCTACGAGAAGAAGCCGTTGGTTGCCGACCAGGTTGCGGTCAACTATCGCACCGCAGAGATCTCCGATCGTCAGCGCGCGATGCTCGACTTCGCCACCAAGGTGAACTCCGCCTCGCACGAAATCGCCGACGCCGACTTCGACGCCCTTCGTGTGCACGGCTTCGGCGACGAGGACGCGTGGGACATCGCCGCGATCACTGCATTCTTCGGGCTGAGCAATCGCATGGCGAGCTTCTCCGGCATGCTGCCCAATCCGGAGTTCTACCTGATGGGGCGCGTTCCGCGGTCCTGATTCCTGCGGTTAGCGCAGCAGCTCTCAATTTTTCGGACCGACCGGTCGTAACGTCTGGAAGTCAGCCGACGAAGTAAAGGCTGTCCACGCCGGAATTGCCGTCTTCGTAAAGAAGGCCGAAAGGTTGAGCGCTATGTCGGAGAAGTCCATCGCCCATTCTCGGAGGGTCCGCTCTGCGGCCGCCGGTGCCGTACTAGCTCTCGGATTGGCGGTGGGCGGCACGGGAATTGCATCGGCAGAGCCGGAAACCGTGTGTACCCCGAGCGCTGATCCGCTGGTGACCTGCGCCGAGGAAGAGGCAGCCGCCACCACCGACGCCGACGCGGCGACGAGCACCGAGACCACGCCGGAGAAGGTTGAAGCCGGGGTCGCGGGCACGGGCAGTGCCGAAACCGCTGGTACGGACGCTGCAGCACTGGCGGAAGCCGAAGCAAAAGCCAAGGCAGCTGCCGACGCGGCAGCGAAGGCCGCCGAAGCAGCCGCGACGGCAGGGGTCGACTCGTCCGCAGCGACAGACACTTCGGTGAAGGCGACCGAGGCAATGACCCAGGCGAGCGTCGAGGCAACCAAGGCGGCGGTCGAATCGACCAAGGCCAAGGCGGAGGCCGGGGCCGCGGAACAGTCTGCCAAGGAAGCCGAAGAGGCAGCCAAGGTTGCGGAGTCCGCGGCGGCCGATGCGAAAGAGGTAGCAAAAACAGCTCAGGCAGAAGCCGACGCGGCCGCAGCCAAGGCTGCTGAACTCGAGGAGGCTGCGAAGGCCGCCGGTTCGGGGCCCAAGACCGAAGAGGCAGCAAAGGCGCGCGCCGAGGCTAATGCTCTGCAGGCCAAGGCCGATGAGGCGAAGGCTGCCGCGGATGCAAACGCCAAACTGGTAGCGGACAAGAACAAGGAAGCCGAGGAAGCCTTCAAGAACTGGGATTTCGCGAAGGCAGCCGTCGCTAAGGCTCAGGCGTTGGCCGCAGCTTGGAATGCCAAGCAGCTCGCGATCACCGTCAAGGAAACTCAGAAGGTGGCCACCGCCGCTGAAACCACGGCCAAGGCAGCCGAGTCCGCAGCTGCCACCGAGGTAGAAGCTGCTACCGCCGCCCGTAAGGCCGCAGATGAAGCGGCGGCTACTGCGGCTTCCGCGCAGAAGGATGCCGACGCTGCGCAGAAGGCCGCGGAGACGGCCCAGGCCGAAGCCGATGCTGCGGGCGAGGCTGCCACCGACAAGCGAGCCATCGCCGACGAAAAGGCTGCCGAAGCCGCCAAGAAGGCCGAAGCTGCCGAAGCGGCGAGCAAGAAGGCGCAGGATCTCTACCTGGCCGCCGAAGACGCGAAGGCGGCGGCCGACGCCGCGGCAGCAAAGGCCAAGGAAGCTCAGGCCGCTGCAGCCGCCGCAAAGGCCGAAGCGGATGCAGCGCAGAAGATCGTCGACGAGCTCAAGGCAAAGGGCGAGAAGGAGATCGACAACGGAACAGGCGTCGGCGGTGAAGTGATCATCGGTGAGCACACCGACGACGGCTCCGGGGTCACGAAGGTCGACGAGACCACCGCTGTAGTGAACAAGACCGGCGTCAAGCTGGTCGGCTACTACAACAACAAGGGAGCCTTCGACGTCGTCGACTACTACGTCACCGATGCCGACGGCGATCCGGCGCTCGCCGGAAGCCTGCCCCCGGTCGACCTTGCTCTCGGTGACACCGCAAGCAGCAGCACCAGCGGTAGCAGCAACTCCAACCTGCCGGCTGTATTGATCGGCGTCGGAGTCGTGGGCGCTGCCGCCGCAGCAGCTACGACGGTGGTTGTTCGTCGCAAGCGTCATGACGGCCCGGGCAACACGTCTGCGTAGCGCCGGTCTCTCGGCGGTAGCGATCCTCGCCCTCCTCGTATCCGGATGTTCGGGCGAGAACGCGGGATCGCTACCTGACCGCTCGCCGGTGCAGTCGCATATCGCGGCTGCACCGGCTTCGGTGACCGTCGATCCGGCAGAACCCGAGAGGATCGAGTTGAGGTCTGCGTCCGGGGTCACGTACCTGAGCAGTCCGTTGCACTCGGAGAAACTGATGCGCGGCGGCGAGAGTGGGCAGCAACTGAATCCCGTCGACGAACTGCCGGTGTGGTGGGGTGAAAGCGGAATGCCGGGAACGTCGACCACACAAACAGTTGTCGTGGTCGGCCACAACTACACCACTCGCGAAGCACCGTTCCGGGCGCTCCGGGTAGTGGAGCCGGGCGATCGAATTCTCCTGGGTACACCGAACGGCACGCTTGAGTACGACGTCGAAACAGTCGGACCGCTGCACAAAGGTTCGCTGCTGGGCGCTCACGAGTTGCGCGAATCGGTTCCGGGACGGCTGATCCTCGCCAATTGTGATGTCGTCGAAGGAGAGTCGACCGACGACAATTACGTCGTCATCGCCCAGCTGGCAGCGCACTGAATCCGTGGCAGTGCAAGAATAGGTACATGGATTCCCTCGGACTTCTCTCGGAACTGGTAGCTCTCGACACGGTCTCGGGGGAGGCCGCTCCTCAACGGCGGGCGATGGATTCGATTGTCTCGTTGGTTCTCTCACGTGCGCCACAGGCGAAGGTGGAGTCAGACCTGACCGGCAATCATCCCTGGGCCTTGATCACCAACGAAGCTGCACCCTCGGCCGCGAGACTACTGTTCGCCTGCCACGTGGACACGGTGCCAGTGGGCACTGTCTCCGACTGGGAGTTCGACCCGTACGCCGCACAGGTCGACGGCGAATTGTTCCTCGGCAGAGGGACATCGGATATGAAGGCCGGCCTTGTTGCCGCTACTGCCGCGGTTGTCGAAGCCTTCGAACGTGGAGTCCCGGTCGCGCTGTTGCTGACGAGCGACGAGGAAATCGGATCGCTCGGGGCTGTTCGTTCGGCCGACGCCGTGGCGAATCTCGAGGTCGGGGCCGTCATCGTTCCCGAGGCGACGGGCAACCGAATCAACCTGGGGCACCGCGGCGCACTGTGGCTCGAAGTGTCCGTCAAAGGAAAAGCCGCGCACGGGAGTACACCGCAGCGAGGAACCAACGCCGTCCTCAAACTGCTTGACGTCGTCGACCGAGCCCGGCGTGAGCTTCCGCTGTCGTCCGACGCGTTTCTGGGTGCCGAAACCTGGAACCTCGGCTTGGTCGGCGGGGGTTCGGCTCCGAACATCGTGCCGGACAGTGCACGTGCGGTGATCGATCACCGCACGGTGGGAGACGGCGCCGACCTGCTCGCGTGGTGGCGAGCCCAACCAGAAGTCGACTCGGTGGAGACGTCGATTCATCTGGGAGGTGTGCGTACCGACGCGTCGGATCCGTGGTTGGCTACCTTGCCTATCCCTGTTGCAACCGAACCGGTTTCGTACTTCACCGACGCTTCGGTACTGGCCGCCGCCGCCCCTGGTGCTCCCGTCGTGATCTGGGGCCCTGGCACTCCCTCGCTGATGCATGCGGCCAACGAAAGCGTCAAGGTTTCCGAACTGGACGATGCGATCGCTGCTTACGGTGCGGTTGCCGCCGCTTGGCCGACGGTGGACTGACGGACAATCAGTTCAGGAGCAAGCGCGATGTGGGCTGTCGACTCGGAAGAGTTGTTCATCGCCTGATCCAGAAGTCGCACAGCTTCTTCCGCGATTCTTTCCTGCGGCTGCCCGACGGTGGTCAACGGCGGGTTGCACAATTCGGAGAATGGGATGTTGTCGAAACCGGTGACCAGAACGTCGCCGGGAACGTCGATGCCCAATGTGTGACACGTCTGCAACACGCCAAGTGCGATCAAGTCGTCGGCGCAGACCAGGGCGTCGGGGCGAGTTTTGCCGGTCAGGATGATGTTGGATGCCGTGCGCCCCCACTCGATCGAGTACTCGCCGAGTTGTGTCCACTCGTCACGAGTTTCGATGCCCATTCGATCCGCGTGGCGGAAGAAGCCGGCCCGGCGAAGTTCTGTTGACGAATTGGTCAGCTCGGAACTGATGAAGGCGGCTGATTGCGCGCCACGCTCGGACAGATGCTCCATCACCAGGGATTGAGCGGCGTCGTCGTCGACGCCGACCCAGTCCGTCTGGGTATCCATTGCAAACCGGTCCAGTTGAACGACCGGAAGCGTTGCCGCGCTGGCTCGGACGGCTTCGGCACTCAGTTCGCCGTGGCACGGGCTGATGATGATTCCGTCCACTTGCCGGGAGACGAGCGACTTGAGTCGCTGCGCTTCCACGTCGGGATCGGAACGAGAATCGCACAGGAACAGTTGTAGTCCGCGCCGAGCGAGGACGTGTTCGACGTTGACCACCAGCGAAGTGAAGAAGGGGTTCGCGATACTCGGAACCACCATTCCGACGGTGTCCGTCCGATTGCGACGCAGTGAGCTGGCGATGATGTTTCCCGAGTATCCGAGAGAATCCGCGGCTCGTTTGATCGTCGCTGCAAGCTCGTCCGAGACAGGGCGGGAGCCGGACAGTGCCCGCGACACGGTGGCCGTCGACACCCCGGCCAGTTCCGCGACATCGCGAATGGTCGCCTTGCGCATGCGTCCCCCGTTTTCTGCTCGATTCGGGTCCGAGGTTATCGAACCGCACGGTCCAGTGTCCCGCATGTAACGCGATTGAGGCAATCGTTTACAAATTCGAATTGTGAAATCCTTGACACAACCCGGTGTTGATCGCATAACCTGCTAATTCATCAAGGCAATCGATTACATCGTGTGCAGATCTTGTGCATGGACATACAGCGCAAATCTTGCGCATGGAATGGGGTAGCTGAAGTGACCGCATCACCGCTCGGAGTCTTTCCGCCCAAGCCCTCGGCGCTGGCAGAGATGTTCACCGGCACGCCATCTCTCATCGGGGCCATTCACCTCCCGGCCCTGCCGGGCAGCCCGCACTACACCGGGCAGCCGGTTTCGGAAATTGCTCGCTTCGCCGTCGAGGAAGCACACGCGTATGTCGACAACGGTTTCGACGGGGTGATCGTCGAAAATCACTGGGACATACCGTTCCTCAAGCCCGGCGAACACGGATACGAAACCGCCGCGAGCATGGGAGTCATCACGGCAGCGGTGGTCGGCGAGTTCGGCAAGGCCGTCGGCGTCAGCATCCTGTCCAACGCCGGCGAGTGCGGAGTGGCCGCAGCGTGGGCGGCAGGCGCGAGTTTTGTGCGCGTCAATCAGTGGGCCAATGCCTACATTGCCAATGAGGGCTTCATCGAGGGCCAGGCCGCCAAGACGACGCGCTTCCGCCATCGCATCGGCGCCGACCCGGTCCGGATCTTCGCTGACGTGCACGTCAAGCACGGTGCGCATGCCATTGTCGCGGACCGCACTGTCGCGGAACAGACCGAAGACGCCGAGTTCTTCGACGCAGATGTTCTGATCGCGACGGGTTCGCGCACCGGTGACGCCGCTTCGGTCGACGAGGTTTCCGTGATCCGAGACAACACCGTTCTTCCCGTGATCATCGGATCCGGCATCACGGCTGCCAATGTCGCAGCGCTGATGAAGGAATGCGACGGCGCCATAGTTGCATCCTCGGTGAAGGACAATGGACGCTGGTGGGGACGGGTCGCAGGCGAGAAGGTCCGCGAACTGTCCCGGGCCGCAGGAAAGTAACCATGATTGTCTTTTGTGGATACGCCAACAACGATGTGACGGTACATGTCCCACACGTACCGGTACTCGGTGAGCGCGTTCAGGCAACGGCCATCAGTCAGATCGACGGTGGAATGAATGCAAATGCTGCGGTATCCGCGGCCAGAATGGGCGCGCAAGTGATCTTTGCCGGTGCCGTGGGCCCGGACGCGCGGTCCACCGAGTTTCTCGAATCCCTCGAGGCAGACGGCGTCGACACCAGTTGGTCGCCGCGAGATGCGTTCCTGTCGACGGCAGTTGTTCTCATCGCGCAGGACGGCGATCGCTCAATCATCAGCCAGGACGACCCGAACGATGCCGAACGAATCGGGGTTGTCATCACCCGATTGGCTGCTGCCGGTGGTGGACGGCTGTTCCTCGACGGATACCGTGCGGGCTTCCTGCCAGAGGGATTGCCGGGAAGCGTAAGTCTGGTAATCGATCTGGACGGTTGTGAAAACAAAGCCGCGGCACTGCGCGCGTTCGCTCTGGCCGACCACGTCGTCGTAGGGCGTGCCCTGTGGGAAGGCGAGTTCGGGATCGGTTTCGACCAGTGGCAGACTCTGGCCGCCGAGCACCACACCCACCTGCTGGTGACCGACGGCTCGCGAGGTTGGACACTGGCCACACCGGACGGCGAGGTGACGAGCGAACCGGCAGTAGTGGTCGACGTCGTCGATGCCGTCGGGGCCGGTGATTGCTTCGGCGGTACGTACATCGCTTTTGTCGACGCCGGGCGCTCACCGGTGGACGCCGCACGACTCGCCGGGGCATCGGCTGCATTGGCTTGCGCCACCGCAGGCCCCCGCGGATGCCCCACCCGAGATGAATTGGACAGCTTCACAGCAACATTGACCCCTCACACCCTTTTGGAGACTCGATGATGAAACGTGCATTGCCTCTGGCGCTGGGAGCTGCAGTCGCGCTCACGCTCACCGCTTGTGACTCGGCTTCGTCGAGTGACTCGAAGGACGCATCGGGGGGCTCGTCCATCCCGCAGCCGACCCGGGTCGCCGAAAGCTGTGACGGGACGAACGGCAAGCTCAAGGTCGGTCTGGTGACCATCAACCTCCAGGCGCTGTACTTCAACCAGATCAACAATGCCGCGAAGAACGTCGCGGACAAGGCAGGCGTCGACCTGCAGATCATCAGCGGCAACGACGATTCCGTCGCGCAGGCCAACGCCTTCGACAATCTGATCGCCGCCGGAGTCGACGCGATCATCGTCGATGCAATCGACACGGACGGAATCAAGCCGTCGGTGGTCAAGGCCAAGAACGCGGGCATCCCCGTCGTCGCGGTGGACGCGACCATCGACGATCCGGCACTGTCGACTCAGGTCGGTACGGCCAACGCCGAGGGTGGTGCCAAGATCGGAAACACCTTGGCCGACGTCGCGAACAACACCGGAACGGTCGGTATCGTCGGCGCGCTCAACAGCACTGTTCAGTTGGAGCGGCAGAAGGGCTTCACGGAGACCGTGACCGGCCGCGGAATGACCGTCGGCACCGTCGTGGACGGACGTAACATTCAGGAGAACGCACAGACCGCGGCGGAGAACCTGCTGACCGGCGGTGGCGACATGAAGTACGTCTACGCAACCGGTGAGCCGGCACTGATCGGTCTCGTCGCGGCGGTCAACAGTCAGAAGGCGCAGGATCGCATCGAAGCAGTCGGTTGGGATCTTTCGGATCAGGCGGTAGGCGGACTCAAAGCCGGTTGGCTTAAAGGCGTGGTCCAGCAGAACACCTTCGAATTCGGCCATGAGGCAATGAATTCGGCAATCGACCTGGCTTGCGGACGCGGCGCTCCGGCAAACATCCCGGTTCCCACCCAGATCGTGACCCCGGAGAACGTGGCCGACTACATGTACTACTTGGAGAAGTAATCATGGCACCTCCACTGATCGAACTCTCGGGCATCACCAAGTCGTACGGACCGGTGAAGTCCCTTCAAGGAGTGGACCTTCGGCTGGCGAAGGGTGAAGTACTCGGAGTGGTCGGCGACAACGGCGCCGGTAAGTCCACTCTGATGAAGATTCTCGCCGGTGCGGTTCAGCACGACGGCGGCGAAATGCGCGTCAACGGTGAACCAGTGCGCTTTTCGACGCCTCTCGACGCCCAGCAGAAAAAGATCGGAATCGTCTACCAGGATCTGGCTCTGTGCGACACGCTGGACGTCGCCAGCAACCTGTTCCTCGGCAGAGAACCGCGAAAAGGCCCCTTCCTCGACCGGCATGCCATGCACGAGAAGGCGGCTCACATTCTTGCCGACCTGCATGTCAAGGTGAAGTCGACCTACCAGGAGATCGGGCAACTGTCCGGCGGACAGCGGCAAACCGTCGCGATCGCCCGCGCAGTCTCCTTCCGCCCAGACGTACTGATCCTCGACGAGCCCACCGCAGCGCTTGCCGTCGCCGAGGTCGAGTCGGTGCTCAAGCTGATCACGGACGTCGCAGCGGCCGGCGTGGGCGTCATTCTCGTGACACACCGCCTGCAGGACCTGTTCCGCGTGTGTGACCGAATCACGGTCATGTACGAGGGGCAGAGTGTCGACGACGTTCCGATCGGCGACCTCAACATCGAGTCCCTCGTCGGACTCATCACTCGAACTCCGGTGCCGCAACGGACATCGGCAGCAACACAGGGAGCCACGGCATGACCACTCTCGAGAAGACCCAGGCGCCGATCGAGCGCAAGCTCGCCGCGAAACCCTCCTTGTGGGACAGCGTCAACAAGCCCACCCTCGCGATGCTGGCGGTGACAGTTGCTGTCGCAGCCGTCTTCTCGGCGACCACGTCGTCGTTCCTGACATTCACGAACCTGTCGAACCTGGCAACCCAGATCGCTCCGGTTCTGATCATCGCGGTGGCGATGACTTTCGTGATCACGGCAGGTCAGATCGACCTGTCCGTCGGTGCGATCGTCGCGTTCGTCGCGGCGATGAGTGCCGAGCTTATCCAGGCCGGCGTCGATTCGTCCCTGGTCTTCGTCGCCGCCCCGGTGATGGGTGCGGCCTGGGGCCTGGTCAACGGATGGCTCGCTGCCTATCAGGGTATTCCGCCGTTCATCGTGACCCTGGCGACGATGTCCGTCATTCGCGGTATCGCGCTGTATCGGACCGAAGGATTCTCCGTTCCGGTTCCGGCCGACACCTACTTCGCGAAGCTCGGAACTTCGGAATTCCTCGGGTTCTCCGCCAGCGCCTGGATTGCTCTCGTCGTCGTGGTCATCGGAGCAATTGCGCTCAACCGCATGCGCTTCGGGCGCTACGTCACCGGTATCGGTTCCAACGTCGAATCCGTACGACGGTCCGGTGTCAACACGCGTCGTGTGCTCATGATGACGCTCGTCTTCACCGGCCTGGCTGCTGGCATCGCGGGACTGCTGATCGCGGCTCGACTGGGCTCGGGTTCGGCCAACTCCGCAACGGGATTCGAGCTCACCGTGATCACCGCGGTGGTTCTCGGTGGCACCAATCTCTTCGGCGGTCGCGGCACCGTGATCGGTACCGTCATCGGCGCCGTCCTGACCGGAATCATCGCCAACGGATTGACCCTGCTCGGCGTGAGCCCGTTCCTGACGCCGATCATCACCGGTGTCGTTCTGCTACTGGCCATCTGGATCAACATGCGCGGACACACGCTGAGCGCGCTGTGGCGACACCTGCAGTCCGCACCGTCGGGGCCCGCACGCTCATGAGCAAGGTTCGTACTGTCACGGGAACTGTGGACAGCTCGGAACTCGGACTGGTTCTCCCACACGAACATCTGCACAACGACGTCACCGGTGCGTACACCGAGGCCCCGGATCCGGTTGTGGCACAGCGGTTGGCCGGTCCGGTACGCGCCGAGGATGCCTGGCTTCTTCACGACAATCCGTACTACAGTCTCGACAATTGTCGAGTCGACGACGGATCGGCCGTGGTGGAAGACCTTGCGGACTTCGCCCGCCTCGGTGGTCGGACGATCGTCGATCTGACACCGCCGGGACTGGGCCGGGCACCGGAGAAGTTGGCGGAGTTCTCGCGAAAGTCAGACGTGCGAGTGATCATGGGTTCAGGGTGGTACCTCGAGACGACCCATCCGGTCGAGGTCCACGAACTCGGTGTCGACGATCTGGCAGGTTCGCTCGTCGAGGAGTTCGATCCGGCAAAGGAATTGGCTCCTGGCGTGATCGGGGAGATCGGAGTCTCCCCGCTCTTCACTCAGAACGAGGCGAAAGCGTTGCGGGCGGCATGCATCGCCCAGCGCGAGGTGGACGTGCCCCTGTTCGTCCACCTTCCGGGCTGGCAGCGCGTGGGACATCACGTCGTCGACATCGTGGTCGACGAGATGGGCGTCGATCCGCAAGCAGTGGTCCTGTGCCACATGGACCCGTCCGGACACGACGCCGACTACCAACGATCGCTCGCCGACCGCGGTGTCTTTCTCGAGTTCGACATGATCGGGATGCCTTTCGATTTCCCCGGCGAGGGTCTTTCTCCGCATCCGGCGGAAACAGCCACTGCGGTAGCCGGATTGGTCACCTCCGGTCACGCATCACAGCTCCTGCTCAGTCACGACCTCTTCCTCAAATCAATGCTCAGAAAGCACGGCGGAAACGGATTCTCCTACGTACCACTCGCCTTCGCCGCCCGATTGGTGCGCGCAGGCGTAGATCCCCAGCAAGTGTCCGCATTGATGCGAGACAACCCGAGGTCGCTCTTCGAGCAGGCCGCGAAAGGAAACAGAAGCAGTCATGGGTAAACGAGTACTGATCGCCGGCGAGAGCTGGATGACGACGTCGACGCACGTCAAGGGCGTCGACGAGTTCAGTGTCCATTCCTACGTCGAGGGAGTCGGCCCGCTTCGGGATGCGCTCACCTCACGTGGCCACGACGTGACACACATGCCCGCACACCTGGTGCCGACGCAGTTCCCCGGTACCGCAGAAGCACTGTCGCAGTTCGACGTCGTCGTACTCTCCGACATCGGAGCGAACTCGCTGCAGCTGGCTCCCGGCGTGTTCGACCAGTTCCGCGCCGGCGAGGATCGCCTTGTCGCGCTTCGTGACTGGGTGAACGCCGGCGGCTCACTGATGATGATCGGTGGTTACCTCTCGTTCTCCGGGTTCCAGGCGCGAGCAGCTTTCCGCCAGACCGCGATCGCCGAGGTACTGCCCGTGACGATGCTGGCCGAAGACGATCGCGTCGAGACACCGGCTGGGATCGTTCCCACCGTCGTCGATGCTGCTCACCCGGCTCTCGGTGGTGCCGGCGATTCCTGGCCGGCGCTCCTGGGATACAACCGCGTCGTCGCGAAGGACGGTGCCGTGGTTCCCGCCACCATCAACGGCGATCCGCTTGTCGCTGCCGGTGAATACGGCGCCGGACGGTCGATCGTCTTCACCTCGGACTGCTCGCCGCACTGGGCTCCGCCGGAGTTCTGTGAGCAGTGGCCCGGATACACCGACCTGTTCGACGGCTTGATCAGTTGGGTCGCCGGCGAATGAGTCGCTCCTCAGACCTGCTCGCGCGGCAGCAGAGTAATCTCGCTGCCGCGCGGGCGGTTCCATTCATCGAGGACACCATCGGCGGGACGTTGAGTGATGAGGGATTCCGCCGGTACCTCGTGATCGAAGAGGCATTTGTACTGACGGCCGTCAAGGTGTTGGGGTTGGTGGTCGCCGAATCCCCGACGCTCGACGACGCGCTCGACCACGTGACGTCGATGTCGAACCTGGTGGGCGAGCAGCGCGAGTATTTCGCGCAGTTGCGTTCCCGCTTCCCGTACGAGGGTGACGCAGCGGCGCTGGTCGAGGAGTCGGCCGTGCTGTCGACGCACGCCTTGACTCTCGCTCGCGAAGAGGGCAGGGCGGCGGCGCTGGTGGGCATGTACGCCGCGGAAACCCTGTATCTGTCGTGGTGCCGGGAGGCGGCGGCAGTGAAGGTAGATCGCGAACCAGCGTTGCAGGACTGGGTGGACATGCATGTCGCTCCGCCGTTCGTGTCTCAGGTGGCAGTGCTGGCGTGCGAAGTGGACGCCATGCCCGAGTCCGTCACCGACGAGGACCTGGATCGGTGGTTCTCGGGCATGCTGGTCGCAGAGATCGATTTTCACAACGTGGTGGTGTGAACCACTGCTGTGCGCCTTTATTAACCCCCGGCGGTTAATAAAGGCGCACAGCAAAAGGCCCGTAGGTCGCTTTCGCAACCTACGGGCCTCTTCTTTGTAGCGGGGACAGGATTTGAACCTGCGACCTCTGGGTTATGAGCCCAGCGAGCTACCGAGCTGCTCCACCCCGCGTCGGTGTGAAACCAACAGTACACGACTTCTGGAGGCGCAATTACCACCCCCTGTCACCAGCCGGAGTGGGCGCTTTCCGAGTAGTAACCGCGGATGTGTCCGACTATGCGCTGACGTGCGAGTTCGCCGTCACCCGCGTTGACCGCATCCACCAATCCTCGGTGTTCGTCACGCAGTCGCATGCAGGTGCTCGGCCAGCTGTCGATCTGGACGCCCGCGAGAACGTAGGCCTCGATGGACTCGCGCAGGCCGGTCATCATGGCTGCGATCACCTGATTGCCCGCCGCGTCGGCGAGCGCCACGTGGAACTGTGCGTCGAGTAGCAAGAATTCCTCGGCCGAGAGAGCTGCGTCCTCCATCGAGTCGAGCAGTTCGACGGCCGCGCGGAGGTCGGGCGTCGGAGTCCGCGATGCCAGGGATTGCATCACCTCGGATTCGAGAACGAGTCGTGTCTTCACCACATCCGAGACCGGAAAGCCCTGTGCTGCAACCTGCATCCGCATCAGCATGGTCATGCCGCCGGTCGGTTTGGCGACGATCATCGCGCCGGACGTCGGGCCGGATCCAGTCTGCGCCTTGAGGAGGCCGAGTGCTTCCATGACCCGCAACGCTTCTCGGACCGATGACCGTCCGACGCCCAACTCTGCTGCCAGAATTCTCTCTCCCGGCAGGCGCTGGCCAGGAGACACCTCGCCTGAAACGAGCCGACGTTCGAGGTGGCTCAGTACTTGTTCCCACGCTCGCGGGCTCGGCTCGGTCGGCATGAGGCAAGAGCATAACCGGGAGGACGCCGTTTATGGGGTGGCCTGTCCGGGGATGTATTACTGTGGTCAGACCACACCGACAGATTGCGGGGAACCACATGCGAGTAGCGCTGTTCGCCACCTGCATCGGGGACACGATGTTTCCCGACGCCGTCAAGGCCACCGCCCTCCTGCTCACCCGTCTCGGGCACGACGTCGTGTTTCCGTCCGGGCAGACCTGCTGCGGGCAGATGCACGTCAATACCGGCTATCAGCCGGGAGCACTGCCGCTGGTCGCGAACTACGCCGATACTTTCGGCGATGCGTCGATCGACGCCGTTGTCGCACCATCGGGGTCGTGCGTCGGCTCGGTCCGTCATCAACACGAGATGGTCGCCGAGCGCTACGGCACCGCGTCGCTGTGTGGACAGGTGCAGACCGTGAAGGCAAAGACGTACGAGCTTTCCGAATTCCTCGTGGACGTTCTCGGGGTCACCGATGTGGGCGCGTACTTCCCGCACCGAGTCACCTATCACCCGACCTGTCACTCACTGCGCATGTTGAGGGTGGGGGACAAGCCACTTCAGTTGCTGCGCAACGTCCGCGACATCGATCTGGTCGAACTCCCCGAAGCAGATTCCTGCTGTGGATTCGGCGGCACCTTCGCCATCAAGAATGCGGAGACTTCGACGGCCATGCTGGCGGACAAGATTCGCCACGTTGCGGACACCGGCGCCGAATTCTGCAGCGCCGGAGACTCGTCCTGCCTCATGCACATCGGCGGCGGTATGTCGCGACTGCAGATGGGCGCCAAGACCATTCACCTCGCGGAGATTCTGGCGTCGGTGGAAAGCCGGGTGCACGCATGAGCGCTGTGACGCTGGGTCTGCCCAGCTTCCCGCCGAGGTCGCCCGAGGGTGCAGGGTTCCTGCGAGGTACTGAGAAATTCCCCGTCGCAGCACATCACGAGCTGGCCAACGCGCAACTGCGACGCAATATCGGCAAGGCGACGCACACCATCCGTGCCAAGCGCATCAACGTGACTGGAGAGCTGCCCGATTGGGAAGAGCTGCGTGACGCGGGTTCGGCGATCAAGGCCGACGTCATGGCGCGGTTGCCGGAACTGCTCGAACAGTTCGAGGCTGCAGTCATCGCGCGCGGTGGGCATGTGCATTGGGCGGCGGATGCCAACGAGGCCAACGCCATTGTGACCGAACTTGTCAAAGCCACCGGCTCCGACGAGGTCATCAAGGTCAAGTCGATGGCCACGCAGGAGATCGGTCTCAACGAGCATCTCGAAGCCCACGGAATCACCGCCTACGAGACCGATCTCGCGGAATTGATCGTCCAACTCGGCCACGACAAACCGTCGCACATCCTGGTTCCCGCGATCCATCGCAACAGGTCCGAGATTCGGGAGATATTCCTTCGTGAGATGCCAGATGTCGACCCCAACCTCGGGGAGAACCCGGCCGAACTTGCCGCTGCTGCACGAAAGTTTCTGCGCCACAAGTTCATGACGACGCCGGTCGCCGTCTCCGGCGCCAATTTCGGCATCGCGGACACGGGCACTCTGACCGTCGTGGAGTCGGAGGGCAACGGGCGAATGTGCCTGACGCTGCCGAAAACACTGATCACCGTGATGGGCATCGAGAAGATTCTGCCGACGTATCAGGATCTGGAGGTCTTCCTGCAACTGCTGCCGCGGTCCTCGACGGGGGAGCGGATGAACCCGTACACCTCCATGTGGACCGGCGTCACGCCCGACGACGGTCCACAGGAGTTCCACCTGGTCCTCCTCGACAACGGTCGGACTGCCGCGCTTGCCGACAAGATCGGGAGGGAAGCCCTGAGCTGCATACGGTGCTCGGCGTGTCTGAACGTGTGCCCGGTCTACGAGCGCACCGGCGGTCACGCCTACGGATCGACCTATCCGGGACCGATCGGCGCGGTGCTGACTCCGCAGCTCGCGGGCATGCATGGCAAAGACGATCCCAACTCGACGCTTCCCTTTGCCTCGAGTCTGTGCGGTGCGTGCTTCGACGCCTGCCCGGTCAAGATCGACATACCCTCGCTGCTCGTCGAATTGCGGCACCAGAAGGTCGAGCAATCCGGTGTCACGGCAGAGTCTTTGGCGATGAAAGCCGCCTCTCTGGCGATGTCGACCGAGGGCCGGTGGACGTTGGCTCAGAAAGCTGCCGGGCTCGGACGCGTCGTGGCCGGCAGGAAAGGGAAGATCTCTACGTTGCCACCTCCATTGAACGGTTGGACAGCTGCCAGAGACATTCCCGCACCGCCCAAGCAGACCTTCCGATCCTGGTGGGACTCCGACGAAGGCCGCGCGGCATTGGACGAGGCTCGTCGTGACGGGAAGGCGGACAGATGAATTCACGTGAAGTGGTGCTCGGACGCATTCGTGATGCCATCACCTTGGCGCCCGCCCGCGAAGGCGAGATACCGCGAAACTACCGGACTGGCAGAACCATGTCCGACGAGGAACTCATCGATTTGTTCGTCGACCGTCTGGTGGACTACAAGGCGCACGTTCACCATTGCGCTGCAACAGAAATCGCCGAGGCCGTCGCCGGAATACTGAAAGGGCGCGGACTACACACTCTGGGGATCCCCGCCGGCCTCGACCGATCATGGGTGGCCGGATTCGACGGAACGCTGGTGGTGGACAGCCCGGACGTACCGGCTCCTGAACTCGAGAACCTCGACGCCGTTGTCACCGGCTCGAAGGTAGCGTGCGCCGAAACCGGCACCATCTTCCTCGACGCCGGTCCATCACAGGGACGCCGTGCGTTGACACTGGTACCGGACACACACATCTGCGTCGTGTATCGCAGCAGTGTGGAAGTGGGAGTGCCGGAGGCGATTGCGAAGCTGACACCGGAGCGCCCCACCACCATGATCAGCGGCCCGTCGGCGACCTCCGACATCGAACTCGAGCGCGTCGAAGGTGTCCATGGTCCGAGGAATCTTCACGTCGTCATCGTCGACGGTTGATTCCCGTCGAGCGGGAACTCGGAGGCAGCGGGCCACATCAGCGTCTAACGTCCCGGCCATGACACAACTGTTGGCAGGCAAGGTCGTTTTCATCACCGGTGCAGCGCGGGGTCAGGGACGCAATCACGCGATTCGACTCGCGCAGGAAGGTGCAGACGTCATCGCTGTCGACGTGTGCGCGTCGGTGTCCGAAGACGTGGGTTACGCGGCCGCGACTGAAGCCGACCTCGACGAAACGGCTCGTTTCGTGCGAGCGGAGGGGCGCGAGATCGTCACCGCTGTAGCGGACGTCCGTGACCTCGAGGCGCTGCGGGCGGCGGTGGCGTCGGGCGTCGACAAGTTCGGTCGCCTCGACGTCGTGATTGCCAATGCGGGCATCGCTACGTGGAACCGTTTCTGGGAGATGCCTGAAGAACAGTGGTCGACGCTGGTGGACATCAATCTCAATGGTGTCTGGCGCACGATGACAGCTGCGGTTCCTGCAATGATCGAAGCCGGCAACGGTGGTTCCATCGTGATTGTGAGCAGTGCTGCCGGCGTCGCCGAAGCGCCCGGCTGCGCGCACTACTCGGCGGCCAAGCACGGCCTCGTGGGTTTGGCTCGTACTGCTGCAACGGAATTGGGAAGCTTCGACATTCGAGTCAACAGCATCCACCCTGGCGCGGTGGAGACCGAGATGGGCAACGATCCCAACGTCGGTAAGGTACTCACTACTCATCCGGAGTACATGAACTCGTACAAGTGGCCGCTCACGTCCGTCCCGCGCACCACCGTCGAGGACATCTCCAACGCCGTCGTCTACCTCGCGACGGACCTCTCCCGCGCGGTCACCGGGACGAAGATCGTCATCGACATGGGTCAGACGATGGCGTAGTTGCGCTCAGAGGAGATTGAACTGCGCGACCTCGATGGTGTTCTCGACTGCCTCCGAGAGTGTGCGAATACGTTCGTCGGCGCCTGGCGCGGTCAAAATCGCCAGGCGATCGGCGTCACCCATTGGAATGCTCCTGGCGAGGGCATACAGCCGAGAACCCAGCGGATCCAAGGGATCCGGTGGGACGGGCATTCGCGGAGTCTGTTCGCCGGCCCGAAGTGCGAGCTTTCCCAGCATTCCGTACATGAACTCGATGCGCTCGAGGAGCGAGTCGTATTCGTAAGCAGTGACTGGTGTTCCGTTGTTCTCGTCCGGCCACAATTCGACCTCGGCAAGTGGGTAGGGATCGTCTGGCAGCCATCGATTGACCCGGATGCGGTCTTCGGTCCGGCAATACAACTGATACCGCCCGGCACCCATGGCGACATGAGACTCGATCCGAGCCAGAGTGCCGACGTCGTGACGTGATTCGCCGCCACCGACCTCGTGGCCACGAGCGATGAGCACTACTCCGAACAGTGGGCCGTCGGCAGCTTCGAGAACGTTCTCGACCAGTGCGCGATACCGAGGTTCGAAGATGTTCAGGGGCAACACCTCACCCGGTAGCAAAGCGGAGCCGAGCGGAAACATGGGGAAGATGGGCATCAGGGGATTCTCAACCTCGGAATCGGAGGGGCGGGGAAATCGCCGGGGCGATCGATTTCGGCGAGCAGGTGCTCGGACCACGTCAGTAGACCGGGGATATCGAGGCCGTGCGGACTCTCGACCTCGTAGTGCCTGATGCGGTCGTGACCCTGGCCGAGGAGTGAGACGGCGCCGGTGTTGTTGCCCCGAAGCAGATGGGTGAGCCCGACCGCCAACTGAGCCAGTCCCTGCCACAGGTCACGTTCCTCGGGCGGCGCGCTTTTCCACGTTCCTTCGAGAATCTCGTGTGCGTGGAAAGGCATGCCGTGGTCGAGGAGGCGCTGCGCCTCGGTGATCGACTCGTCTGGTGGCAGGCGTACATCGTCCGGAATGCGCGGGACACCGCCCGCTGCGTCGCGTGGCAGTGGACGTCCGAGTCCGTCACGGGGCCGCGAATTGAGGGGTTTCCCAGCGGCGTCCCGGTCGCGTTCGGTCATACACTCAGCCTAACGGCAGCGCCTCGGCCGAACTCGCCAAAAGTTTTTTCGAGTCGCCTGTCGATTCCGGGGAGAACCGTTCGTCGTCATGTTGTAGGGCAGGAAAGCCGCAAGAAAAACAACAGACCAAGGAGTCAGTCATGAAGTACATGTTGCTCATCTACACCGCACCCGGCGGAGACACCGAACCCCAGTGCACGTTCGAGGACTGGCAGCAATACGACAAGGAAATGAAGGATGCCGGCATCTGGGTGTCCGGCGATGCCCTCGCCGATCTGACGACTACGACGACGGTTCGGGTCTCGCAGTCCGGAGAAAAGACCGTCACTGACGGACCCTTCGCTGAAACCCGTGAGATCCTCGGCGGCTACGACGTCATCGACGTCCCTGATCTGGATGCGGCGCTGGCCTGGGCCGCGCGGTGCCCCGGCGCGCGCGACGGCGGCAGCGTCGAGGTGCGTCCACTGGCCGGGTTCGGGGACTGATTCGCCGTGGACGAGCAGGCCGAGAACTCCATCGAGTCAGTGTTCCGGGAGGAACGCGGACGACTCTTGGCCTCGCTCGTCCGCCGCTTCGGTGATCTGGATCTTGCCGAGGAAGTCACCTCCGAAGCCGTCGAGTCCGCGTTGGTGCACTGGCCCGTGGACGGTGTGCCCGCCAAACCCGGTGCCTGGCTGCTGACCACGGCGCGTCGCAAAGCTGTCGACAGGCTTCGTCGTGATCAGGCCTATGCGGCGCGCTTGGCGGTGATGCAGGTGGACGCCGATCGTGCCGACCCGGCGCCGCCCACGGTCGACGGAGAACTTCCCGACGAGCGGTTGCAGCTGTTCTTCACCTGCTCGCACCCAGCGCTGGCCGAGGACGACCGAATCGCACTCACCTTGCGTTGCCTCGGCGGGTTGACGACGCCCGAAGTCGCTCGGGCCTTCCTCGTTCCTTCGGCGACGATGGCGCAGCGGATCGTGCGCGCGAAGAAGAAAATCCGTCAGGCTCGGATTCCCTTCCGCACTCCCAGCGCCGAAGAACTCCCGGAACGTTTGCCCGGTGTTCTGCAGGTGATCTACTCGGTGTTCACCGAGGGGTACGCAGCGAGTTCGGGTCCGGATCTGCAACGCGTCGACCTGGCGGTGGAGGCGATCAGGCTGGCGAGGATCTTGCGCGCATTGCTTCCCGATGAGCGCGAGATCGCCGGGTTGCTTGCATTGATGCTTCTCGTCCACGCGCGTCGGGATGCCCGTACCGACGCCGCCGGCGGGATCGTGCTCCTCGAAGACCAGGATCGCGGGTGTTGGGACCAGCCGATGATCGAGGAAGGCAGCGACCTCGTCGTAGTCGCGTTGACCGGGGGAGCGCCGGGGCCGTACGGGGTGCAGGCCGCCATCGCCGCATTGCACGACGAGGCCGCAGATGTGGAGAGCACCGACTGGCCGCAGATCTGCGCGCTCTACGGAGTGCTTCTCACGTTGACGCCTTCGCCCGTCGTCGCAGTCAACAGGGCAGTGGCGCTGGCGATGCGCGACGGCGAGGAGGTTGGGCTGGCAGCTTTGGAAGAACTGGCAGCGGAGCCCAAACTTACCGACTACCACCCGTATCACCTTGCACGCGCCGAACTGCTCGCGCGGTTGGGGCGCACCGACGCAGCGGCATCCGCGTACCGACAAGCTCTGAAACTCGTTGGTACGGAACCGGAGCGGGCCTACCTGGAGCGTCGGTTGGGTGAGATCTCGGACTGATCGGCTCCTATCGCGGGACGTCGAGATCGAAGTACAGGGTCTCGGACCAGTAACCGAGGCCGAGCTCGCGTAGCGGTTCCTCGACGCTCTCCTGAGTCGGCGTGAACAGTCGCTCCCAGAAGCTTGGCTTGACGGGTGCGAGCGTGGCCAGCGCCGCCTCCATCTCGGCGTCGATGTCCGCCAGACCGGTAATCAGGGCCGTGCCCTGTTCGGCGAACGGTTCGTCGTCCATGTCGAAGATCTCGCCGCACTCGAGGACGAAGTAGTGGTCGGGTTCGGTGTGGCTGTGCAGGAAACGCAGCGCATCGCCGGCCATCGTGCCGAGTTCGGGGTGATCGATGCGGCCGAGGAAGTCTTCGAGCCGGGCGATACCAGGACCACAGGGCGCGGTGACCGCGATCAGGTCGGGGGTGTCGTCCCAGATGATCGACTGGCGGGGGAGCGGATTCACGGACACAAGGATCCGGGGGACCAGCGGTATCGCGTACGACCACTCCGAGATTCCTTTGAGTCCACGGGTGCGAGCGGCAGCCGGATTCTCATGCGGGGCAACAGGGGTCGAGTAGAGATAGGTGCGGTTGGCCACTGGCCGAGTCCTTTCTGCGGTCGGCGTCACCTGATTCGGGCGGCGCCCACCATCCTCAATGCCAGGTCTCCGTACAGTTTTCCGATGTCTTCCGGATTCGTGTAGTTGCCGGCCGGGAACCAGCGGCACACGTCGACGCACAGGGACATCAAGGCGAGGGTGACGCCTTCGGCATCAGGGATCGTGAAATCGCCCGACTGCACGCCGGCATCGACAACCTCCCGGACCACCCGCGTCGTGCTGCGGCGAAGCGCGACGACGGTTCGGTAGTGCTCTGGTGTGAGGGCAGTGAGTTCGTACTGGACAACGCGAGCGAGTGAATGGTGCCCGGCCTGCCAACTGGCGAAGGTGCTGATCAGTTCCTGCAAACGAACGGACGGTTCTTCACCAGGTCGGTCGGCGCCCTCGACCACCTTCAACGCTTCGGTGTGGCCTTCGAAGCTGATCGCGAAAAGCAGCTCTTCTTTCGAGCGGTAGTGCGGGTACATGGCGGCGGGACTCATGTCGAGTCGCGCGGCGATGTCACGGGTGGTGGTGCCGCCGTAGCCGGCAGAGGCAAAAGCGTCCACGGCTGCCGCGCGGATACGGGCCGCAGCTTTGGAGGGGCTGATCACCACGTCAGGTGAATCGCTCACGGTTTCCTCCAGGTGTGACGGATTTCGATGTTGACAATATCCCGCTCTCGATTCACTATAAGCAGGTGCTTAGATTCTAAGCGAATGCTTAGGAACATCGTTACGTGTGGCATTGCCACGCCGAAAGGAAGCAACTCGTCATGCGTCGCACTCTGTACGGACCCGATCACGAGGCATTTCGCGAATCTGCTCGCGAATTCGTCAACCGGAACATCCTTCCGGTCGCAGAGAAGCTGATCGACCAGCGCTTCATCGATCGTGAAATCTGGCTCGAAGCGGGACGCAACGGCTTCCTCGGACTCGAGGTTCCGGAGGCGTACGGCGGAAGCGAAGCCGGCGACTACCGCTTCAACGCGGTTCTGGCCGAAGAGCTCTCGCGCGCCAGTGCAGCTGTTGCCTCGAGCTTCGGCATTCACGCCGACGTCGTTGCTCCCTACCTCGTTCAGCTCACCACCGAAGAGCAGAAGCAGCGTTGGCTGCCCAAGTTCTGCACCGGTGAGATGCTGACGGCCATCGGCATGACCGAGCCTTCCGGTGGATCCGACCTCGCCTCGCTCAAGACCACTGCGGTCAAGGACGGCGACGACTGGATCATCAACGGCTCCAAGACCTTCATCACCAACGGCTACAACGCCGACCTCGTGATCGTGGCGGCTCGGACCAGTCCCGAGAAGAAGTCCAAGGGCATCACCCTCTTTGCCGTCGAGACCGGCATGGAAGGCTTCGAGCGCGGACGCAAGCTCGACAAGGTCGGCCAGCACGAGTCCGATACCGCCGAACTGTTCTTCGAGAACGTTCGCGTGCCGTCCACCAACATCATCGGTGAGATCGACCGCGGCTTCATCCACATGATGGAAATGCTGCCGCAGGAGCGCGTCGGCGCTGCGGTGTCCAACATCGCGCACGCCGCTCCGATCCTCGAAGAGACGCTGCAATATGCCAAGGACCGCAAGGCTTTCGGTCAGCCGATCGGCTCGCTGCAGTGGAACAAATTCCTTCTCGCGGATCTCGTCACCCGCATCGAGGTCACCCAGGCCTACGTCGACAACTGCGTCGCGGCACACGCTGCCGGCGAGCTGACCGCCATCGACGCCGCCAAGGCTAAGTGGTGGACCGCGCAGGTGCAGAACGAGGTCCTCGATCACTGCGTTCAGTTGCACGGTGGCTACGGCTTCATGACCGAGTACCGCGCCGCTCGCGCGTGGATGGACGCCCGCGTCACCAAGATCTGGGCCGGATCCAACGAGATCATGAAGGAACTCATCGGCCGCGATCTCGGCCTGTAATTTCGCAACTGCAGTCGATACGTCACTGCAACCGCCACTTCCCGAACCCGACGACACAGGAGCATCACCGCGCATGTCTGTTCTCGACAAGTTCTCTCTGACCGATCGAGTGGTCATCGTGACCGGTGCGTCGTCGGGCCTCGGGGTGGCGTTCGCGAAAGCCGCAGCAGAGGCCGGCGCGGACGTCGTCCTCGCTGCTCGCCGCGTCGACAAGCTCGAAGACACGGCCAAGCTCGTGCGTGACGCAGGCCGCGAAGCATTGTGCGTGGCCACCGACATCGTCGATCCGGCTCAGGCTCAGAACATGGTCGACGCCGCGATGGAGAAGTTCGGCCGCGTGGACGTGCTGGTCAACAATGCCGGCGTCGGAACTGCCGTTCCGGCGACCCGCGAGACCCCGGACCAGTTCCGCGCCGTCATCGACATCAACCTCAATGGGTCCTACTGGGCAGCGCAGGCCTGCGGCCGCGTGATGCTCCCGGGCAGCTCCATCGTCAACATCTCGAGCATTCTCGGATTGACGACCGCCGGACTCCCGCAGGCCGCCTATGCGGCGAGCAAGGCAGGCGTCGTCGGATTGACCCGCGACCTCGCACAGCAGTGGGGAACGCGCAAGGGCATTCGCGTCAACGCGATCGCGCCCGGCTTCTTCAAGTCGGAAATGACAGACCAATACAACGACGGTTACTTGGACGCGATGGCTCCGCGCCTGATCCTCGGCCGCATGGGCGATCCGGAAGAGCTCGCGGCCACCATGGTGTGGCTCGCGTCCGAGGCCGGCGGATACGTCACCGGTCAGACCATCGCCGTCGACGGAGGAATCACCATCACCTGACGCCGATGCCGAGATGTCGCCGGCTTTGCCGTATAAGTAGCTGGTGACCTCTCGCGCCGAACCTCAGGAGAACTGGGAAGACCGTCCGCCACCATCCATGGCTGCGACGGAGCTTCTGCGTGACCTGCCGGTGACTGCCCGCGGCGTCCGGACCAGGGCTTCTCTGGTCGCAGCGGCTCGAACGGTGTTCGAGCGCGCAGGGTATCTCGACGCCCGTCTCACGGACATCACCAAGGAAGCGAACTGCTCCACCGGCACGTTCTACACCTACTTCGACAACAAAGAGCAGATCTTCGCCGCAGTTCTCGACGTCGCGCAGGAAGACATGCTGCACCCAGGCATGGGACGGGTCCGCGACGTCGACAATCCGTATGCGGTCCTCGAATCGAGCAACCGTGCCTACCTGACGGCTTTTCGCCGCAACGCCAAACTGATGGGTCTGCTCGAGCAGGTATCGCACATCGATCCGGCCTTCGCGAAACTGCGTCGGGACAGAGCCGAGACCTTCATTTCTCGTAATGCCCGAGCCATCGAACGCTTGCAAGCAGCTGGCAAGGCAGACGCCTCGTTGGACCCGCTGTTGGCTTCCCGAGCACTGTCGGCGATGGTGAGCCGTCTTGCCTACAGTTCATTCGTCTCCGAGGAACCTGGCGCCGACGGCAACCCCGTCCCGTTCGAGGACGTCGTCAAGACGGCTACTCAGGTGTGGGCCAACGCGCTGGGACTCGAAGGCGACCGCGGGTAGTTTCAGCCTTCGCCGCGGGCCGCGAACTGCTCCTCGAGGCTGTGGCGCAGTGTTTCCTCGCTGTTCTTGACAGCGTTTTCGACGAACGGTCCGATCAATCGGCCGAGTGCCTTGCCGGCAATGCCGCCGGGCAGTTTGTAGGCGAAGTCGACGGAAAGCTCGGTCTTGGAATCGTCGATCGCAGCGAACTCCCACGTGGACGAGTTGGATACACCGCCGAGCGAGGACAGCTTGATGATCCGATTCTTCTCCCACTCGGTGACCTCGAGTTTGGAGCGCAACGTGCTCGGCCCGATCTGCATGGCCGCGTCGAACGTGGCGCCGAGTCCCTGATCGAACTCTCCGAACGGGGTGAACTCGGAAACACCGAACATCCACGTCGGGACATTGCGGTAGTTGTCGATGTAGTCGAAGGCGACATCAACCGGCACGGCAGCAACCGCGGTGTGGCGAACATGGATCATGACTGGTCCCTGTCTTTCGGTGAACACCGACTCTAACCAATGGCTCCGACGTGTTCGGCGGCGGCGCAAGAGCGATCTACGGTATCGGTATGACGAACGAGCTTCCGGTACGCGGGTCCTGGCGCGATTACGAAGACCTGGGACTACCGAAACCGCTCGCTGCGGCGTTGGAGGCGTTCGTCGAGCAGGGCTATCACGGGACTTCGATCCGTGACGTCGCGTCGCGGTCCGGGCTGTCGGTGCCGGGGCTCTACCACCACTACCCGTCCAAGCAGGCTCTGCTGATCGGTCTGGCGACCGTTGTGATGACGGAGTTGTTGGAGCGAAGCCGCGCCGCCGAACTCGATGCCGGGGACGATCCCTCCGATCGCTTCGACGCGGTGATCGAATCTCTGTTGCGGTTCCACATGTTTCGGCGCGAGCAGTCGTTCGTCGCCTCCTCCGAGATCCGCAGCATGGAGCCCGACAGCCGGGCTGGTTACATCGCCCAGCGCGACGAACAGCAGAAGCAGGTGGACCGGATCGTCCTCGACGGCGTCGCCTCGGGCGTGTTCGAAGCCGACCATCCCGAGGACGCCAGCAGAGCCGTGGTGACGATGTGCGTTGCCGTCGCGGTCTGGTACCGACCGGACGGTGAGTTGTCTCCGGACGAGTTGGTGGAGAGGTATTTGGAGATAGCGAGGCGCATGGTGGGGGCGAAGCGGGTGGGGGAGTGACTGTGGGGGCGAAGCGGGTGGGGGAGTGACTGTGGGGGCGAAGCGGGTGGGGGAGTGACTGTGGGGGCGAAACGGGTGGGGGAGTGATCTGTTGACGCAACGGCGCGAATCAGTCTGAATTTTTGAGCAATTCGAGCGCTGCGTTCCGGCCGGCACCGAAGGGGTCGGTGCCGATACCGATCCCGTCTGCGACGAGGGCACCTTCGTGAAGCAGCATGATTGCCTCGACGAGACGTTCGTCGGCTTGCCCGTCCGTCGCCAGAATGCGCCGAAAGACGTCCAACATTTCCTGCTTCTGTTCGGCGATGACAGCGAACACCGGGTGTGACCGATCGCTGAACTCGGCGTGAGCGTTGATCATGCTGCACCCCTTGCCTCCGCTCGCCTTGGACCAGGAGGCGGAAGCGTCGAATACCGCACTCAACTGTTCGGCGCGGCTAGCTCCGGCTGATGCGAGCTTCTCGTCGCGAAAGATTCGCCACCGCCGATCTCGAGCCCTCAGGTATTCCACGACGAGACCGTCTTTCGAGCCGAACCGTTCGTACAAAGTCTTCTTCGTGACCCCGGCGTCCAGTGCGACGGTATCCACGCCTACGGCATGAATCCCCTTTTCGTAGAACAGCTTCGACGCAGACTCCAGAATGCGACGCGCTTTCGGAGTCAATTCGGGTGTGGATTCCTCTGCCATGGACAAAAGTATACCGATCTGTATAGTCGGGCTCATGAGTAAACAGATCGGTATACCTCGGATCGTGACCTCGAGATCTGCCGTGACGGCTACCTTGTCGGTCCTGTTCGTCGCGTGCTGGAGTTCGGGATTCATCGGAGCCAAACTCGGCGCCGGCAGTGCCGAGGTCCCCACACTGCTGATGTGGCGATTTCTCCCGCTCGCGGTGGTACTGCTCCCGATTGTCTGGCTCTCCGCCCGGCGCCGGAACACGATGCCCGCACCGCGGGCTCTCGGCAGGCAGGTGGTGATCGGGATGCTCTCCCAGAGTGGCTACCTGTTGTCGGTGTACTGGGCAGTCGATCTCGGCGTGAACACCGGAACCACAGCGCTGATCGACGGTATTCAGCCGCTGGTGGCTGCCGCACTGCTCGGTCCGGTCCTCGGTGTCGCAGTCCCGCGTATGCAGTGGATCGGGTTGGCCATCGGAATGGGCGGCGTCGTGATGGTCACGGCAGCCGATGCCGGGGCCGGCACATCGGCGCAGTGGTGGGCGTACGCGATTCCGTTCCTGGGGATGCTCAGCCTGGTTGCATCCACCTTCGTCCAGCAACGCGCTCCCACGTCCACACCGCCACTGCAGGCTTTGGTCATCCACTGCTCAACCAGCGCAATAGTTTTCACAACTCTGGCGATCGTCTCGGATGCTGCCGTACCGCCGAGTGTCAGCACATTCTGGATCGCGTTGCTCTGGTTGATCGTGTTGTCCACCTTCGGTGGTTACGGGCTGTACTGGCTGTTGCTCCGCCGCATCGGCATTACGTCCGTCAACACCCTGATGTTCTTGATCGCCCCCGTCACCGCGGTCTGGGGTGCACTGATGTTCGGAGAATCCTTCACTCCGTTCACCGCGCTCGGCTTGGCGGTGGACATCGTCGCCGTCGTCGTGGTCACCCGGGTGGGCAATCGCCCGAAGAAGCAGGACGAGGGCACGGATTCCTGCCCGCCGAGAGCTTCGATCACGTCGCGCTGATGAAGGCCGATCGGGATGTGAACCGCTCGCGGAGCGCGGTGAGTTGCTCTGCGGTGAGCTTCAGTCCGTTGATTGCGTAGTCCTCGACGGTGCCGAAGTGCGTGCGCATTTCGTCGAGAGCTGCGTCGAAATAGCTGTCACGGACTCCGAGGAGGGGTCGTAGCACTTCTGCGTCAACGCCTTTGCTCGCGGCGAAGTCGAGGATCGGTTCTGTCATGGGGGCCAGATCGGTGTTCGTCTCCAGGTAGTCGGCGCGTACATCGGCTTCGTCGGCCCCGAGGAGGAGTAGGAAAGAGGTCGCGGCCCACCCGGTTCGATCCTTGCCGGTGGTGCAGTGGAAAAGTGCTGCCCCGGTGCGTTTTTCGTCGATGAGGTCGAGGTAGAACGTGCGATAGGCGTCGAGAGCGGACGGCAGGCTGACGAAGTTGCGGTTGGCTTCCTCCATCTGTGCGATCCCACGTCCATCGCTGATGGTCTCGGCGTATGCGACCGGGTCCGTCATGAGTAGTCCAGTGGCCGCGGCGTTTTGGGCATTGTCGGCAAGTACGTCGAGCCAGACTGTGCGCGTCGAGTCAGGGAGATTGTCGAGTGCGCCGTCGCGCTCGGCGGCGGTCCTCAGGTCGTATACCGTCCGGACGTCCAAGTCGGCGACCGCGGCAAGGTCGTCGCCGTCGAGTTTCGCCAGAGTCGCCGAACGATAGAGCGCGCCCGCGCGGACGGTGCCGGCCGCAACAGGAATGCCACCGAGGTCCCGGAAGTTCGGAGCGGTCTTCAGGAGAACGCGGCGATCGAGCGGGTGAGTTGGCATGGCTGACTCCTTGTGGGTTCCGTTTCCGAACTGATCATTCATGCCTTCTGCACACTGCGCACGAGCTTTTCGGCATTGCGTCTCTTGATCCACTTGTCGATGACGAGAGCCATGAAGATCCACCCGCCCAATGCCGTGATCACCCACACGATGATCGGGGCGAGGATCCAGGACCCGACGCCGCTGATCTCGATACCGTCGGGGACCAGGGTCGCAACCCAGAGCGCGAGCAGTGTGGCGACCAAGCCGACACCACCCGCGAGCGGAGCCGCGTAGTGCAGTGCCACGCTGAGCACGAATGGGCCGAGGATCATGTGTGCGAGGGTTAATACACCGATAGCGGCCAAGAAGCCGTTCACGCTCAGGCTGACCCCGGGAAGAGCAAAATGCACGACGATCAGCGCGATCGCGCCGAGAACACATTGCGAAACGAGCTGAAATAACAGACGCATGGCTTGTACCTCCGTGATCAGGTCGAGTCACCCGAGAGTGGTGTGTGCGTGGGGAACGCTTTGCTGCAGGGCTTCGGGACGAGGCGCCGTCCAGGTGCCGTCGAGCACGGAGGGACGGGGGCGGTACAGGCGCAGTACGTAGTTCCACCCGGGCATGATGGGCAGTGCGTTCGCGACGCCGTCGAGATGGACCCCGAAGCGAATGGTGGTGCTGCCGTCGGAGTCTGGGGTGGCCGTGAGGCTGTTGATGCTGTTGACGCCCAGAGCGTTCTCTTCGAAGTATCCGGCCGCGTTGTACAGCGAGACCGACCAGAACGCATCCACGGGAACATCGTTCAGGCGGAGACGGTATTCCCCGACCGGGAGACGTTCGTCGAAGTTGACGTAGGTGGCCTCGTACTCGGGAAGGCCACCCCAGCCGGATGCGGTACCGAGCAGGTGCCTGATCGGATCGACTTCCGCAGCGGTACCGAATGAATGGTCGTACGTGGTGATGCCACGCGCGAGTGCGAGGAGTGCGTCGCGGGTCTCGGTCTGCGATTGCTCGTCGTAGTCGGGCAACGGGAACTCTCCCGTTCCGCCGCCGTCGATGTTGAGGGCGTCTTGCAACCGGTTCACCTCGGCGACGTCTTCGGGGCTGTTCGGATCGACGAGGATGCGCACGATCAGTGCGGCGTAGTCGGTCCCGACCAATTCACGCGTGAGCAGGTGCTCTCCCGGGTCGCGCAGGATGACGGGACCGTAATGATCTTGACTGACCACCCACACGGAGATGTAGCGCTTGCCGGTATCGGGCACCGTGATCGTGACGTTCTCGCGCACGTCGATGATCGCGCTGCTGTACAGAGTGTCGCGGTTCTGGCGGATGATCGGCTGGTTGTCGAGTGACCCGAGATCACGAGTGTGGTTCCACGTGCCCAGGCCGACGCCCGCGGCCAGGCGAGCGAACATGAGATCGGATTCTGCCCGATTGAAGTTCAGGACGTTGACGGCGATCGTGGACATAGCGGGTTCCATTCGGTGTCGGGTACGGAAGCGGGCGCGGGAATCCCTCGCCACTGTCGGGGTGAATCAGCCGAGCAGTCGCGCTTTGGCGGCTTGGAACTCGGCCTCACTCAGCAGGCCTTGTGATTTGAGGTCGCCGAGTTTCTGCAACTCGGCGACGAGATCGACCGGGGCCGCGGGTGCGGGTGTGGGCATCGGGAGTGCGGCATGCTGCTGGGCGAATTCGTACTGCGCCTGCTCGTAGTCGGTCTGAGCTCTCCTTTGCCGGCGGGTGGCCATACCGTCGCTGACGGCGGTCGCAGTACCGGTGACGACCGCGGTGCGGGCGGCGAGGCCCAGTAGTCCGGGGCGGCCTCGTCTCGGGATGTACGGCATGTCAGACCTCCAATTTCGGGATGATCGTGTCCATGAGGGCATTGACGACGGGTGCGGGTATCCGCTCGTAACCCAGTAGCACCGCGCCTGACGCAGCGGTGCGGGCGGCGAGTTCGCGCTGATAGACCAGCTCGAGCGCGACCAGCAGCGCTGTGGCACCGGTGGGAATGGCTGCCGCGAGTTCGGTGATGTCCTCATGCCCGAGCAGACCGGACGCGCCGAGCATCTCGACGTTGATCTCGAAGCCGTTCGGCAACTCCTCGACCTCGACGAGGACGAGTTCACCGTCCTCGGACTTGGAGATGACGATCAGGTCGAGTAGTCGTACCAGGCCGGTGTCGGTGAGGTCGGTCAGCGCGGAGAGTGCGGCCGGGTCGAGGCTCTGTCCAGGCAGGCCGAGAAGGTAGAAGTCGACGGGGCCGAAACGCGCGGCACTCACGAGAGGACCTTCAGCTTGAGTGCGGCGAACTCGTCCTCGCTGATCGCTCCGGCTTCGAGCAGTGCTGCGGCTGCGGCGATCTCCTCGCTGGGGCTCTTCCCCGCGACCTCGCGGATATACGATTCGGCGGCCTTCTCGGCGTCGCGTGCGGCCTTGTTGCTGCGTTCCGTCATCCCTTCGCCGCGGGCGACGAGATAGACGAGCGCGGTGAGGATGGGCAGGAAGAGTAGGAAGAACACCCAGACGGCCTTCAACCAACCGCTGAGCTTGTGGTCGCGGAACAGGTCGGCGATGATCGCGAACAGCGCGAAGAGATATCCGATGAAGACGGTTGCCCACAGCATCCAGCCGAGGCTTTCCCAGAAGCTCATGTGTCTTATCCGTTTCGTGTCAGGCCTGCGCACCGGGATTCCGCCGACTAGCGCATTTCGGTTGATTCCGGCAATTCTCACTGGTTTCCGCAGGCTTCGATCGCGGTCTCATCCGAAGCGGATGAGACCGGATTTCCACGGACATCGAACGTCTCGAGTATCTTCGACACATGATCGAAGCCGTGCGTGACGCACTCGCCTCTGGTGAGGCGGAGCAGGCTCGACGAGTCCTGCGGAAAAACTGGCTTCGTTTGATTCTCGAATCTCACACCAGGGAACTCGAGCAGCTCTGCCTTGCTCATCCCGATCCCCACGATCCGCACATCCTGCTGATACGGGCGTGCTGCCGCGATCTCAGCGGTGATCCGTACGGCGCTGAGTTTCTCCGCGGGCAGGGTCTGCGGGTGGCGTCCGACGATTTTGTCGTCTGCTTCACCGACCTGCTGCTCGCTCCGGACACCTCGACCAAGGCCGTCATCGCCGATCGCGCTCGCCACGCGCTCGCCCAGTGTGAGCCCGAGGATGATTACCCGTCCGCGCTCTTCCTCCTCGGGTGGACCGAGATCAGGCTTCGTCGTGACCTTCCTCGTGCCATCGCGCTACTTCGCTCGGCCGGCGACGAGGCGCAGTTGCAGTCGCGTACGGAGACGTTGCGTCTCGCACAATCCAATTTGGCTTTCGCGCTCACCCACGCAGGGATATTCACCGAAGCCGAACAGATCCTCGACGGCCTTCCTGCTCGAGAGGTGGCGTCCGACTGGGAACGCTTCGAAGGCGGTCTCCCACAGTCGAATCGAGGGTGCATCGCCTACTGGCGTGGTGACTTCGAGGAGGCGATCGCTCAGTTCGACTCGATCATCGAGGAGGGCAGTCCCGGAACCAACTTCGAGGCGCTCGCCCGTCTGTACCTGGTAATGAGCCTGATCGCTCTGAACCGGGAAGACCGGTACCACAACGCCGCTCGTCTGCTGCGAGGCGTGAGCACTGCGGACAAGCACGGCATTCCTTGGGATACGCTGCGGCGCGTCACCACGGCCTGGCTCGCCCACGCTCAAGGACAGGACGAGCAAGCTCGCCGCATCGCAATGCCCACGCTGACCAGAACAGGTGCTGCGGTCGCTCACGCGCTTCTCGCGGAGCTCTACCGAGTCATGGGGGATCCGGAACCGTCGGCTCAAGCGCTTCGCTTGGCAACCTCGGCCGCGCTGCCGCGATATGCGCTGGTGAGCACCCTTGTCACGTCTGCCGCCCTGAGCTCCGTCGCCGGGCGTGGACCGCAGGCGCACGAGCAGTTGGATCGTGCGCTGGCGGAAGCAATCCCCGAGCGGATTCTCGCCCCATTTCTGAGCGGCGATCCGGTAATCGTCGATCTGTTGAACGCGCACGCAACACAGGGGTCGAGACACCAGGAGCTCCTACGCACGATTCTGGAAAAACGGGGCCAGCTCTCTGCCAAGCTCGCCGGAGTCCTGACGGAACGTGAGAAAGAGATCCTCACTTTTCTGCGAACTACGATGACTGCAGACGAGATCGCTGCGCACCTCGGCATCGCCTATCCCACTGTGAAGACTCACATTCGCTCGATCTACCGCAAACTAGGCGTGACCAAACGGCGTGCCGCTGTTCAAGCAGCCGACAACCTAGACCGCGGGATCGGGGGCGATTCCGCGGCGGAGGCTGCGAACCGTCAGATCCAAGGCTTGTAGTCGCGTCCCGGAACCGCGGTTCACGTAGTCCATCGACGTGTAGAGCAGCGACCACAGCAGGTTCTGCACCCAGTCCGAACCCATGTCGGGGTCGATGGAACCGTCGGAGTGTCCGCGCTCGATGGCATCGGTGACTGAGTCGTCGTTCGACGCGGACTCGGCAAACGAATCTTCTTGATACACACCGGGAGTGAAGAACAGGACCGTCAAGAGGTCGGCCAGTTCGAAGTATTCATGGCACAGGCGAACCAGTGCTTCGGCTCCGGTACCCTCGCCGAGTCGAGCTGCTGCTGCTGCCTCTCCGACGGCGCGGGTGGCCTCGGCCGCGACTGCGTCGACCAGGTCTGACCGTTCGGGAAAGTAGCGGTGCAAAGTGGTCCGGCCGACCTTTGCGGCCGAAGCGATCTCGCTGAGGGTCGCAGCAGGCTTGGATGCGAACACCGAAACGGCAGCATCGAGGATGGCCTTCCGTGTGCGCTCGCGGGTCGCGCTTTGTTCTGGTGCGCTGTGGATCGTTGTCACGAATCCGAAGCGTAGCCGTGTCCGGTTTCGGTATCCAGTGTTTCCGAATCGGAATTTCTCTTGCCCTTTATGGAACATTCGTGTTCCATAAATTCATGCTTGAATCCGACGCTTCTCAGCCCGCACCGAAATGGAGCAATCTCCGCGTCCTCTCGGAGTTCGCTCGACCGCATCTGCCGTCGCTCCTTCTCGGATTGGTACTGGCGCTGTGCGGCTCCGCGGCGACGCTGGCAACGCCCATGGTCACCAAGTGGGTTCTCGACACCCTCGATACCGGTGCGTCGCTGAAAGGACCTATCCTCACGCTCGTCGTCCTTCTGATCGTCGGTGCCGTGCTCGGTTGTGCTCAGTGGATCGTTCTCGGAACCGCCGCCGAGAAGGTTGTCTTCGACGCCAGGTCGTCGCTGGTGAAGCGATTCCTGGCGGCGACCGTACCTTCGCTGCAATCGCGATCCGTGGGTGAATTGGTCACCCGGGTCACGTCTGACACCTTGCTGCTGCGTGAGGCTGCGTCGTCGGCCGCGGTGAATATTCTGAACGCAGCCGCGTTGACCATCGGAACGATTGTTCTGATGGGCGTACTGGATCTGCCGTTGTTGGGCGTCACCATGGTGGCAATCGTGTTCGCCTCCATACTCTTTGCCGTTCTGATGCCTCGGATTTCCGCAGCCGAAGCGCGAACCCAGGAATCGCTCGGTCAGCTCGGCGGCGTACTCGAGGGTGGCCTGCGTGCGATCCGGACGGTCAAGGTTTCCCTCGCCGAGGATCGCGTCGGGGCTCTGGTGACGAACAATGCGTCCGATGCGAAAAAGCATGCGATCACGGCGGTGCGAGTGTCGGCAACCGCGTGGACTGTCGCGTGGACCGCCATTCAAGGATCGATCATTGCCATCCTGGGCTTCGGTGCCTGGCGAGTCGCCGACGGCGAAATGGCAGTCTCGACGCTCATCGCGTTTCTGCTCTACGCCTTCACCCTGATGGGGCCGGTGTCGGAGCTTGCGCAGAACGTGACCTCCGTTCAGTCGGGAATCGCGGCAGCTATCCGGATTCGCGAGATGCAGTCGTTGCCCACCGAGCAGTACGACGAGGTCGTGGACGTGGTCGCGAAAACCAACGCTGCCGCGCCGCTGATCGAGTTGCGCGACGTCACCGTGAGCTACCACGGATCGAACCAGCCGGCGTTGCGCGATGTCTCGCTGGTCATTCCGACGCGTGGGCACATGGCCATCGTCGGCCCGTCGGGTGCAGGAAAGACGACCTTGCTCTCGACCGTGCTGCGATTTGTCGAACCGCGATCGGGTGAGGTTCTCCTGCATGGAGTCGGTTACGACGCGCTCGATCACCGCGCTGTGCGCGAGAGTCTCGCATACGTGGAGCAGGAGACACCGGTGGTGCCCGGAACGATTCGGGAGAACGTCGTCTTCAGCCATCCCGATGCGACGGACGAAGAAGTCCAGGCCGTTCTGCGCTTGCTCCGGCTCGACGACGCGATCGAGGCCCTGCCCAACGGACTCGACACCGCTCTGACGGCCACTTCGCTGTCGGGCGGCCAACGTCAGCGGATCGCGATGGCGCGCGCAGTTCTGCGGCCGAGTGCTTTGCTTCTGCTCGACGAAGCCACTGCCCAGGTCGACACGCTCACCGAAGCCGCGATTGTCGACGCGATCAACGAACGTGCGCGCACCGGGGCCGTGGTGACTATCGCTCACCGGCTCTCGACGGTGCGTGACGCCGACTGGATCGTGGTCATGGAAGACGGTCGGATCCGCAACATCGGCAACCATGACGAGCTCATGGACAAGGACGATCTGTACCGCGACATGGTGGTTGCCGGCCGGCTCGATCAGGGCGAGGCAATGCTCGAGGATTGTTGACCCGACGCGTCGGCGTGTGCGAGAGTGCTGATACCGAGCGATCGCTCGGTCGGGATGTTCTTTCGGAGGTGGCTGGTGGCAATCGATCTGACGTACGCGCCCGAGGTGGTGGCGCTGATCGAGAAGACGCGCGACTTCACGCGCAACGTAGTGCTCCCCATCGAAGACGAACACGCCGGTGACATCGCTGTAGCGGGTGGCGATGCAATCCGCATCGAGATGCAGTCGGCAGCAAAAGAAGCCGGTGTCTTCGCCCCGCATGCGCCGATCGAGTACGGCGGACACGGACTCAACATGAGTGATCGCGCGCCGGTCTTCGAGGAAGCCGGCTACTCGCTATTCGGGCCGACGGCGCTCAACATCGCGGCGCCGGACGAGGGCAACGTTCACATGCTGGCCCACGTGGCGAACGAAGCACAGAAGCAGCAGTTCCTCGCGCCGCTCGCAAGCGGGGACATGCGGTCGGCATTCGCCATGACCGAACCCGCGCCCGGAGCGGGATCCGATCCCTCGGCTTTGAACACCCGCGCCGAAAAAGTCCCCGGTGGCTGGAAGATCAACGGTAAGAAATGGTTCATCACCGGCGCCGACGGCGCCGGGTTCTTCATCATCATGGCGCGCACGTCCGGCGAGCCCGGGCAGCGCGGCGGAGCGACCATGTTCCTGGCGCCGACGGACACTCCCGGCCTGGTAGTGGGTCGACACATCGACACCCTCGACAAGGCCATGATCGGTGGGCACTGCGAGGTCACGTTCGAGGATCTCTTCGTACCCGACGAGGCTGTTCTCGGTGAGGTCGATCAAGGTTTCGCCTACGCGCAGGTTCGCCTCGGTCCCGCCCGCATGACGCACGTGATGCGCTGGCTCGGTGCAGCGCGCCGCGGCCACGACGTCGCCGTGGCCAGAGTTGCCGAACGAGAAGGCTTCGGCTCGAAACTCGGTGATCTCGGAATGATCCAGAAGATGGTCGCCGACAACGAGATCGACATCGCAGCCAGCCGCGCACTTCTGGTGCAGGCCTGCTTCGAACTCGATCAGGGCGGGCACGCGAGCAACGCGACGTCCATCGCCAAGACCTACGCTGCCGAGGCAATCTTCCGGATCGTGGACCGCTCCATTCAGATGTGTGGCGGAATGGGCGTGTCCGGCGATCTGCCGCTGGCACGCTTGTCCCGCGAAGTGCGTCCCTTCCGCGTCTACGACGGCCCGTCCGAGGTTCATCGCTGGGCAATTGCGAAACGTGTTGTCGGAGCTGCGAAGCGCGCTGCTCGGGAGGAGTCGAAGTGACGGACTTTCCAGGACTCGATCTCGCGGCGCTCCACAAGTATCTGCAAGCCGCAGGCGTCGAGGTGAGCGGTGAGTTGCGAGCCGAACTGATTTCAGGCGGCAAATCCAATCTCACCTACGGAATCTTCGACGACAACTCGAAGTGGATTCTGCGTCGTCCACCCACGGCCGGCCTCACGCCGTCGGCGCATGACGTTGCGCGTGAGTTCCGAATCACCTCGGCGTTGCAGAACACTGCCGTGCCGGTCGCGCCGACCGTCGTGCTGTGCGAGGACGCCTCGGTGATGGGTGCGTCGTTCACGGTGGTCGAGTTCGTCACCGGTCAAGTGATCCGAACCAAAACCGAGTTGGAAGCTGTTCCGGCAGAGCTGGTCACGCAGTGCACCGACGAGTTGGTGCGTGTTCTCGCTGCCCTGCACGACGTCGACTACAACGCAGTGGGTCTCGGCGAACTCGGCCGACCCGACGGTTACGTAGCCCGCCAGGTGAAGTTGTGGGCCGGTCAATGGTCACGCGTCAAGACCGAGGACTCGGCCGATGTGGACAGGTTGGCGTCGAGCCTCGCGGAATTGATTCCGGCGGAATCGGCTTCGTCGATCGTGCACGGCGACTACCGGATCGACAACACGATTCTCGCGGCGAACGACGTCACCAAGGTTGCCGCAGTGGTGGACTGGGAACTGTCGACGCTGGGAGATCCGCTGGCGGACATCGCGATGATGTGCGTCTATCGGCATCCCGCGCTGGATCTGGTTCTGGGTGAGCCTGCTGCGTGGACGAGCCCGTCGCTACCGTCCGTTGTCGATCTGGCGCAACGGTATTCGTCCGTTTCGGGTCGTGAACTGGCGCATTGGAACTTCTACATGGCGCTCGGGTTCTTCAAACTCGCCGTCGTGGCGCAGGGCATCGATCACCGATTCCGGGCAGGAGCCACCGTCGGCGGGGGATTCGACAAGGCTGGATCTTCTGTGCCGGAACTGATCTCGGCCGGACTCAACGCACTGCAAGGGAAATTCGAATGACTCGATCAGCACTGGTCACCGGCGCCTCCAAGGGAATCGGGCTCGGCATCGCAACACGCTTGGCTTCGCAAGGGTACGGGCTGACCATCACGGCGCGTGATACCGAGCGGCTCGCCGTTGTCGCCGAAGAACTTACCCGCGCCGGATCGCCGGACGTCGTCGTCTCGGCCGGCGACATGGCGGACGAGAACTTCGCCGCAGCACTCGTCGCCACACACAATGAGCGATTCGGCTCCATGAGGGCTCTCGTCCTCAACGCCGGAGTGGGAACCAGTGGGCGAGTAGCGGATTACCCGATGCGACGTTTCGACAAGACCGTTGCCGTCAATCTCCGAACACCGTTTGCACTATTGCAAGCGTCGCTGCCGCTCCTGCGTACAGCGGCGGACGCGGACCTTGCCGGCGGAGCGAAGGTGATCGCTCTCGCCTCGATGGCCGGTGTGTATGCCGAGAGCGGCCTGGCCGTCTACGGAGCCACCAAAGCTGCGCTGATTTCGATGGTCGAGGCACTCAACGCCGAGGAATCCGGAAACGGCGTCAGTGCGACGGCCATCGCTCCCGGTTACGTCGACACCGACATGTCGGCATGGACACACGATCGGATCACACCGGACACCATGATCAAGGTCGACGACATCGTGGAGTTGGTGGACGGTCTGCTCAAGCTCTCGTCTCGAGCGGTCGTTCCGAAGGTCGTCATGGCGCGGGCCGGGACCAACGGCTACTCCGCCTGAAATTTCAATCCAGCTTGGCTTCGCCCCGCTTGCGAAAGAAGTGAAAGCCAGGCACCCCGACGATCGCCTGCCGCAGGTCCTTGACCACTCCGAGGAGTTCGTGGATCTCGGGCGAGACGGAGTCCAAGGTTCCGAGGATGGGCAACACCGCGGCCACCCGGTCGGTGAGCTCCGGTAGTTGGTCGATCAGCTTGATCGCGGCGCTGACCTCTGCCTCGGAAAGATCGTCGGCGAACCTGGCGGCCAGCGGCGCGAGCTGTAGGGCGATGGGCTCGTAGATCTCGAGGAGTTGTCCCGCGATGTCCGACGTCTGCTCGACGGCCTCGACCAGTGTCTCAGCGCGAACGGTCACGGCGGCAGCTCCGATGACGACGCGGTCGGCGTTGTCGGCGATCTGGTTGATGCGCGCCACCAACCTCTCGACCGAGAAGAGGAGCGCCTCGAGTCGAGTGGGCAGGGTGACCGCAAAAGCGACCGTGGACAGGGACCAGTGCACCACGTCGCCGACGGAGCGGACGACGGTGGAGCTGCCGGGCAAAACTAGAGCCATCCCTCGATACTGCCTGATGTGACGTCAAAGTACAGGTAAATCTCACATTCACGAGGCCCGCGGCGTCTTCGAGGTGTCGGTGCCGGCGCGGACAATCAATTCACCCGCTGCCTGCCGCACCGCGCAACCTGGAAGGATCGAGACATGACGGCTATCCGTACGCACACTGTGATCGACTCGCCGATCGGAGCGTTGACGCTGGTAGCAGCAGGTGACGACCTCTGCGGTCTGTACATGGCGGAGCATCGCCACAAGCCGGACGAGTCCACGTTCGGTGATCGTTCCTCGGCGGTCTTCGGTGAAGTCGAATCGCAGCTCACCGAGTACTTCGAGGGTGATCGCACGGAGTTCTCCGTGCCGCTGGCGCCCGTGGGTACCGAGTTCCAGAAGCGGGTGTGGGACACCTTGCGAACGATCCCGTACGGCGAAACCTGGACCTACATGGAGCTCGCGCAAACTTTGGGTAACCCGCTTGCGATCCGTGCTGCCGCCGCGGCAAACGGCAAGAATCCGATCAGCATCATCGTTCCCTGTCATCGCGTGGTCGGTAGCGACGGAAGTCTGACCGGTTTCGCCGGCGGCCTCGAACGTAAGCGGTTCCTGCTCGACCGCGAGCACGGCGGCGAATCGGATGTCCTCTTCTGATGCGCTCGGCTCACAATTCGGTGATCGGGAACGTCTACCGGTCGTGACACTCAAACCGTTCGAAGACGTCGTGACCGAATACGGTGCAGTGGTCCTCCGTGTCTGCCGCGCGGTGGTCGGGCCCGTCGACGCCGAGGACGCGTGGTCCGAGACGTTCATCGCGGCGATGCGGGCATACCCGGATCTGAACCCGGACGCGAACATCGAAGCCTGGCTGGTCACCATCGCGCACCGCAAGGCGATCGACATCACCCGAGTGCGTGCCCGCGTGGCGGTGCCGACAGACGACGTTCCGGAGTTGCCGACGCGAATCGGCGTGCCGGGCACGTGGGATCACGAACTCTGGGACTCACTCGAACAACTACCACTCAAACAACGTGCGGCGGTCGCCTATCACTTTCTGGGTGGGCTGCCGTACGCAGAGATCGCGGACATCCTCGGCAACACGCCGGCAGCCGCCAGACGCGCGGGTGCGGACGGTATCGCCACCCTACGAAGAACCTACTTGTCCGCTACCGCTGCGGAAGGGAGTCACTCATGAGTAACGATGTGTTCGAGGCACTTCCAGCCGTTGACGCCGACGCCATGATCCGCCTACGGGCGCGCCTGGCTGCGCAGGCGTCTGAAGCCGAATTGATCGACGTGGCATATCGAACCGTCGATTCGCCGGTCGGAAAGCTGCTGCTGGCGGCAACTGATGTCGGCCTGGTGCGGGTTGCCTTTGCAGTCGAAGGGCACGACCTCGTTCTGGAACGGTTGGCCGACACGGTAAGTCCCCGAGTGCTTCATTATCCGCGCAGGCTTGACGCTGTCGCTCGCGAGTTGGACGAGTACTTTGCCGGTGCGCGTCGAGAATTCGATCTGCGCTTGGACTTCCAACTCGCGAAGGGGTTCCGACGCGAAGTGTTGCGTCATCTTCCCGAGATCGAATACGGCCACACTGCAAGCTATTCGGTGGTCGCGGCAGCATCGGGAAGCCCACGTGCGGTGCGTGCCGTAGGGACCGCATGTGCAAAGAACCCGCTGCCGTTGGTGGTCCCGTGTCACCGGGTGGTGCGCAGCGACGGCAGCCTCGGGCAGTACGCGGGTGGCCCCGAACTGAAAGCGATTCTGCTGGATCTGGAAGCCGGCCGGTGAGCGCAGTGACGCTGCGCTTTCAGGCGCCCTATGCAGTCGAACCGCTCACCGGTGCCCTGCGGGCTCACTGCGTCGCAGGCCTCGAGCGTCACGACGACGGTGTTCACACCAGAGTCGTACCGTTGCCTTCCGGACCCGTTGTCGTGTCGGTGTCGTGGACCGACGACGGTGTCGTCGTGGATTCCGATGTGCCGGTAGCGGATTCCGCAGTGCTGGAGGTGATCGTGCGCCGTTGGCTCGACCTCGACGCCGATCACACTGCTGTCGAAGCAGCGTTCGGTAGTGATGAGTTGTTGGCCCCACTTGTTGCCGCCCGTCCAGGATTGCGTGTGCTCGGTTCGGTGGACGGGTTCGAGACCGCAGTGCTCACCGTTCTGGGACAACAGGTTTCGCTCGGCGCGGCGAGGACGTTCGGTGGTCGTTTTGTCAGCGCATTCGGAGCGCCGGTGCAAGGGGATTTTCTTGCCTTCCCTGATCCGGACATGGTTGCAGCGCAATCAACCGAGGGCATACAGAAAGCCGTCGGATTGACCACAGCGCGCGCAAGAACAGTGCACACGCTGGCAACTGCGGCAGCGAACGGCCTCGACCTCTCCTGGAATGCGGATCCTGTCCAATTTCGGCGAGAGCTGTTGGCGCTAAAGGGAATCGGACCGTGGACCGCTGACTATCTCACCGTCCGGATTCTCGGTGATCGCGACGCATTCGTACCCGATGATCTGGTGTTGAAACGTGCGCTGGGGGTCTCGACGGCCAAAGAAGCCGCAGCGTTGTCCGAGCGCTGGCGACCCTGGCGAGCCTACGCGCTCTTTCATCTGTGGACCAAGGAAGCGTTTCTGTAGTCGGTCAGTCTTTCGCGCGCGCCAGTTCGGACGGCCACCAAATACGTTTCCCGATGTCGTGAGAGAGTGCCGGCACCAGGACGCTGCGCACGATGATCGTATCGAGCAGCACGCCGAAGGCCACGGCAAATCCGATCTCGGCGAGGAAGACCAGTGGCAGGATGCCCAGTACGGCAAATGTTGCGGCCAAGACGATTCCGGCTGAGGTGATCACACCGCCCGTCACCGCAAGACCGCGCAGTACACCTGCACGGGTGCCGAATTCTCCGGTCTCCTCCCGGACTCTGGTCATCAGGAAGATGTTGTAGTCGATACCCAGTGCGACGAGGAAGACGAAGGCGAACAGCGGGAACGATTGATCCGCCCCGGCGAACCCGAATACGTGTGTGAAGAAGAATCCGCTCACACCGAGGGTCGCCGCGAAGGAAAGCACCACGGTGACAATGAGAATCACCGGGATCAGCAGAGCGCGGAGCAAAGCGGCCAGAACCAGGAAGATCACCACCAACACGATCGGGATGATCAGGTTTCTGTCGCGGACCGAGGCCGCCTGGACATCAAGGGTGGTGGCCGTGCTGCCCCCGACGAGCGCGTCGGCGCCGGGCACGTCGTGGACGGCAGTCCGCAGTCGCTTGACAGTTTCGAGTGCCTGCGGCGAATCGTAGGAGTCGGCGAGGGTTGCATTGATCATGGTTCGGCCGTCGATCGGTGCAACGGTGAAAGCCGCAGGGGCGCAACCCGCAGCGGCGGCTTGTGCGACGGCAGCGGGGTTGGTCTTGATCAAATCGCTGACCTTTGCGACGTCCACCTGGGTGCAGACGGCGCCGGGATCCTGCGAGATACCTTCGACGCCGCTGGCTGCTTTGATGACGGCGTCGGCCTGGTCGGCGTTTGCGGTGATCACGGCCGGTGCGCCGGCTCCGGGATCGAACTTCGAGTCGTAGAGTTCTTGTCCGACAACGGCGTCGGGACGATTGGTGAAGCTTTCGGTGGATGTCAGGCCATCGGTTTTGAGACTGCCGATCCCGGCCGCGAACAGGATGATCAACAACACTGTGGCGCCGATCCACAGTGGGCGGTCCTTGCTACCGACGGCCTCGGCGATCTTGCCCCACATCCCGTGCGTCGTAAGGTCTGCGGCGTGATCGACCTTGGGCTTGCGCGGCCAGAAGACCCACCGTCCGGTGGCGGCCAGAGCGACCGGCATGAACGTCATCATCACCAGATAGGTGCAGGCGATCCCGATGGCGGCGACGGGTCCGAGGCTCTTGTTGGAGTTGAGTTGAGAGAACGTCAGGCAAAGCAGACCGAGAATCACGGTGACAGCCGAAGCGGTGATGGCCGGCGCAGACTCGCGCCAGGCCTTGATCATCGCGTCGAAGCGGTTGGGATACGTGTGCAATTCTTCGCGATAGCGAGAGATCAAGAGTAGGGCGTAGTCGGTACCGGCACCGATCACCAACACGAAAAGGATGCCTTGAGACTGTCCGGTCAGAGTGAGTAATTCGGCTTTCGCGAGAAAATAGATCACCATCGACGACAAACCGATGGCGAGGAGCGCGGAGAACAGCGGGAAGAACCACAACACCGGCGATCGGTACACGACAAGCAGGATGAGGATCACGACCAGGAGTGCCGCGCCAAGGAGCGCTCCGTCCAGACCGGCAAAGGCGTCGATGAACGCAACGAGTAGCCCACCTGGCCCGGCTGGGAGTACCTCGACATCACCAGCTGCTTGTTTTGCTGCGTCGATGACGTTCTGCTCGGTGGTCGCCAGGACATCGCCTGCCACGGATGTGTCTCCGTCCTTGGCGACGAGTGGCACGAAGATCGACGCAGTTGTGCCGTCGGCGGAGTACTGAGTGGGCTGCATACCGTCGGCGTCTACCCCGGAGATGCCGGCAATGGCGCCGTAGGCCGAGTTGATTGCAGATTTGTCCGCCTCGGTGAGGGCCGAATCTCGATGGAACAGAACAAATCCAGGGATCGTCTCGACTGCGAGGAAGTTCGCGGATTGGTTGCTGACGATTGTCGATTCGGCGGAACTCGGGAGGTACGAGGCGTTGTCGTTCTTTTGAACCTCGGCGAGTTTGCCCTGGAAAGAACCGCCGAATCCGCCTGTGACGAAGGCGAAGATCGCAAGGGCGATCACGGTGAAGATCGGCACGCGAAGGCGCTTCACGGCTCCGCGCTCGTTCCGTTCTGCGTCAGTTGTGTCCAGCTTGGTCATGGTTCTCCTCGAACGCAGTCGACCAGCACCAACAAAGCAACATTTTCCAGTAGAACACGCAATACGGGCGCGGTGGAACCACTTGGCGTGGAATTGACGACGCTACGAAGTGCCTTTGCCGTATGTCTCGCGGGCTGCGACGTCCATGGGAAAACGGACGACTGTGTCGCCGAACAACAATCGAGTTGCCGAAGCAGCTGCGGCCAGCACGTGCGCGGTACCGGTTTCGGGGTTGCGGGTATGCACGACTACCTCGTCGTGCTGGAAGAAGACCAACTCGCCGTCCGGATCTTCGGCGAGGCGGCGCCTGAGGTCGGCCAGGAGGCACAGCGCCCACTCGGACGCAGTCGCCTGCACGACGAAGTTGCGCGTGAAACGACCGCGGGCGTGAGCGTCGCCGTGGGAGTAGAAGTCGGGAGACGGTGGGGGACAGGCCCGGCCGAGCAGTGACTTCACCACCTCGCCGCGCTCACCTGCCTTGGCAGCTTGCTCGACGTACTCGACGGCGACCGGGAATCGCTTCCGCAACAAGACGAGCAGTGCTTTGGCTTCACCCGCCGTCGCCCCGTACAGGACTCCGAGGATTGCGACCTTGGCTTTTGCGCGATCACCGCCGAAGGCTTCGGCACCGACAAGTGCGTACAGGTCGTCGTCCCCGGCGGCGGCCATCATGCGGCGGTCGCCGGACATGGCGGCCAGAATTCGGGGCTCGAGCTGACCGGCGTCGGCGACGACGAACACGTGGCCCGGATCGGCGACGACGCTCGAGCGCATTGTCTTCGGAATCTGGAGGGCCCCGCCGCCTCGACTCGCCCACCTGCCGGACACGACACCACCGGGAACGTAGATCGGACGGAATCGATCTCCCCGCACCCAACTGTCCATCCACTGCCAACCGTTGGTGCTGTACAGCTTGGCGAGTTCGCGATGACGAAGGAGTAGCGGCACAGCCGGATGATCGATCTCCTGCAGAAACCACTTGCGCGTCGACGGAAGTTCGATGCCCTGACGCCCGAACGCCTCGGTGATCTCCACCGAAGACGAAGGATTGACGGTGCGCCCGAAGACCTCACTGATCTGTGCGGCAAGTTCCTGCATACGAGCGGGGAGGTCGTATCCCGTCGGCCGCGGCCCCAGCCGTTCTTCGAGGAGTTCACGATGCTTCTGCGTCGAGAACGGAAGGCCCGTGTGCGTCATCTCGGCGGCGCTGAGAGCGCCGGCCGATTCTGCTGCGATCAACAAGTCCAGTCGAGCGTCCGCGCCGATGGTTGCGCGCTGCTCGGCGAATTCGGTGACGACGGCGAGGGGATCGAGAACGGGTGCAGTGTCGAAGAGTCCGAGTCGATCGTCGTCGAACTCCTCAGCGGGCGGTGACGGTTTGCCGGCGCGCATTCCGAGTATCGCGCGGGTCAGGGAGATGTCGTGGCACCGCTGAACCCGTACGCCTGCCCGCAGTAGAGGTGGGTACACGGTCGCCGTACTCGGCCACACCCACCGCGGGTGCTCGGCTTCCTCGATGGTGCGTACCGCTGCGATCAAGTCGGGGTATTCGACGGGATCGGCGAGCGGCGTTCCAGCGGGATCGGTCCGTAGGACAGTTGCCGTCACAGCTCCCGTGGACGTCGTACTACCGGGGACCAGGACAACTCGCACGACATCAGTGTGACGGCTGGGTCCGACACGCCATCGCTCGGCGTGCTCAGGCCCTGACGAACCGGATGTGCTGACCCGGGCGGGCTTGGCCGAGTCGGTCGATATCTGCGTCCGCGACCACTCCCACCACCGGATAGCCGCCGGTGATGGGGTGATCGGCGAGGAACACGACAGGTTGGCCGCTGGGTGGGACCTGGATCGATCCGAGTGCCACGCCTTCGGTGGGCAGTTCGGTGTCGTCTGTTCTTCGAAGTAGTTCGTCGGCGCCGACGCGATCGACGCGTGCGCCGATTCGGTCCGAGTCGGTCGAGATCGCCCATCGGCCATGGAGGAGTGTTTCGGGGTTGGTGAATCGATCTGCGCGAGGACCGAACACCACTCGAATGGCGAGAGTCTCGTTTGCCATCGGCGGCACCGGTGCGAGGTCGACGGCTGAGAACGTGGTCGGCGATGGCCCGATCGGGAGAAAAACACCAGGCTCGAGAGGCGCCGGACCGATCCCGGACATCGTGTCGGTGCTGCGCGATCCCAGGATCTCGGGAACCACAATGCCGCCTCGGACGGTCAGATACGTCCGCAGTCCACTCGGTGCGTAGTCCAGGCGGACGGTCTGCCCAGCCCGCAGATCGATCACGCTCGAATGCCCGACCGGAATGCCGTCGCGGTAGGCCTGTGCAGGCGCACCGGTGAACGCGATCGTTGTCGGTTGCTGCGCCCGAAGACTCAGCCCACCCAGGAGGACCTCGACACCGGCTGCGCCCTCGTTGTTGCCGACGAGCCGATTGCCAAGCCTGAGAGATCGCCTGTCCGCCGCACCGGAAACCCCGACACCCGAGCGGAGATGACCTATCCGTCCGAGGTCCTGGATCAGGCTCAGCGGCCCGGTGTCGAGTATCTCGAGGCCGTTCATCGTTGTTCCTCGTTCACGAAGCGCACGCGTCTGCCGGGCTGAACGGTGGCCGGTGGTGTGGCGTTCAGATCCCACATCACGGCATCGGTGCTCCCGATGATCTGCCAGCCACCCGGTGATGCACGCGGGTAGACCGCGCTGTATCCAGCGGCCAGGGCGACGGAACCGGCAGGCACAGCGGTTCGTGATTGCGTTCGACGCGGAACGTCGAGCCGAGTGTCGCCTGAAGTCAGGTAGGCGAAGCCGGGTGCGAATCCGATGAAGGCGCAACGCCACATTGCCCCGGTGTGGGCCGCAACCACCTCGGATCGGCTCATACCAAGTGACTGTGCGACGTCGTCGAGGTCGGGCCCGTCGTACCTGACGGCGATGGTGAGTGCATCCATCTCGAAATGCTCGTCTGTGGTCGCGGCAGAATCGGTCTGCTCGAGATCGTTCAAGCGCTTTCGGACGTACGTGAGATCTGCCGCCGGGGTGCACGTGACCAGGACCGTGCGAGCTGCGGGGAGGAAGTCTTCGACCCCGACCGGGGTGTTACGCGTCAGTGCTTCGGTGAACGCGAGAACGCCAGCTTCGGAATCGAAGTCCACGAGCAATGCGCGTTCTCCCGCGGGAAGTATGCGAGTCACAGGGAGGGCTCCCTATCGACTCGAGTCCGCTCCACGTCCGCTCGCATCGCGGCGATGAAACTCTCGATGGTGGCTCGCTCTGTGGCGGTGTAATTCCCGACGGTGCTCGCAGCGCGTGAAATGAGGGGGCCGAAGAAGCTCTCGCCCAGAGTGACCGCCGATGGTGTGACCTGCAAGAGCACCCGTCGACGGTCTGCTGAGTCCCGCTCCCGAGCTACGTGCCCCGCTTTGACCATCCGGTCGACCAGTGCAGTCACCGACGCCGAGTTGATCCCGAGCTGTGAGCCCAACCAACCTGGCGTCGCCGATGTGTTCGAGCGCTCGGCATCGAGAAGGCAGATCAACGCGCGCACGTCGGTGGAGTGCATTTTGTACTTGTTCGCAAAGCCGGAAACCGCCACGTTCAAGTCGACGGTCAGTGCGCGAAGCGAGTGGACGATCGCCATCGCTTCGTCTTCTGCATCGCCGACGCTCAAGGATGCCTCCAGCCCTGGTGTGTTGTCTCTCGATTGTCTACTATCTCGATAATCGAGAGAAATGGGGGTGGGGGATGGACTTCAATCGCGCATACGACGCTGTACTGACCAAATGGCCGCAGAAACCGCTGGGTGTGGATCTCGCGGGGCGGTTCGGTAACACGCATGTGAACGTCTGTGGGCATGCAGACTCGCGGCCGTTGATCCTTCTGTCCGGGGGAGGTGCCACTTCGACGGTGTGGTTCGACAATGTTGGGGCGCTGTCGAAATCCCGGCGTGTCTTTGCTGTCGACACCATGGGCGATGCCGGGCGGAGCGTTCCGAATGGTGATCCGATGAAGTCCGTCGACGATCTGATCGAGTGGATGGACTCGATAGTCGATTGCACCGGGGCCGGCACCGTTGATGTGATCGGACATTCCTATGGCGCAATGATTGCGTTGGCCTTTGCGCTGCATCGACCGAATCGTGTCGGGAAACTTGTTCTGCTCGATCCTAATTCGAGTTTCTCCGGCATGAAGGCGGGCTACCTTCTGCGTGCGCTTCCGCTGTTGCTCTCCCCGTCGCGAGCGCGCCGACGGCGACTGTTGGATTGGGAGACAGGTGAGTTGAGTATCGACTCCGACTGGCTGTCTCTTGTGGAAGTGGGCACTTCGGATCTACCGCGACCCGATCTCGTAGTGCCTCGACGTCCTTCGAAGGAGGCCTTGAGCGCACTGGATGTCGAGTTGCTGGTGGTCCTCGCACAAGACGGACGGGTGCATGATGCGGAAACCGTGTCGAAGTCAGTGCGGGAGAGGGTTCCCGCAGCGCGTGTCGAGGTGCTGAAAGCTTCTTCGCATCACAGCATTCCGATGGTTCCCGCCGATGAAATCAACCGGGTGCTCGTCGACTTCTTGGAGGGCTAGCGGATCAGGGTGCGACGACGCACCCCGGACCGATCGGTGTCGCCGGATTGACATCGACCGTTGTGACCGGCCCGCCCGCGGACGTCTGGTAGGCCATCAGAGAGTGTTCGCCCGGTGCAGTCGGAGTCCACAGCGTGACGGCGTGGCCGAGTACGACCGGCAAGGTGAAGTAGGGATTGACGGTGTCCCAGATCAGTTCCTGCGGGAACATGGTCGACGCTCGGTTCATGTCGACAATCGAGACGTTCGGCTCGTTCAACGCTGCTGTCCTGGCAACCACCAGATACGTGCAGCCCGCTCCGTACGACGTCGTCGGCCCGCTGCTGAGACCCGGAAGGATCGTGACGTCGACTACGTCCGCGGAAGCTGACGTCGCGGAACAGATGGCTGCACTCGCGCAGAGGGCAGCGGCGACTACGGTAGTTCGAGCGATTCGTGAAAGTGTCATACCAGCAGGTCGGTTTTATCTGGGTGGGTGTTACAGGCAGACTGACCGGATGCGCGCACTTCACGTTCTGCTGGCCGGCTTCGGCTTCCTGCTGGGGTTCCTGATTATTGTTGTCTCCGGCCTGATCGAGTGGGCGTCCTTCGCCTCCCGAACCGATTTCGCCTTCGTCGGTGACTCCGCCGTGTCGGTTGGTGTTTCCAACGAGGCGATCTACACCGCCGTCGCTGCTCCACTGGTGGGTGCACTGTTGGGCTGGGGGTCAGCTGTCATCGCGACGAGGTTCGGGTGGAGCCTCACTCGTGGGGGTGCCACGCCGGCAAGCGAGTGACCAGGCAGCGGACCCGCTTGCTGGTCCGTGGGTTATGAGGAAAGGCCCCGACCTCCATCGAGGTCAGGGCCTTTCTTTGCGCCGAGCTACTTCTGTGTCGAGCTACTTCTGTGTCGAACTACTTCTGTGTCGAACTACTTCTTCGAGACGCGGAGCAGCTTCTTGTTGACGAACTCGTCCATTCCCCACGGACCCAGCTCGCGGCCGACTCCGGAGCGCTTGACTCCGCCGAAGGGCAGACCGGGCAACGTCGTTCCGTGCTCGTTGACGAACGCCATTCCCACGTCGAGATCTGCAGCGACCGACCGGGCGGAATCGAGATCGCTGCTCCAGACGGATCCGCTCAGGCCGTAGACCGACGAATTGGCAAGTTCCACAGCCTCGCTGGCCGACTTGACCTTGTAGACGACTCCGGCAGGTCCGAACAGTTCTTCGCTGTAGGCCCGCATGTCCGGTGTCACGTCTGCGAGCAATGTCGGTTGAACGTAGGCGCCCGGGCCGTCGATCTTCTTTCCACCGGTCAGCAGCGTGGCACCCTTGGACACAGCGTCGTCGATCTGCTCGATCAGAGTATCTGCCGCGCTCTGCGAAGAGAGTGGACCCAACACTGTGGATTCGTCCAACGGGTCACCGGCAGTGACGGATTCGAAGGACGTCGCCAACTTGTTGGTGAAGTCGTCGTAGAAATCTTCGGTGACGATGAAACGCTTGGCCGCGTTGCAGGCCTGGCCGGCATTGGACAGACGTGCCTTGGTTGCGGACTTGACGGTGGCATCCATGTCGTCGGAATCGAGGACGATGAACACGTCTGATCCGCCGAGTTCGAGGACGACCTTCTTGAGATTGCGTCCGGCAGTTTCGGCGACGCTGGTTCCGGCGCGTTCGCTGCCGGTCAGTGACACACCTTGAACTCGGGGATCGGCGATCATGTCCGCGATCTGCTCGTTGGTCGCGAAGACGTTGACGTAGGCGTCGTCCGGCAATCCGGCTTGTCGCAGAATCTCTTCCATCAGCAGCGCCGACTGCGGACAGTTCGATGCGTGCTTGAGAATGATCGTGTTACCGAGCATCAGATTCGGTGCCGCGAAGCGGGCGACTTGGTAGTACGGGAAGTTCCACGGCATGACGCCGATGAGAGCGCCGATCGGTCGCCGGTACACAACCGACTCCTCGGCCCCGGGAACGTCGAGTCGTTCTTCCTCGAGCAGTGCCGGACCGTGGTCTGCATACCACTGATAGATCGCGGCCGAGAGTTGTACTTCGCCCTTGGCCTCGCGGACCGGCTTACCCATCTCCAAGGAGATCATTCGGGCCAGTTCGTCTGCGCGCTCTGTGTACAGTTCGGCGGTCTTGCTCAGGACTGCCGCACGCTGCTGTGGCGCACTGTTGCGCCAGGTCAAGTAGCCGCGATGCGTGTTCGCAAGTGCGGCTTCAACTCCGGCGTCATCCAAAGTATCGAATTCCCTGACGGTTTCACCTGTCGCGGGATTGACTGTTTTGTAATTAGCCATAGTTGTACAACGTGCGGAAGGGGCTCGAAGATTCCCGAAACGCGCAATCACATTGAATCGGCTCAACAGGTTTCGATCAAATCCCGGCTGGGTACCATGTCACGCCACCTTGGGACGATGGGTGCGCTCGTAGCCCTTGCGGTCGTAGAAACGGGTGGTCACGATGCCGAGTACGACGCCGATCAGTAGCCCCACCAACGTCATCCAGACGGCATGCAGCAGGCCTGCCTCACCGCGTGCGCCGAAGAACAGGATCGATCGCGTGCCCATGTAGATCTGGTGCATCGGCTCGAATTGCGCCAGCCAGGCATACAACCTGGGGCTGGCTTCGAGGGGGATGGTGCCACCGGACGAGGGCAGCGCGAGAATGACGAACACGAACAGGTTGATCAACATGCCCAACGAGCCGAACGCGGCCATCACCGACATCGCCGTGATGCCCACCGCTGTGATGACCAGCGCGCCGTACTCCCACAATGCAAGCCCGTGAGTGACCGGCATTCCGAGGGCGCGACTGATCCACTGGAACAACGCGGAGACTATGCCGGACAACACGATCATGAATGCCCATTTGACGAGCAGCGTTCGAAACCTGTTGATACCCACAACGTCGTTCTGAACGAAGAGTGGACCGAATTCGGTAGGCGCGTATCCGAGCATGCCGTCCACCAAGGAATTGACCACGGTTGCTCCGGTGAATCCCGCAAGGACCAACAGCAGCGCGAAATAGAATGCCACCAAACCGAATCCGGTTCCGTCGGGAAGTGGATCGTGGGCAACCGTGAGTACGTTCACCGGGTTTTCGAGCAGCAGGCGGCTCGCTCCGGAGATCTGGGCTCCGGTGCCTCCCGCTTCCAACTGCGCGGTGACAAGGGCGGTGAGTTGCTCGCCCATGTTCTTGTTGACCGAGGCGAGGGCTGTGGTTCCGATCGACTGGACCAGCGATGCCGAGACGGAACCGGCGCGAGGATTGGTGTAGATCGTGATGATCGGTTGCTCTACGTCACCGGCGACGACGCTGGCCTCCGCCAGGATGATCGTCCTCTTCGTGAAATCACTGGGAATCACGATCGCGCCGTACAGCGTGCCGGAGCTCAACCGCGATTGGGCTTCGGCGATACCGATCTGCTGCAGGTCGATCTTCTGGTGGTCGATTCCGCTTTCGAGGCCGGCGACGATGTCGTTTCCGAAGTTCTTGCGGTCGGCGGGGTCGCCACCGGGGAGGGTGTCGCCTTCGTCCTGGTTGACCAGGGCGATCGGGAACTGGTCCAGGTGTTTCTTGGGGTCGAGTATTCCGCCCATGTACAACGCTGCCAGCGCAGACATCAAGAGGGTGACCACTATCAATGGTGTCAACCAGAATCGTGGTGTGTGCATGACGGTGCGGGCAGACGGCTCCGTGTTCTTGCTCATCGTCAGTCGACCGGCTTTCGTTCGCGCGGAGTTCCTCGGGCTGAGCGTAAACGCAAAGGTGCGCCGGGGCAGTCTTTCGATCTGCCCGCGGCGCTGGAGACCTGTCCGGTCGGCGACAGGCCGGATTGCCGGCAGTCTCATCCGAAAAGGCTGAGAACGGATCGGTAGGGTATGGCCCGCGGCAACCCTGCCGAGACGATTTCGGAGAAACCGTTGACCAACGTGCTGATAGTTGTCCTGATACTCGTAGTGATCGCTGCCGTCGTGTTTGTGGTCCTGCGTGGACGCCAGGGCAAGCCGAATGCTCGCGTCGACCCGCTCGCCGACTATCCCGAGGTGTACGACCCCCACAAGATCGGGGTCGGCGACATCATCACGTACGCGGGTATCGACCATGTTGTTCGAGGGACCATCACGCTCGACGAAGAGGGGTACATCTGGCGTGAGCACCTTCTCGACGGTTCGACCGGTCGTCGTTGGTTGACGGTCGAGGACGACGAGGGCGAATTGGAGATGACTCTCTGGATGCGTCGAGAAGGAACCAACCTGGTCCCGAACGGCGACGTCATTCTCGACGACAAGGTTCACCGCAAGATCGAAAGTGGAACGGCGAAGTTCACGGCCGAGGGTACGACGGGTACGGCCCCTTCCGGCTCGATGGAATACGCGGACTATGCGACCGCCGACAAGACCGGCCTGATTGCATTCGAGAAGTGGGCGCGCGGACAGTCGTGGGAGGTTTCCACGGGACGGGCGGTCACTCGCAGCGAACTCACTGTCATCCACTCGGGCCCCCCGGAATGAGCCTGTATCTACTCGACGTGGAGCCGACCGACGTGGATGCCTCGGCACTGGGGTTGGTACTGGGAGCTCCTGCGCCACCGACCCTCGCCGAGTTGGTGATCGGAACTTCCGACGCGACGCTGACCCTCGGAGTGCTGGGGGCTTCGCACGTGGTGACGGCCTGGGCGTCGGGAAAGAAACTGACCGAACAGGTTTCGTGCGATGCTCTTGCAGTCGGCGGTGAACTACTGCCCGCAGTGGAGTCCACGCAAAACTACCGGTTCGAGTCTTCCTCACTGGTGATGGACCGGGTCGAATTCGACTCGGAAGCTGCGTCGTTGAAAGAGTCCGCCGGCCACGACGGTTGGATCTGCGGATCCTTTCCCGGTGACGACACGGCTTTGACCGCTTTGTATGGCGTGCGAGACCGCCAGGGGTGGAGTTGGCAGAGTTGGCATTTGTACCCGGGGGAGGGGACAGGAGTGATCGTGAAGACACGCAGCAGGTGGCAGCCGTGAGGGGGCGGACGTGGTTGGCTCCGGTGATGCTGGCGGCCGCAATTGTCTTGTCGGCGTGCGGTGGTGGAGCCAAAGACTTCATCGCGGACAACTATTCCAAGACGTCCCAGGATGGCGACGTCGTGTTGTACTCGTCGAAAGATCCAGTGGGCACGACCGTCTCACGGATTGTCGACGCGGACGAACCAGCGGCGCGAAGTGCTGACGGCGGCAACGAATACCTGCGCTACGACGACGACATCGTCACTGTCAGTTCGGCTTCGGGCGGTGGCAGCACCATCAAGGTAGAGGACATCGACGGCACGTATCGCAGCGGCGGATACGCGTACCTGGGACCGGGCTTCAACCCGGGATCCCCGGCGGGTGGAAGCAGTGGCAGCGGCGGCTCGGGTAGTGCCAAATGACGGTAATGCTCAATGAGAAGGAGAACGGCGTGACGAACATCTTTGCATCCACTTCCGTCGAGATCGGGACGGTGGATCCGGCATTGCTCGTCGGGGGCGTTCTCGGCACCCTCGCCTACTTCGTCGTCGGTGCAGCGGTTCTGGCGACGGGATTCCTGGTCCTCGACCTCATGACACCCGGAAATCTCCGCCACCAGGTTTACGTCGACAAGAACCCGAACGCTGCGATTCTGTTGGCCTCCAATCATCTTGCGCTGGCGATCATCGTGGTGACGGCAATCCTGACCAGTTCGGACGGCTTTGCTCAGGGACTCGCCGACTCCGCGGTGTACGGACTGTTCGCGATCGTGTTGCAAGCGATCGCGCTGCGATTGATGAACGCATTCCTTCCCGGCAAGTTGGTTGCGCTGGTGCAGGATCCGAAGATGTGTGGCGCCGCGTGGGCTGTGGGTGTGAGCTTGCTGTCCATCGGTTTGGTGAACGCCGCAGCGCTCACCTGATGGTTGCCGCTGATCCCGATGTGACAGTTGACGAGCGTTCGACGATGCTCGGCCCGCGTGCACGCGTCCTTCTCCTTGCGGCTGTTGCGGCGTGCGCTGCGTGTGGCCTGATCTACGAGCTGGCCCTGTTGACACTCAGCGTGAGTCTGACCGGCGGCGGCATCACCCAGACGTCGTTGATCGTCGCGGGATTTGTTGCGGCTCTGGGTATCGGAGCGCTGGCCGCCAAACCTCTGCTGGGACACGCTGCCGTTTCGTTCGTGACGGTCGAGATACTGCTCGGGCTGATCGGCGGATTCAGTGCCGTCACGCTGTACGTGACCTTCACGTTCTTCGGTTCCAGCGCAGCAATTCTGGTGGCGGCGACCGCGCTGATCGGCATCCTCGTCGGTGCCGAAGTGCCTCTGCTGATGACGCTCCTGCAGTCCGGTCGCAGCGACAACGACGCACAGAGCACCGGAAAGGTACTGGCCAACCTCAATGCCGCCGACTACCTCGGCGCATTGATCGGTGGTCTGCTGTGGCCGTTCGTACTGTTGCCGTGGGCGGGAATGATTCGCGGTGCCGCACTCACCGGCATGATCAATCTCGTGGCTGCGGCAGTGGTCGCGCTGATACTCCTTCGGTGGCAGCTCAGCCTGCGCGCACGATCGATCGCCGTCGTCGCAATGCTGTTGGCAGCAAGTTTGATCGGATGGTTGCTGATCGCAGCGTCGGACATCGAGACCACGTCGAGGCAGCGGCTCTACACCGATCCCGTGGTGGCCGCCGAGCGATCGGTGTACCAGGAAATCGTCGTCACCGAGCGGGGGAACGACGTGCGCCTGTTCCTCGACGGAGACCTGCAGTTCTCCAGTGTCGACGAGCATCGGTACACGGAGTCGCTGGTGTATCCGGCCCTGGTGAACGACCCCCGGCGCGTGCTGATTCTGGGCGGCGGTGACGGCCTCGCTGCACGGGAAGTGCTGCGAATGAACAGCGTCGAGCAGATCGTTCAAGTGGAACTCGATCCGGCAGTCATCGAGTTGGCCAACACGCGTCTTCGTGATCTGAACGAGGGAGCGCTCGAGGATCCACGGGTGGACGTCGTACTCGACGACGCGTTTCGGTGGCTGCGAGAGCGTCCGGAACCGGGTTTCGATGCGGTGATCGTCGACCTCCCAGATCCCGACACCCCCGCACTTGGCCGCTTGTATTCGATGGAGTTCTACGGACTTGCCGCTGCCGCGATGAATCCGGGCGGGCTGATGGTCGTCCAATCCGGCAGCCCGTACTCGACGCCGGATGCGTACTGGCGAACGGTGTCGACGGTATCGGCTGTCGGACTGAGTGTCTCGCCCTACCACGTTTTCGTGCCGAGCTTCGGTGACTGGGGATATGTGCTCGCGCAAGCGGGATCCACTCCACCCGACCTTCGTCTGCCCGCTGATGTGCCGGAACTACGGTTCCTCGACGAGCCGACGCTGGCGTCGGCCTCGGTGTTTCCTCGCGATCGCCCGAGGCGGGAGTTGGAGCCCTCGACGCTCGACCGGCCACGCATCGTCGACGATATGCGCAAGGGCTACGAACGCTGAACTCCCGACCGAGTAGCTTGAATCGAGACTCTCGGCCACGACGGAGGTACGGATGACTGTTCGGATCGAGGAGCACGCACCGGGAGTTCGGTTGCTCACGATGAAGCGCAGGAAGCATTCGCAGCTTTTCATGAAGAAGAGGTGATCGAAATGAACGGTGCACAGTCGCTTATCCAAAGCCTGGTCGACTCGGGCGTCGAGGTGTGCTTCGGCAATCCAGGAACGTCCGAGATGCATTTTGTCGCCGCACTCGATTCCGTTCCGCAGATGCGGGCGGTACTCGGCTTGTTCGAGGGCGCCGTGACCGGTGCCGCGGACGGCTACGCACGGATCGCCGGAAAGCCTGCCGCGACGCTGCTCCATCTGGGCCCCGGTATGGCGAACGGACTGGCGAACCTTCACAACGCGCGCCGCGCCCACACACCGATCGTGAACATCGTCGGGGACCACGCGACCTACCACCACGGTTTCGACGCTCCTCTCGAATCGAACATCGATGCGCTGACCGAATGGTTGGAGGGGTGGAGTCGACGTTCCGAATCCACCGCGACCGTCGGTAGCGACGCGGCCGACGCCGTTGCCGCCTCGTTGAATCCGCCCGGACGCATTGCCACACTTGTCCTCCCTGCCGACGTCTCGTGGGGCGAAGGTGGAGTTCTTGCGGGTCCTCGGGACATACCGGGGCGGGCGGAAGTTTCTGCAACACAGATCGACTCGGTGGTGGGCGCGCTCAATGCCGAGGGTCGCGCCACGCTACTGCTGGGCGGCGCAGCCTGTTCCGAAGCTGGGCTGCGCGCCGCTTCCCGAATTGCGGTCGCGACCGGTGCCCAGATTCTGATCGAGACTTTTCCAGCCAGGCTTCAACGAGGTGCGGGGCTACCGTCATTCGAGCGCTTGGGATACTTCGCCGAGCACGCCACCGAACAACTTCGCGGAACAACTCAGCTGGTTCTGGCCGGAGCGGTTTCGCCGGTCTCGTTCTTTGCGTATCCCGGAAAACCGAGCGATCTGGCACCGGAGGGTGCTGCGGTGACAACGCTGGCAAGCGTCGGCGACGATGTTGCCGGTGCACTGGAGGCAGTGGCCGAACTCGTGGCACCGGGAGTCGAACCTGTTTTGCAGGAAGCGAATCGGCCGGCGCTGCCGAGCGGGCCTCTGGACGTTCGAAATTGGGCCGACGTGATCGGCGCCCTGCTGCCAGGCGACGCCATCATCTCCGACGAGGCGGCGACTTCCGGTTGGGCGATCCCGATTGCCCTTGCCGGAGCGCCGCGCCACGACGTGCTCACGCTCACCGGAGGTGCCATCGGCCAGGGCATCCCGGTGGCGACGGGCGCCGCTGTGGCAGCGCCGGAGCGACCGGTGATCAATCTCGAAGCCGACGGAAGCGCGATGTACACCATCACGGCGTTGTGGACGCAGGCGCGAGAGATGTTGAACGTCACGACGATTCTGCTCAACAATCGCGCGTACGCCATCCTGCGTGGCGAACTGCAACGAGTCGGCGCAGAAGGTGGCGGCGTCGTCGCACAGTCGATGCTGGATCTGTCATCTCCGAACATGGACTACGTCAAGATATCCGAGGGGTTGGGAGTGCCCGCGTCGCGGGCGAACACAGCGGAGGAGTTGGCCCAACAGTTTGCCGCAGCGCTGGCGGAACCCGGCCCGCATCTCATCGAGGTCATGCTGCCTCCGACGTCGTGATTTCGACCTCGAATCGATCGTCGATCGTGCATTCAACTGGAGGTTTTCGGTGCTAGCTGCGATCGGTCTGTCTCTTCCGATTGCCCTCGGCCTGCTTTTCGTCTCGATGCCCATGGCGGTGATCGTGCTCGTCATGATCACCGCTGGAGCACATCGAGGGGCGGCATCTTTTCTACTCGGGTGGGTCCTCGGAATCTCGGCAGTCGTCGCGGTGACCATCGTGATCGCGGACTATTCGTTTGCGGAGTCGGAGTCGTCGCGGACTTCCGTGTGGTCGAGCGTCGTACGAATCGTGTTGGGTCTGGTCCTGTTCGGCTTGGCATACAAGCAGTGGCGCGCGCGTCCGCGAAACGGGAGTGAGCCGACAGTTCCGAAGTGGATGAAGAGCGTCGACGGGTTGACTCCGCGGAAGGCGTTCGGGTTGGCGTTCTTGTCCGCGGCGGTCAATCCCAAGAATGCAGCGCTGGCGGTATCCGGTGCGGCCACTATCGCGGTCGCCACGAATGTCGTTGCCCAACAGATTGTTGCCGCGGTGATCTTCACGGTCATCGCGAGCGTCGGCATCGCGTTGCCGATCCTGGTGAAGGTGCTCTCCGGCAAGCGTGCCGACGAGATCCTCGCGTCCGCGAAGGCATGGATGACCGCCAACAACGCGGTGATGATGACGGTCATCCTGACGATCCTCGGTGCGACCGTGCTGGGCGAGGGGCTCAGTGGGCTGCAATAGGTCGCCTACCATTGGCGGGTGACTGATTTCGACGACGACGCTGCCGGTTCCATTGCCTCCGCTGCTTTGGCTGTTCTGCGCGAGCAAGGCCCGCTGAGTCTCGAAGAGTGGGCGACCCATCTCGAGGAGTACGGAACTGCGACCGAGTTGGCCGATGTACTCGAGTACCTGTCCGAACCGATGCTCGGGTACCTGCCCAACGGAAAGTACGTCGCTCTCGACACGGTCCTCGAAGGGCTCGTGTTCACTCACCGGCTCAGCGAAGTCGAAATTGCGTCGGACATCCTTGACGCGAGCCCCGACCTGGAACCGATCTTGGCATTCGGCGACGACGACGGGGCGATCCGGGTGGCCCTGGCGGAAGAAGCAGCCTCCGAACGCGGAGCTGCTCCCTTCCGGAGTCGACGAGTTGTGGTACTTCCGGCCGGAACCCTCGGCGAGTGCGCCGACGGTGATCTCGTCGGCTTGGCTGTCGAAGACGGAACACTTGCGTTTCGTCTGGTCGAGATCGAGGACGAACCCGATCTTGCTCCGGCGCTCGGCGAACTCTTCGAGGAGGACGGAGTCGAGGCCCTGGATTCTGTGTGCTGGCAACTCCTGATCGAGGATCCGTCACTCTTCACGGTTCCTGTTGCGCCGCTGGGTGAGATCTTCGAGGTGGCAGGTTACGAGCACGAGCGTGAGCTACTGGCTCGGCGGGGATTCGACTTCGACGCCTACGACCTGCAGATTCGGACAGCCTTGGTGGCCGGTACCTACGACCTGACCCACGACGAGGCAGTCTCTGCCGTTGCGTTTGTCGATCTGGCGGACCGCGGATACACCGACGCGGTCATCGCCGACTTCGATATCGCGGACTGGGCCTACCGTCATGTGAGCGCTGCTCCGGACTCTTTTGTCTCACTGGCAGATCCGGGTGCTGCAGTGGCCGTGTTCGATCTCGGATTTCGGAATCAGGACCCGGTGACCGACGCAATCCTCGAAGCGCTTGCCTCCGAACTGGCCGAGCGAGGGCCACGGTCGGTCAGGGCGGCGGCTCATTGGCTCGCCGGTAAGGCCGTCGATCGGCTGGGGCGCGTCCTCGAAGCGGAGGCGCACTACGAGAAAGCGCTCCTTGCCGAATCCGGTTGGGGTCCGGCCTTGTTCGAGCTGGCTCAGTTCGCGTCGGACCGCGGCGATGCGACCCGGGCGCTGTCACTGCTCGGGCGGATCGACGGCGGAACCGAAGAGAATCTCTACGCCGTACTGCAGGACTTCGTCCCAGCCGATCACCCGGAACTCGGGCGAAACGACAAGTGTTGGTGCGGTTCCGGCCGCAAATACAAGGTCTGCCACCTCGGAAAGGCCGATGAATCCGTCAAGGCGAACGGTCGGTGGCTGTACAAGAAGGCATGCCTGTTTGCGTTTGCCTCCGAATTCGTCGACATCGTGACCGGGCTCGACGATCTCGAAAACGAAAATCTCTCCGAGGACGAACTGATCGCGGCCACGATCTTCGACGGATCGGCACTGGACGTCGCTCTGTTCGAGGGTGGAATCTTTGCCGAATTCTTGGCCAGACGCAGCGAACTACTTCCGGAGGCGGAAGTTGTGACAGCCGCACAGTGGCTCGGAATCCGGAGGTCGGTGTACGAGGTGATCGAAACGTCCGACACCGGCGTCGTGCTGCTCGATCGTGGGTCCAAGGAGACCGTCACGGTTGCTCACTCGGTCGAAGGCAAGCCAGGTGATGTGATCAGTGCTCGGGTCCTGACGGCCCCCACTGGCGCGTTTGCGGTGGGTGTTGTGGTCATGGCAACGGAATCGCAGGCTGCGAGGGTGCTCGAGGTTCTCGCTTCCGAAGATCTCGAGGCCGAAGAACTGGTGCGCGAGTTGCGTGGAGGCGCCGATCACTCGACCGATGACCGGTGACGATGTATCGAGTCGACCCCGTTAAAGTTGGATAGGTGAACGAACCGATGGATGCCAATGACTTGATCGCCGAAGCCGCGATGGAGTTGTTGCGTGAGCACGGCCCGCAGACAGCGGCGGACTGGGGCACTCTGTTGGCTGACGCCGGCCACGGCACAGCCGAGGACATGACCGAATTCGTCGAGTACGTCGAGGACCCGTTGCTCGGATACTTGAGTGAGGAACGGTACGCCGCCCTCGACACATTGTTCGAGCATCGAGTGTTGACCCATCGGCTCACCGAAGCGGAAATCAGGTCCGGCGTTCTCGACGCGAACCCCGATCTGATGATGCTGCGGGTGTTCCTCGATCGTGACGACGACGAGATTCATGGCATCAGCGTCGTGCACCGCGGGATAGACGACGACCTGTTGGCTGATCGTGGGATCGAAGATCCGGAGTTCCCACACGACGAAGGCTTTCTACTCGACACCGACACCCTTGCCGAGTGCTCGGCAGGTGACTTGATCGGATTGTTCGTCGCTGACCGTGAGCTGACGCTCTGCACCATCCCCGAGGTACTGGATCCCGCACCCGGATTCGGCGAGCACCTGGCGACGGTCCTTGCCGACATCGGTGCTGACACCCTCGATGCCATTGTCTGGCAGTTGATGCTCGACGAGCCGTCGCTGTTCCGTCAGCCGACCGCCCCGCTGGGCGAGATGCTCGAGGCGTCAGGTTACGTCCGCGACGGTGACTACGTTGCGGTCGACGGATTCGATTTCGAGGCATACCACCTGGCGAACCGGGCCCGCATGCTCGAGGTCCGCGAGAATCTGCACCCCGAAGAAGCCGCGTCGGTGATCGCCTTCGTCGATGTGGTCATGGCCGCGAAAGCCGAAGGCGTCGAGGATGTCTCGGACTGGGCGCGCAAGCAGATCAAGGAGGATCCGCAGGCCTTCGCAGGCCTCGCCGAGCCGCCCGCGGCTGCGGCAGCGTTGGAGCTGTTGTCCGAACTCGACGATCATGATTCCGTATTGCATTCTGTTGCAACTGCTCTCGCCGAGAAAGGGTCGCGTCGTGTCAAGCCGGCAGCGCACTGGCTGGCGGGCAAGGCTTCGGATCGTCTCGGCAAGATCCTGGCCGCTGAGGCGTCGTACGAATCAGCGCACGATCTCGATCCCGACTGGACTCCCGCGATCTTCGATCTGGCGCTACTGGCCGCCGATCGAAGCGATGTGACGCGCGCGCTGGCTTTGCTGGGCCGAATCGAGGGGGGCGAGTCCGAGGTTCTGCACGAGGTTCTTCAGCGCTACGCCCCGGCCGAGCACCCCGAACTCGGACGAAATGACAAGTGCTGGTGCGGTTCCGGTCGAAAGTTCAAGGTTTGCCATCTCGGTAAGTCCGAGGTGACGTTCGACGACCGGGCCAGCTGGCTCTACGTCAAGGCTCAGTTGTTCTCGCGCACGCCGGAGTACTTCGACGCCGTGTTCGATCTCGCGCTCATCCGTGCCGAGCAGTTCAACAGCGAAGAAGCACTGACGCTGGCCGTCGAAGGTGGTTTGGCCGTCGACGCTGCCTTGTTCGATGCGGGTATCTTCGCGGCTTTTGTCGAGCGCCGCGGAGAACTGCTGCCTGCCGACGAACGCGAACTGGCCGATCAGTGGTTGTCGATTCCGCGCTCGGTGTACAAGGTCGCCTCGACGGAGCCGGGACAGTTGGTGACCCTCAGCGACGTCCGTAACGGGCATCTGGTGAAGGTCACGGACGAGTGGGGCTCGCTGAACCTCGAGCCAGGCACCCTCGTGTGTGCTCGTGTTCTTCCGGCCGGGTCCACGATGCGCACGTTCGGTGGCATCGAACCGCTTGCGGTAGAAGACAAGAAGGAGTTGATCCAACTGATCGAGTCCGAGGACACCGAGCCGGGTCAGCTGGTGGAGTTCCTCAGCCGCGGCCTTGCCGGTGCGCCTTTCCGGTAGCGCGAACTACCAAAAAGGCGCACGGGGCCGGAGGCCCTAGGGCGTTACCTGAGCCAACATCATCTGCTCGAAACCCTCACCGTACGGCGGGAGCATTCCCCATTCACCGCGTGGGTCATGCTGCGCTGCTTCGAATACCGTTCGGGCGTGACTGAACTCGAGGAAACCCTCGCGGCCGTGGTAGTGCCCGATACCCGAAGCCCCGACGCCGCCGAAGGGTGCGTCGCTCAGCCCGGGGTGAGACATCGCGTCGTTGATGGTGACGCCGCCCGAGACGGTGCGTTCGAGTACGGATTCCTTCTCGTCCAGATCGGTTCCGAAGTAGTACAGCGCCAACGGTTTCGGTCGTGAATTGATGTCGGCGACGACGTTGTCGAGTTGGTCGTACGGCAAGACGACGACGGCCGGCCCGAAGATCTCCTCCTTCATGATCTGCGCGTCGGTCGGAGGGTCGACCACGATTCGCAGTGGGCGACGACGAGTGTCTGCGGAGAGTTCTTCGTCGGGAACGGTGATGATTCGTGCCCCACGTTCTTCGGCGTCCGCGATGTACCCCTCGATGCGTGCGAGGTGACGATCGCTGACTATCGAGACCATGTCTTTGTTGTCGGCGATCGTGGGAAACAGTCCCGTGAACTGGTCGGTGAACGCGTCGATGAATGCTTCCGTGTTCTCGCGCGGAACGTAGATCAGATCGGGAGAGACACAGAGTTGACCGGCGTTGGTGGACTTCGCGATAGCCAAACGCGAAGCAGCAGAGCTGATATCGGCACTGCGGCTCAAGACGCTCGGTGACTTGCCGCCGAGTTCGAGGGTGACCGGCACCAGGTTCTTCGCAGCATTGGCCATGACCAGCTTTCCGACGGTCGTGCTGCCGGTGAAGACGAGGTGGTCGAAAGGCAGCGACGTCAGCCGATCAGCGACTTCCGGGCCGCCGGTCACCACCGCGACCTCCACGGGGTCGAGAGTTCGACGCGCCGCCTCGGCCAGGACGGCCGCAGTATTGGGCACGATCTCCGACGGTTTGAGAACGGCGCGATTTCCTGCTCCGAGGGCGCAGGCGAGCGGGCTCAGGAGAGTGAACAGGGGAGCATTCCAGGTTCCGATGATGCCGATCGAACCCTTCGGCTGGTACGACACGTACGCCGTGGCACCCAACTGGTCCTGCGTCGCTCCGGTAGCTCTCGGTGAGCGAATCATCCACTCTTCGAGCGAATCACGAACGTGCTTGAGTGAAACCATCGACCCGAGAACGTCATTCATCACCGAGTAGGCCGGGATTCGGCCGCCGAAGTCTTCGTTGATCGCCTCGGTCAGATCCTTGTGGTTTGCCACCAGGAGATCGACGACGCGTTGAATGCGCTCGCGTCGTGTCTGCGCGGACGGAAGACCAGCGGCTCGAGTTGCTTCCTGCTGAGCGCGCAGAATCTCTTCGAGATCAGTGGTGACGGCGGCATCGGTGCTCATGGGCACTCCTCGTAGTGGCGAAGTATTGACCGGACCGTATCGACGCGGTGCGAGTGGACGCCCTTTTCGTCTCGTTGACCGGGACGGATTCGATTGGTAGAGAGAACACATGTCGCAGACACAGGTAGAAGACACTGCAGTGAAGATTTCCGTCGAGGAATCGGTGGGACTCGGTTTCCTGACGCTCGATCGGCCGGCGCGGCGCAATCCGCTCTCGGCGGAGACCATGCGTGAGGTGACGGCTGCCCTTGTCGAATTGTCTGTAGACGAGCGCGTGCGGGTCGTGATCGTGCGCGCCGAAGGCCCGGTGTTCTCCGCCGGACACGATCTGACGGAGATGATCGGGAGAACCCTCGAGGACGAGCGGGCGATCTTCGACGGCTGTACCGAGATGATGGAGACCGTACAGCGGATTCCGCAGCCGGTGATTGCCGCAGTACAGGGCCCGGCTATCGCGGCGGGCTGCCAACTGGCCGCGTCGTGTGATCTGGTTGTTGCTGCGTCGAATGCTGTCTTCGGCACGCCGGGCGTCAAGATCGGACTGTTCTGCTCGACGCCCATGGTGGCGCTGAGCAGGGCAGTAGGGCGCAAGCGCTCGATGCAGATGTTGCTCACCGGGCAGACGATCGACGCCGACACCGCTGCGGACTGGGGTCTGGTGAACTTCGTCGTCGCGCCCGAAGACCTGGACCGAGAGGTGCGCGAACTGGCCGCCAAGATCACGACGGCCAGCCCCTTGACGGTGAGGATCGGTAAGCAGGCGTTCTATCGCCAGATCGATCTGCCGCAAGCGCAGGCGTACGAGGCGATGGCGGAAACTATGGCAACCAACGCCGTGACCTGCGACGCTCAGGAAGGTATGCAGGCCTTTGTGGACAAGCGAAAGCCCGAATGGCGCAATAAGTAACGATCGCTCTTCCGATTTAGTTGGACGTCCTATAACCTGAGGCGCATGAGCCTGGATCCACGCACCAACACTGTCGACGGAGTGCTTCGGCGCTCGGCAGCCAAGTACCCCGACCGTGTAGCCGTCGTATTCGAAGATCGCACTCGCACCTACCGCGAACTCGACGACGCGGTGACGCGGGTCGCCGCCTACTTGCTCGGTCTGGGGCTCGAACACGGCGACCGCGTCGCGGCATACGGAACCAACTCCGACGCCTATGCAATCGGATTTCTTGCCTGTGCACGAGCAGGTTTGGTGCATGTTCCGGTCAATTACGCACTGAAGGGGGAGGAACTCCGGTACCTCGTGGCGCAGTCAGGCGCCCGCGCGGTGTTGGTGGATCCGGCATTGGCGCCGACGCTCGACTCGGTACGCTCCGACCTCGATCTCGATCACGTGATCGCACTGCGGGACGCGGAACTGTCCGTCGTCACGATCGGTGAGGCAGGCGAGGTGCCGGTCTTCGAACCGCGTGCGACGTCGACCGATCTGGCGCAACTCCTGTACACCTCGGGCACCACCTCGAAGCCCAAGGGCGCCATGATGTCTCACGGTGCACTGGTTCACGAGTACGTGTCCTCGGTGATCGCGCTCGGCCTCGACAAGAACGACAACCCGCTGATCTGCATGCCGATGTACCACTCCGCGGGCATGCACGTCTTCATGCTGCCGTACCTGTCCGTCGGCGCGACGGTCAGTCTGATGCAGGCGCCGGACATCCCGGAAATCCTGCGCCGCGTCGAAGCCGAAAAGATCGGATCGCTGTTCCTGGCGCCGACCGTGTGGGTACCGCTGGCCAACCATCCGGACCTCGAGACCCGCGATCTGTCTTCGCTGAAGAAGGCGCAGTACGGCGCCTCGATCATGCCGGTCACCGTGCTCAATCGTCTGCGCGAGCGCTACCCGGACATCGGTTTCTACAACTGCTTCGGTCAGTCCGAAATCGGCCCACTGGCAACAGTTCTCCAGCCCAGCGAGCATGCTGATCGCCCGTCTTCCTGTGGTCGCGCGGTGTTCTTCGTCGAAACCCGCGTCGTCGACGCCGACGGAAACGATGTCGCCGACGGTGAGTCCGGCGAGGTTCTCTACCGCTCACCGCAGCTGTGCAACGGCTACTGGGAGAATCCGGAAGCCACCGCCGAGGCCTTCCGTGACGGCTGGTTCCATTCGGGCGATCTGGTCGTGCGGGACGAAGAAGGTTTCATCACGGTCGTCGACCGGATCAAGGACGTCATCAACACCGGCGGCATCCTGGTGGCGTCACGCGAGGTCGAAGATGCGGTCTACACGCACCCCGCCGTGGCAGAAGTTGCCGTGATCGGTACGCCCGACGAGAAGTGGATCGAGGCCGTCACCGCGATCGTCGTGCTAAAGGACGGCAACGACGAGTTGACGCCCGAGGCGTTGATTGCCCACGTCAAGGAGCGAATCGCTCCGTTCAAGGTGCCCAAGCATGTCCGTTTCGTGGCCGAGCTTCCGCGCAACCAGAGTGGCAAGCTACTGAAGCGGGAACTGCGCACCGTCTGAAGCTTGCTATAGGTTCTGCCTTACCTTCGGTTCGTTTTCAGGTCTTTGACTCCGATTGCCTCACGGTATTGACTTCGGGGGACGGCATGGACTTCGGAAACAGCAAGGTGAGTGGTGGGAATGCAGGTCGACGCAGATGACTTCGCAGATATCTTGGCGACTGCGCGGGAGTTCATCCGTAAGGAAGTAGTTCCGCGTGAGCAGGAGATTGCCGACACCGACGCCATTCCTGAGGACATACGCAAGAAGGCCGCAGCTATCGGGCTCTTCGGTTACGCGATCCCTCAGGAATGGGGTGGGCTCGGACTCGACCTCACCCAAGACGTCGAACTGGCAATGGAATTCGGCTACACGTCTCTGGCGCTGCGTTCGATGTTCGGTACCAACAACGGAATTGCCGGGCAGGTGCTGGTCGGCTTCGGTACCGACGAGCAGAAGGCTCAGTGGCTCGAGCGCATCGCCTCCGGTGATGTCGTGGCTTCCTTTGCTCTCACCGAACCGGGCGCGGGCTCCAACCCGGCCGGCCTTCGGACCAAGGCAGTGCTGGACGGATCCGACTGGGTGATCGACGGCAACAAGCGGTTCATCACCAATGCTCCACTGGCGCAGCTGTTCGTGGTGTTCGCGCGCACTCGCCCGGCGGATTCCGATGGTCCGGGAATTGCAGTGTTCCTGGTTCCGGCTGACACGCCAGGTGTCACGGTCGGTCCCAAGGACAAGAAGATGGGTCAGGAAGGTGCTTGGACCTCCGAGGTCACCTTCGACAACGTCCGGGTTCCCGAGTCGGCCCTCGTCGGTGGCGACCAGGACACCGGATACCGCGCAGCGATGACGTCTCTCGCGCGCGGACGAGTCCATATCGCGGCGCTCTCGGTGGGAGCAGCACAGCGAGCGCTCGACGAATCTGTCGCGTTCTCCGTGGTCACGGAACAGGGCGGCACCGCGATCGGCGACTTCCAGCTGGTTCAAGCGATGTTGGCAGACCAGCAAGCCGGTGTGATGGCAGGGCGCGCGATGGTGCGCGAGGTGGCCGCGCGGTACGTCAGCGGTGAGGATCGCCGTCTCGGGCCTTCGGCGGCAAAGCTTTTCTGCACCGAGATGGTGGGCAAGGTCGCAGATCTCGCCGTGCAGATCCACGGGGGCAACGGGTACATGCGCGGTGTTCCGGTCGAACGCATCTACCGTGAAGTTCGCCTGTTGCGCCTGTACGAGGGAACCAGCGAGATCCAGCGTCTGATTCTCGGTGGTGGGCTCGTGGCGCAAGCGAAAAAGCAAAACCAGCGCTGACACATTTTCCAGACGAGCTTTAACCTCACGAACGGAGTGGACATGGGATTGTTGGACGGCAAGGTTGCGGTAGTGACCGGCGGAGCCCAGGGCATCGGGCTCGAAATTGCGCGCACCTTCATCAAGGAAGGCGCGACCGTCGTTCTCGGCGACATCAACGAAACCGTGGGAACGGCTGCGGTCGCCGAACTCGGTGGAGAGTCGGTCGCCCGTTTCGCTTCCTGCGACGTGCGTGACTCCGGACAGGTCGAGGCCATGCTCGATCTGGCCGAAAGCGCTTTCGGTCCAGTCGATGTCATGGTCAACAACGCCGGCATGACGCGCGACGCCACGATGCGGAAGATGACCGAGCAGGACTTCGACGACGTGATCGCCGTTCACCTCAAGGGCGCCTGGAACGGAACACGCGCTGCCGCCGCCCGCATGCGCGGGCGTGAGACGGGCGCGATCGTGAACATCTCGTCGATCTCCGGCAAGGTGGGCATGCTCGGGCAGACCAACTACTCGGCCGCGAAGGCCGGGATCGTCGGTCTGACGAAGGCCGCGGCAAAAGAGGTCGCGTTCAAGAACGTTCGCGTCAACGCCGTTCAGCCCGGACTGGTCCGCACGGCGATGACCGAGGCGATGCCCGAACGGATCTGGAACGAGAAGCTTGCCGAGATTCCGATGGGGCGCGCAGCCGAGCCTTCGGAAGTTGCTTCGGTTGTGCTGTTCCTCGCGAGCGACCTCTCGAGCTACATGACCGGCACGGTTCTCGAGATCACCGGCGGCCGCCACATCTGATCCGTCCTGTTCGAGTGCAAGAATTCAGAGTGTGAGAATTCTGGGTGTAAAACTTCTGGGGTGACTACTGACATGGGACAGCCGAACTCGGATCTTCCGCTCGACGGAATCACCGTAGTTGCACTCGAACAGGCGGTGGCGGCACCGCTCGCCACCAGACATCTCGCGGACATGGGTGCGCGGGTGATCAAGATAGAACGCGTCGGCGAGGGTGACTTCGCGCGTCACTACGACCAGGCGGTTCACGGTCAGGCATCACACTTCGTGTGGCTCAACCGTTCCAAGGAATCGATCGCCGTCGATGTGAAGTCGGAAGCCGGCCGGCAGATCCTTCTCGATCTGGTCGCGCGAGCCGATGTGTTCCTGCAGAACCTGGCTCCCGACGCAGCCGCGAGACTGGGGTTCGGCGCGGAGGAACTGCGCGATAAATACCCACGGCTCATCGTGATCGACATGTCCGGCTACGGCAGTGCCGGCCCGCGGCGTGAGCGCAAGGCCTACGACATGTTGGTCCAAGCCGAGACCGGAATGATCTCCGTGACAGGCACACCGGAGACGGCCACCAAGACCGGCATCCCGGTCTCCGACATCGCGGCAGGAATGTACGCGCTGACTTCGATTCTGAGCGCCCTGTTCCGTAGAGAGCGAACGGGCAAGGGAGCGCTCGTCGAGGTCTCGATGTTCGATTCCACCGTCGAGTGGCTGGGCCATCCGATGTACATGAAAATGTATGCGGACAAGCAGATTCCACGTGTCGGTCTCGGCCATGCCGCGATCGTTCCCTACGATTCGTATCCCACGGCCGACGGCGAAATCCTGATCGGCGTCCAGAACGATCGTGGATGGCGAGCGCTGATGGTGGACGTGTTCGAGCGAGAGGATCTGGTCGATCATCCGCGTTACCGCACCAACATCGTGCGCGTCGAAAACCGTGGCGAGGTAGACGAATTGGTGGGCTCTCTGACGCGTCTGTACTCGACGACAGATCTGGATCAGCGTCTGGCCGCCGCTGGTGTTCCGGCCGCGGCACTCAACGACATGGCCGGTCTGCTGGAACATCCGCAGCTGGAGAAGCGTGCCAGATGGCGGTCCGTGGGCACCGAGAACGGTCCGATCGATGCCGTGCTGCCTCCGATGACGTATTCGGATGTCGAAATGCGCATGGGTGACGTTCCGGCACTCGGCCAGCAGACGGATTCTCTGCTGGCCGAGTTGGGACTTACGGGCGACCGGATCGCGGAACTTCGCCGCGACGGATCGATTGGTTAACGCTTCTAGCGTAGAAGGTTCTCGAACACCGCGGCAATCCCTTGTCCGCCACCGATACACATGGTCTCGATCCCGTACCGTGCCTGGCGCCGGTCGAGTTCGCGCAGCAGATTGGCGAGGATCCGCCCACCGGTAGCGCCGACAGGATGTCCGAGCGAGATTCCGGAACCGTTGACGTTGAAGCGTTCTTCGATGTCCTGCGCGCTCAATCCCCAGGCTTTGGCGCACGCGAGAACCTGGGCGGCGAAGGCCTCGTTGACTTCGATGAGGTCGATGTCGTCCAGCGACAGATCGACACGGGAGAGAGCCTTCGCCACGGCAGGCACCGGTCCGATGCCCATCCGGTTCGGCTCCACACCGGCCACACCCCAGCTGACCAGTTTCGCGAACGGCCGCAGGCCCAGCCGTTCGGCGTTGGCCGCAGTGGTGACGATGGCCGCGGCTCCGGCGTCGTTCTGGCCGCAGGCGTTTCCGGCGGTGACTGTTGCTTCGGGGTCGACGCGACCTCGAATGGGGCGCAGTGCAGCAAGATCGGACAGTTGTATCCCTCGGCGCGGATGCTCGTCTTGGGTGACGACTGTCTGCTCACCACGGCGTCCGGGCACCGAAACGGGAATGGTCTCGTCGTCGAAATACCCGCTGTCCTGGGCGTGAACGGCCCGTTCGTGCGATCGCACCGCGTATCGGTCCTGCTCGTCGCGGGTGATCGAGTACTCCCGGCGCAAGTTCTCGGCGGTCTCGATCATGCCGCCTTCCACCGGAAAGTTGACTCCGCCGGAGTTCGTGCGCGGTTTGGCCAATCGGTCGTGGAACTCGACGGAAGGGCGCATTGTGCCCCAACGCATGTCGGTGGAGTAGAACTCGGTTCCGCTCATGCTTTCGACGCCGCCGGCGATGACCAGATCACTCATTCCGGTCTGTACCTGCATCGCGGCGTAGATGATCGCCTGCAATCCCGAACCGCAACGGCGATCGAGTTGTATTCCGGGAACGGACACGTCCAGACCGGCGTCGAGTGCCGCGATTCGCCCGATGGCCGCGGCCTCTCCGTTGGCGTAACCCTGACCGAAGATGACGTCGTCGACATCGGTGGACGCAATGCCGGTTCGTTCGACGAGGCCACGCACAACAGTGCCGGCGAGAGTGGTGACGGGAACGTCCTTGAAGACTCCGCCGAATCCGCCCACCGGGGTGCGAACGGGTTCACAGATGACTGCGTCGTGCATGGAATGCGCCTGTCTCGAGGAGAGGTGGGGAATGCGTCGCGTGAACGGGCCGATCGAAGGGCCCGTCGCGACCTGGCCACTCGAATATCCAGCACGCGTGGCGCGGTTGTCAACAGCAGGAACGACCTGTTCGGACATAGTTTCCGCCATACGGTTCGTATGCGAAATCGACTTTGACACATATACCCTTCGGGGATTGAATGGATACAGCGTCTCTGCCGCACACACGTCGCGGCGGGATGAAAGTTCCTGGAGTCGAATCAATTTCGTCGACCGGGAGGGCACGAAGTACCGACTGACAGGTGGAACAGTGACTCGTTTGGCGCAGACGGCGGGATTGACCGAAACTCAGACCGATATCGTCGGGGCGGTACGCGAGTTCGTCGATCGTGTGGTCATCCCCGCGGCGCAGGAACTCGAACACTCGGATACGTACCCGACCGACATCGTCAAGCAGATGAAGGACATGGGTCTGTTCGGACTGACCATCGACCCCGAGTACGGGGGTATCGGCGAATCATTGCTCACCTACGCGCTGTGCGTCGAAGAATTGGCCCGTGGATGGATGAGCGTGTCCGGTGTCATCAACACGCATTTCATCGTGGCTCACATGATTTCGGCGCACGGGACGCCGGAACAGAAGGCGAAGTACCTGCCGCGTTTGGCTTCCGGGGAACTCACCGGTGCATTTTCCATGTCGGAGCCTGCCCTCGGTTCCGATGTTGCTGCCATATCGACCAAGGCGAAGCGGACGGACTCCGGCGATTACGTGATCACCGGCCAGAAGATGTGGCTGACCAACGGGGGTTCCTCGACCTTGGTGGCAGTCCTGGTCAAGACGGACGAGGGCGCGGAGAAGCCGCACAACAATCTGACGACGATATTGATCGAGAAACCCGCAGGTTTCGGCGAGGTACTCCCGGGCCTGACCATTCCGGGCAAGCTCGAGAAGATGGGGTACAAGGGAATCGACACCACGGAGATGATCTTCGACGGTTTCGAGATCGGAGCCGAGGAGGTTCTCGGTGGCACCCCTGGCTCGGGATTTCGGCACATGATGGACGGCGTCGAGGTCGGCCGGGTCAACGTCGCCGCGCGTGCCTGCGGAATTGCCCAGCGCGCTTTCGAACTGGCTGTCACCTACGCCAAGCAACGCGAGACTTTCGGCAAGCCGATCGCCGAGCATCAGGCCATCGCGTTCCGGATCGCCGAGATGGGCACCAAAGTCGAAGCGGCACATCTGATGATGGTCAACGCTGCCAGGCTCAAGGACTCGGGTGAGCGCAACGATGTCGCCGCGGGTATGGCGAAGTATCTGGCGAGTGAATTCTGCTCGGAGGTCACCCAGGACAGCTTCCGTATCCACGGCGGATACGGCTATTCCAAGGAATACGAGATCGAGCGGTTGATGCGTGAGGCGCCGTTCCTTCTGATCGGTGAAGGCACCAGCGACATCCAGAAGCAGATCATCAGCAAGGGCCTGCTTCGCACGTACAACTGAGCCGAGAAGCGGCACCGCGAATATGCGCGGTGCCGCTTTGTCGTGTCGGGTCAGCGGGTGAAGGCCAGGGTTGTCACCGGTGACCGGTTGCCGTATGCGTCAACGGCTTCGACGCGGGCTTCGTATGCGGTGCCCGCTGCGGCATCGGGAATCGGAATGTCGAGGCTGTTCGGCCGCGGCATGAAGTAGAAGTCCGAGAGCACCTTCGACGAGACCACCTTCGCTCCGGTGGCTGTGTCCGTGACCTCGACGGCGTAGTGGTGCACCATCTGATCGTCCTTGGCCTGCGCGATCCTCAGTGCGGTCGCACCGTTTTCGCCGGTCGTCACCGAGAGCGGAGTGCTCGAGGTGAACTCCGGCGCGTGCGTGTTCCGTGCGCCCGAGGTGTAGCGGAAGTTGTCCTTGATCTGCTGGTTGGTCGACCCGTCGAGTTCGACCGTCCACCCCGAACCGCTCAGCGTGCCCGCGCTCGAGTACGGCGGCTGCCAGTTGGCTGACCACGCGCCACCGGCGTAGATGTCGTGCTTGTCTGCCGCCATGTTGATTCGGTTGATTTCCGTGCGGTCCTGGTAGACCTCGACGAAGAGCGCTTGGGCAGTGGGTGATTCGAAACGGTTCGCGAGACCGGACTCGGTCACCATCTGGTAGCCGTGATCGATTTCGATGTACGACATCGAGCCGTCGTTGACCGACGTGAAGTCACGCTGATGGATCGACCGGTCGTCGTTGTTGTTCAGATGTGAGTGCCCGGAGAAGAAGATTGCCTGAGGGAAGGCACTCAGGTCTTCGGTCAATCGAGGGTTCGACGCCTGCTGCCCGTCCATGGCTGTGTTGCTTGCCGGCCGGTGTCCCTGGACCAGGATCGGCTTGGTCAGGTTCCCGGACTCCGCGGTGATTTCGGTCAGGCGGGACTTCAGCCAATTGCGTTGCGCTGAATCATTGTTGTAGGTTTCGGTGTTGACCGTGAAGAGATGGACACCATTGACGTCGGATTCGTAGTATCCGCCACCGGAATCCGGGAACCACTCCGCCGGATATCCGGCTCTGATCGCCGCGAGACTTGCATCGTGATTGCCGTTGGAGATCAGGAGTTGTGTGTCGTTCATGCCCTTTCGGGCGAGGTTTGCCTGGAAGATTTCTGCGACGATCTTGTGGTCGGGCCCCTTGCCGTCTCCGTTGTCGTTGATCATGTCCCCGTTGGAGAGGATGGCGTCGGGTTTCGGGAAGATGGAACCGATTGTGTCGAAGAAGCTTTCGTACTTCTTGTCGTTGTTCGCGTGATCGCCGACGTGGACGTCGGACATCACGACGACCTGAGCCAGCGGCTTTTCCGAGGTCTTGATCAGGTAGCCGAACGAGACGGCCGCGCTCGCGTGATCGCCGCGGAAAGCTGCGACAGTGACGTTGGTGTCCTGTGCGATGTGCAGCGGACGTCCCGGCGTGGCAGCTTGGCTGTCGGTGGTGGGTGTCGTTCCGTCCACGGTGTAGCGGACGGTGGCGCCGCGCTCGGCGGTGAAGGTCAGGTCGACGGGGTGCTCGTACCGTCCGCCGGGGACGCTGACGCCGGGCTCTGCGGGCGGCGTGTTGTTCTCGCCCGAAGAGCTGCCCCATTCGAAGGACGAACTGCCCCAGCCGGGTTCGGCGTGGGATTCGGCGGGGGCGATGCCGGGAACGGCGAGAGCCGCGGTCACGGCTGCTATCGCGATGGTCGTACGTCTCACGAGGATTCCTTGTCTTCGACGCGGTGGTTCAGACCTATCCGTAATTGGTCTGGACCAATTACGGTAGGTGGCGCCGGGTAGAAGAAGGTGTGTCCTGAATGTCCGATTAATGAAGCGTGTGTGAACACCCTGCAGTGCTTGGTACCGGTATACCTGTCTGCGTTTATGGCAAAGTCGATGGAGTGGACCTACGTCAGATCGAGTACTTCCTTGCCGTTGCCGGTGGTGAGTCCTTGTCGACGGCTGCGCAGAATCTGTCGGTCACCAAGCCGTCGCTGTCGCAGGGTATTCGTGGCCTCGAGCGTGAACTCGGAGTCGAACTGTTTCACCGCGTCGGTCGCGGTTTGGTGCTGACGGCAGCAGGTCGGGCGTTGGTAGGGCCGGCGAGGCAGATGACTCGCAGCAGCGCGGCCGCGTTCGACGTCGCGATCGGTACGGCCGACGAGCCTCGTGGCCGGCTCGACATCTGCTCCGCGGCACATGGTCTCGAAGGTCCGATCGCACGCATCGTGGCAGACTTTCGTGAGCGGTGGCCTGCTGTGACCGTTCGGGTCGGTGAGTTGCCGCAGGGTGCAACGTCTGAGCAGGTGTTGGCAGACGGCGCGTGCGAGGTGGTCTTCAGTTACTGGCCACCCGACATGTCGGCGCTGTCCACGAAAGTGTTGGGGGTGAACGAGTACTGGCTGGCAGTGCCGTCGGGGGTTCATCCTGACGTCTGGCCGAAAGGTGTGAAACCCGCTGCGGGAGAGCCGGTGTCATTGACGGCATTGCCCGATCTCCCCGTGGTGGGTGTGCTCAAACACTCGCGGGCTCGCCTTGCCATCGAGTCGTCTCTGCAGGCCGCCGGGGCCCGGACTCGGATGTCGACGGAGTTGGCGCAGCGGGAGACCGTCGGCGCGTTCGTCTTTGCTGGTTTGGGCATGGCATTCATGGAGCGTTCGTTGGCCGAGAGATCGGTCGCGTCCGGCGCGGAGATATTTCCGGTGGAGCCGCCGATCTCACTGAATTACGGCGTCGAGTTCGATCCGGAGACGCTCTCGCCGTTGGGCAGGCTGTTCGTGGAGGGCTTGTGACGTGGGGAGATGTTCTCGATGTACGCAGACCCGGCCGGTGAGAGCGGGCCGTCGCGGTAGACCAAGATCGTCTGCCGGGTGATCGGTGGGAAAAGCGAGCGAACCTCAGATGCCGGTGAGTCTTGTTCGGCGATCGATCTGGGCAGCAGCGCGGCGCCTACACCTTGCCCGACCATTTCCCGGACAGCAAGGCGATCTGGCACTTCCACGACGACGTCGGTGAGTTCCAGATCGTCGTCGATCGAGTGCCCGCGCCGAACTGCGGATGCCTCGACCACCATCGGCAGGCGCGCGACCACGGTGCGCGGAACCGGATCGGGGAGGTCTGTGGCCAGGCGAATGGGGATCGACAAGACCGTTTCCTGGGTGCTCACGGCAATTTCTCGAAGCCCGTCGGAGACTTCGGTACCCGGGTGGGTCTCGAGAAACCCGAGTTCACACGTACCTGCTCTGACGAGCGCGCGCACGTCCTGTGCGTTGGCGGAGGCGTTCGTGGAGAACCGAATTCCGGGTGCCGTCAGATGGAGGCGTCCGGCGACCTCTGCAACAGGGTCGATGGCGAGATCGGACTGAACTGCTATGGCGAGTTCCCCGGCGCGCAAAGCGGTTACCGCAGCCACCGCGGCCTCGGCCCGAGCAACGTCGGCGAGCAACGTACGGGCAGAATCGGCAACTGCCAGTCCGACCGTGGTGGGAGCCAGACCGCGAGTGGTGCGCTCGAAGAGTGTGGCTCCGAGAGCTCGTTCGAGGTTGCGCACGGCCTGCGAGAGGGACGGTTGCGAGATACGCAGGACGTCCGCGGCGGCAGTGACGCTGCCGTGATCGACGACCGCGACGAGATACTGCGCGCTGCGTATGTCCATGCCGGGTGCCTGCATCTGACGAATTCTCCCAGATGACGGAGCCTTGGCGGCGGTGACTTGCTGCGACCTGCGGACATAGGTCTGAGCTATGGCTCTGTGCGCCTTCTCGTCTTTGTGGCGCAGGCCATAGCGATGGTCGACTGTTCCAGTACCACCGACCGCGGTTCGTGCTCGGTGAGTACCTGGAACACAGGAGCGTGATGTGAGCGAGCTTCACCTACCCAACCGGATACGCCACTCGGCGTCGACACGGCCGTCCGATCCGGCAATCACGTGCGGCGACCGAATGTTGACTTGGGCTGAGCTGGATGGCGAGACCAGCACCTTGGCGAGTGCGCTGGCAGAAGTGACCACAACGGGTGCTCGTGTCGGTGCGCTACTGCGGATGGGGCTCGAAGGTGCGGAAACCTTCATCGCATGTGCGAAGGCAGGCGCTGTGTTCATACCGTTGAACTGGCGGCTCAACCCACTCGAACTCGTCGACATCGCCGAGGACGCGGAGCTCGACGTCTTGATCGTCGATGACGAGTTCGCCGCGGGGGCGGCGGCGATGTCCGCAGCGTTGCCAGACATCGAGGTCATAACCGTGGGAGCTGCAGGGGGCCTGCCGGATTCGCGAACCTGGGCGGAGTTCGTGGCATCAGGGACCGGTGTCGACCCCGGACACGGGCACGATCCGGACGCAGCAGTTCTGCAGCTGTACACGTCCGGGACAACCGGCCGGCCCAAGGGCGTCGTGGCCACGCACCGGAATCTGTACAACGAGCCCGAGGGGTTCGATGTCTACGAATTCGGTTCGAATGCAGTCGCACTCGATGCACTTCCCCTCTTTCACATCGCCGGTGCCGGCTGGATGAGTACATGCTTGTCGGCCGGAGTGCCTTTGGTGCTGCTCGGAGACATGGCGCCTGCTCGGGTCGCTGATGCCATCGCGACCCACCGCGTCACCCACGCATTTCTGGTGCCTGCAGTCATTCAGACGCTGGTAGATCTGCCGACTCTCGACAGTTTCGATCTGACCAGCCTGGAGGTGGTCGCCTATGGGGCGTCACCGATCACTCCGGCGCTCCTCGCCCACGCGATGACTGTCTTGAACTGCAAATTCGTTCAGCGATACGGGATGACCGAGACGACGGGTTCGGTATCCGTCCTTCGTGCTTACGACCATCATGTGAGCGGGCCGCGTTCGGAGTTGCTTCGCTCTGCGGGCAAGCCGATGATCGGCGTCGAGATCTCGATTCGAGACGTCACCAATGGTGAGGAATTGCCGCCCAATAATTCCGGTGAGATCGTCGCGCGCAGTAGAAACAACACTCGCGGATACTGGCGACGTGACCGTGAGACCGCCGAATTGTTCACCCACGACGGTTTCCTCCGAACGGGGGACGCCGGCCATCTGGACGACGAGGGGTATCTGTTCGTCACCGATCGACTCAAGGACATGATCATCACCGGCGGAGAGAACGTCTATCCGATCGAGGTGGAATCCATTCTGGCCGAGCACCCCTCGGTCGCCGAGGTCGCGGTGGTCGGGGTTCCCGACAAGCGCTGGGGTGAATCCGTGACCGCAGTGGTCAAACTGGTCGACGGTGCCGACGTGCCGAGCGTCGACGAGTTGATCGCTTTCAGCACAGCGAAGTTGGCGTCGTACAAGAAACCTCGCCAGATCCATTTCGTGGACTCCCTACCTCGCAACGCGAGCGGAAAACTGCTCAAGTCGAGCCTGCGGACCATGCTGAACGCGAGCGGAGAAGCATCATGATCGTGACCGAAGACGTCGGTGTCGCACAACGTGAGGCATGGGCGAACAAAGTCCTTCCACCGGTCGAACAGGTGCGGGACGGATTGTGGTCGATCCCTGTTCCCATGCCGGACAACCCTTTGCGCTACGTACTCGTCTACGCACTCGCGCTCGACGACGGACTTGCCCTCATCGACGTCGGTTGGGATCACGAACAGTCCTGGCAGGCTCTCGTCGACGGCATAGCATCGATCGGATACCACGTTTCCGAAGTGCGCTATGCGGCAATCACGCACCTGCATCCCGATCACTTCGGCCTGGCGCCGCGTCTTCGGCAGGTCAGCGGCGCAACGCTTGCGATGCACGTGGCCGACGCGACGCTCCTCGGGTACCACGGGCCCGAACAGACCCGCGACGACATCAGTGGCTGGAACCTGCAGTTGTCCGAACTCGGCGCACCGGCCGAAGTGCTCGACGCGTCTCGGGTCGACCTGGTGCGGTTCGCCGAGCACGAAACCATCGACATTATTCTGGGAGAAGGGGATTCACTCGACCTACCCGGTTGGAATCTCCGCGCCCAATGGACACCGGGGCACACTCCCGGACATCTCTGTTTCGTGGAAGAGGACAGAGGCTTGTTGTTCAGCGGCGATCACATGCTGCCGAGGATCAGCCCGAACATCTCCACGATTCCCGGTGAACTCGAGAACCCACTTCATCGTTATCTTCTCTCGCTCGAGGCGACGACAACACTGGGCGAGTGCGAAGTGCTTCCGGCACATGAATATCGATTCCGTGGGATCGCCGATCGTGCACGTCAATTGATGGGGCACCACGAGGAGCGATTGGCGGAGATCGTGGCTGCGGTGCAGGATGAGCCTGAATCCACGGCCTGGGAACTCTCACGCACGATCTCCTGGTCTCGCCCGTTCGAACAGATGTCGCCGCGACTACTTCGCTTGGCAGTCCGCGAAACCCATGCTCATCTTGTTGTTTTGGCCAAGCGGGAGATCGTGACACCGTCCGGCGGCACACCCGTGCGCTGGAGCATTCGCGCGCAGTGACCTTTCAAGAATCTCATCACGGAAGTAGGAACCGAACATGAGCGTCGTGCTCACCGACTTCGCCGACGGCGTTGCCGTCATCACCCTCAATCGTCCCGAGGCCAAGAACGCGGTCAATCTCGAACTTGCCGAAGCCTTGGCTGCGGCCATCGACGAGTTCGAGGAACGGGCCGATCTCACCATCGGCATTCTGACCGGATCTGGTGGAACCTTCTGCGCCGGTATGGATCTGAAGGGATTTGCGCGCGGAGAGCGGCCATCGCTACCGGGTCGTGGTTTTGCCGGTCTGACCGAGGCACCGCCGTCGAAGCCGCTGATCGCAGCCGTCGAAGGTTGGGCACTCGCCGGCGGTTGCGAACTGGCCTTGGCGGCCGACTTGATCGTGGCGTCCACGGACGCGAAATTCGGCCTGCCCGAAGTGAAGCGGGGACTTGCCGCGGCCGCCGGCGGACTCCTACGTCTGCCGAAAATTCTTCCGTATCAGTTGGCCATGGAAATCGCGATCACGGGGGATCCACTCAGTGCCACCGTGGCGCATCATCACGGCTTGGTCAATCGGCTCGCCGAACCGGGACACGCGCTGACCGTCGCACGCGAGCTTGCGGCCCGAGTAGCGGCTAACGGTCCACTGGCTGTTCGCGCGACCAAGCAGGTACTGGCAATGTCCGCCAAGTACACCGATCCGGATGCCTTTGTCGCGCAACGCGAATTCATCGATCCGGTCTTCACCTCTCGTGATGCCAAGGAGGGCGCCACGGCATTTGCCGAGAAGCGCTCTCCCGTGTGGAGTGGTTCATGAGTGCCGAGACGATCGAGCGTGCGGCCGTAAGCATCGAACGAGACGGTGCTGTCGCGACGATTGTTCTCTGTCGGCCGCACCGCCGCAACGCTCTCGATCTCGACGCCTGGATCGCTCTACGTGAAGCAGTCCTCGAACTTCAAGAGGACGCGCAGATTCGCTCGGTGATCCTGACCGGCGCGGATGGGACCTTCTGCGCGGGCTCCGATCTGGACAAGCGTGGCTCGTCGCACCCGCTCGATCGCATGCGTGTCATCAACGCAACGGCAATCGCACTGAGTGAGTTTCCCAAACCTCTGGTGGCGAAGGTCGACGGGTTTGCCGTCGGAGCCGGATGGAACATGGCGTTGCTCTGCGACTTCGTCGTGGCGGCCAAGGGTGCGAAGTTCAGCCAGATCTTTGCCAAACGGGGGTTGTCTGTCGACTTCGGTGGTTCGTGGATCCTGCCGAGACTGGTCGGCCTCCAACAAGCCAAGCGACTGGTGATGCTTGCCGAGACGATCGACGCACAGGAAGCCTACGAGCTCGGGTTGGTGACTTATCTGGTCGAACCGGCCGAGCTGGACGAACACACGTCAACGCTGGCGCAGCGGCTCGCCGCCGGCCCGCCGGCCGCACTGAGTCAGTCTGCCGCCATGCTCGAACGTCACACCTCCCTCTCGTTGCGGGAGGCCTTGGACAACGAGGCGAGGGCGCAAGCGGTCAATTTTGCGACGGATGCCACCGACGCGGTTCGTGCCTTCGTGGAAAAGCGGGAGCCGATCTTCACCGGAGAGTGGGCCGTACCAGGGGCAACTCGGGTGGAGTGAGCGACGGATCGCTGGTCGTATGATGGATGAGTGGATCTGCACTTCGTCACCTACTTCGTCGCTGTTGTCGACCACGGTGGGATAACGAAGGCCGCTCAGGCTCTCTACATTTCGCAGCCCTCGCTGTCACAGGCAATTCGTACGCTCGAGCGTCGACTCGGCGCCACGCTGTTCGACCGGACGGGCAGGCGGTTGGTTCTTACCGACGCGGGCCGCACGTTCGATCTCGCGGCCAGGAGAATCCTTGCCGACGTCGAGCGCGCGAAGGCGAAAGTGACCGCCGTTCGCGAACTCGAGTTCGGTCGTGTCGACGTCGTCTCGTACTCGGCGTTCTCGATCGATCCGATGGTCGAGTTGGTCCGGCGATTCCGGGCCAACTTCCCGAAGATCGTCGTGCGTGTTCTCGACACGTACGGCCCGGCCGGGGTCGACAATGCGTTGCGGCGAGGGTCGGCCGAGGTCGGCGTCACCGATCTGAGTATCGGGTACGAAGGTTTGGTCACGGCTCCGATTGCCACTCAGGAGTTGGTGCTCGCCACCCATGCGTCGTTGTCCGGCCGACTTGCAACGCCGTTGGCGGATCCGGTTCCGCGAGCGCTCTTGCACAGTTTGCCGCTTGTGGTCGATCTCGGTGATCAATCGAATCAGTTCCGGGGCTTGCTCAGCGAAGGCGCCGAGAACGTAGTCGTGGACTGTGTCCACCCTGTGACCACGTGGGAACTCGTGCGTCGAGGAATCGGCGCCACTGTAGTGCCGAGAAGGGTTGCACAACAGCAGATGACAGACGTCTGCGCCTTCTCCTTCGATCCGCCGCTGACGCGCGACGTCGGTATCGTCTATCGCTCGGGCGAGCAATCCCCGGCGGCCGCTGCATTCATCGCGACGGCTGCGGAAATGGCCACCTCCGCCGTTCCGTCCACGGAAGAGGAGTGAACTGTGGAGTTCCGGCAGATGGAGTACTTCCTCGCAGTGGTCGAGAACAAGGGGATCAACGGCGCCGCAGCGGCTCTCGGCGTTGCTCAGCCGACCGTGTCACAAGCGTTGCGCGGGCTCGAACGTGAACTGGGAGTGAGGCTGTTCCACCGCATCGGGCGCGGCATGGTGCTCAGTGCTGCCGGTCGCAGTCTGGTCGGCCCGAGTCGACAGGTTTTGCGAGACGTAGCTGCGGCGGCTGAACAGTTGACGGCATCCGATGGCGCCATCGTCGGTCGCCTCGACATCATGGCTTTCCCTGCACTGACCTCGGGGACGATCGTCGATCTGATTGCGGAGTTCTGTCGACGGTATCCGCAAGCACGAGTCAGATTCTCGGAACTCGAGCGTGAGGACAATCTGGAAAGTCTCATCCGGGACGGCCACTGCGAATTCGCGGTGGCTCATCTGCCGCTCGAGGCGGGCGAAGGGCTCGAAATCGTCGAATTGGGGGAGCAGGAATACCGCCTGGTCTACCCGGCTGGAACGGAACTACCCGAGGGGCCGGTACGCCTTTCGGAAATGCCGGACATTCCCATGGTATTCGTTCCTCGCGGGGCAGCGATGGGTGACGCGATCGAAGATTCGATCCGAAAGGCCGGTACCAGAACGGAACTCGCGGTGGTGACCGAGCAACGGGAGTCGCGGCTCCCGATGGTCATCGCCGGACTCGGCGGTTCGTTGGTCGAGCGCTCGGTGGCGAAATCGATGCCTGGTCAGGTGGTGGAACGGGCCTGCGAGCCGAGATTCCTGCGTGCGTACGGTCTCGCCTTCGACCCCTCGACGTTGTCGCCGGTGGGACAGGTATTCGTGAACCTGATCCACGAGTACCTGTCCGACGAACGCCGGTCACAGCACTAGAGTCGGCAGATTCGTTCTCGCGCGGCAGAGTACTCGGCGGCGAGACGCTCTACTACTGCATGCGTCGGAAGGACTGCATCGATCGCTCCGATGCCCTGTCCGGCGCCCCAGATGTCACGCCAGGCCTTGGTATCGGTGTCGTTGGTCGCGAAACTCATTGCGGATGGATCGGATTCGGCCAGGTTGTCGGGGTCCAAGCCGGCGGCAACGATGCTGCCCCGCAGGTAGTTTCCGTGTACTCCGGTGAACAGGTTGGAATAGACGATGTCGGAGGCCCCTGAACCCACGATCATCTCCTTGTACGCAGGATCCGCGTTAGCCTCTTCGGTTGCGATGAAAGCTGATCCGACGTATGCCAAATCGGCCCCGGCCGCGAGCGCAGCGAGAATCGAATCACCATGAGCGATGGCACCTGACAACAGCAGTGGACCGGCGAACCACTCACGAATCTCCCGAATCAGGGCAAACGGCGACTGCCTACCGGCATGACCACCGGCCCCGGCAGCTACCGCGATCAGTCCGTCGGCGCCCTTCTCGATCGCCTTGCGTGCAAAGCGATTGTCGATGACGTCATGGAGAACGATTCCGCCGTATGCGTGGACTGCGTCGTTGATGTCGGTGCGAGCGCCGAGGGACGTGATGACGATCGGAACCTCGAACTCGGCGATGGTCGCCAGATCCTCTTCCAGGCGGTTGTTGGACCGGTGGACGATGAGGTTGACGGCAAATGGCGCCGACGGATTCTCCGGGTGCTCACGATCATGTTCCTCACGAGCCACGGTGATCAGTTTGAGCCAATCCCGAAGTGCCGACTGCGGACGAGCATTCAGTGCCGGGAAGGACCCGATGATGCCAGAGGTGCACTGCGCGATGACGAGGTCAGGAGTCGAGATGATGAACATCGGTGAAGCGAGAACCGGGACACGCAGTTGCGACGTCAGGTCTGCGAAGGTCGTCACCTGGAACCGCCTTTCTGATCGACGGATTCGAGAAGTCTCGAGCGGAGGTCGGTCTTGAGGACCTTACCGGCAGCCGATGTCGGAAGGAGTTCTACCTCGACGACTTCGCGAATCTTCTTGTACGGCAGCACCTGCTCGGCGACGAACGCCTTGATCTGCTCGGCGTCGAACTCGGCGCCCGGAATCATCACCACGAAGGCTACGGGCTCCTGGCCGTTGCTCCCCACTTCGCGGCCGACAACCGCAGCAGTCGAGATCGCCGGGTGCGAAACCAGAATCTCTTCGAGTTCCCGCGGATAGACGTTGTACCCCTTGTAGATGAGCATGTCCTTGGCCCGGTCACAGATGAAGAGGTATCCGTCCGAGTCCAGGTACGCGATGTCTCCCGTGTCCAACCAGCCGTCGACGAACTGTTCTGCGGTGGTTTCCGGGTGTCCGAGATAGCCGTCGGTGACCTGAGGCCCACGCACCCACAGTTCGCCGCGTTCGTTCTCGCCCAGAACGGTCTTCCGGTCGAGCTGATCGCGAATCTGGATTTCGGTGTCGAAGATCGGGAGGCCGACGCTGCTCTGCCGATATTCCGAGCCGTTGATCAGCGGAGCGGCCGTGACCACACAGGTGGCCTCGGTCAGCCCGTAGCCTTCGACGACGAGCGCTTTGGGAAATGCCCGGCGGAGTGCGGCGAGCGTGACACTGTCGATCGGGGCAGCACCCGAAGAGACGACGCACACGCTGTCGGTGTTGCGCACCGTGGCGTCGGGATGAACCGACAGTGCGTGCCACATGGCGGGAGACCCGGTGAGATAGGTGGCCTCGTGCTTTTCGATCAGCTCGAGCATCCGGCCGGGTTCGAACCGACCGGCAAACACCTGGGTGAGACCGGAAATCAACAGGAACGACGTGTTGAGCAACGAATGTGCGTGGAAGAGAGGGGAGACAACGATGGTCGCCCCGGTCCCGGGCGTCGGACCGAGCACGTCGAGGCCATCGATGCGTCGAGGAGTGACGAGACCTTCAGGACCTGCATCCAACTCGTGACCGGTTCTCCACCCACACATCTGTGTGATGTTGCCGACGACGTTGCGGTGAAGAACACGAACACCTTTGGAGACTCCGGTGGTTCCGCCGGTGAACGCGATGTGTGCGATGTCGTCGCTACGAACCGAGGCAGGGGTGAATTCGGTGGGTAGATCGGCGATGAAGGAGTCGAACGCGACGACCGACTCCGGTGTGTCGAGCGCGCCCTCGGTGTCCTGGACCATCACGATCGTACGCACGGAGGTTCCTGAAGCGGCCGCGAGCAGTACGTGCAGCTGCGAACTCTGAGTGACTGCAGCAACGGCGGACGTCTCCTCGATCTGCTTGCGCAGGCCGAGCTCTGGCTGCAGTGGGTTGACCAATGTGACTGTCGCCCCGGCCTGTAGGCATCCGTAGTAAGCCTGGAGGAACTCGACGCAGTTCCCGAGGTGCATCAACACCACGTCGCCGACGCCCACCCCGGCTTGCCGCAGTGCGCCGGCGAATTGCGCACTGCGCTGGCCGAGTTCGCGGAAGGTGCACGTACGCTCGCCGTCCACGACGGCGAGGCGGTCACCGTAGAGCGCCGCCATGCTGGGCGCCCAGTACGCCATGGTGGTATCCGGGTATTGCATGTTGTGCCGCAGTTGTGGATTGGCGATCACGCTGGTGCCCGTCACCGGGGAGCCATTCGGATAGCGCCGTCGAGTCTGATGGTCTCGCCGTTGAGGTAGCCGTTCTCGAGCATCGAGACGGCGAGCTGGCCGAACTCGTCCGGACGACCCAGTCGTGAGGGATTGGGAACAGAGGCTTCGAGGGCCGTGCGCACGTCTTCGCGTAGGCGCGCCAGGAGGGGAGTGTCCATGATGCCGGGAGCAATGGTGTTGACGCGGATTCCGCGGCTGGCGAGATCGCGGGCAGCGGTGACCGTCATACCGACGATGCCGGCTTTGGACGCTGTGTAGTTGATCTGACCGATCTGACCTTCGAATGCTGCGACCGACGCCGTCATGACGATGGCACCTCGCTCACCGTCCACGGCGTCGAGTTCCGCCATCCGCTCGGCGCCGAGACGGAGTGCGTTGAACGAACCGACAAGATTCAGCTTGACGACGAACTCGAAATCTTCGACCGATCCGGCTTTTCCGTCCTTGTCGAGAATGCGCATACGACGCCCGGCGCCCGCGCAGTGGACGACGCCGCGGAGGCCGCCGCGCTCGTGCGCCGCGTCGAGTGCTTCGGCGAATTGTTCGCTGTCGGTGACGTCGGCCGGGGCGAATTGTGCGGCAGCACCGAGATCGGCCGCCACCTGCTTACCGTCGGACGAAGGCAGATCGATCAACGTGACCTGCGCTCCGGCGTCGAGCAGCCGTCGAGCGGTTGCCAGGCCGAGGCCTGAAGCGCCGCCGGTGATCGCGGTGGAAAGTCCCTCGAGTTTCATGGATCAATTCTTCTTTCCTGCTGGATGACGTGTCGGCCCGAAAGCGTTGTCGGGTCAGATCAATTCGAGAATGGTCGCATTGGCCATGCCGCCGGCCTCGCACATCGACTGGAGACCGTAGCGAATTCCGTTGTCGCGCATGTGATGTGCCAGGCGAGTCATCAAGATCGCACCTGATCCGCCGAGTGGGTGGCCGACCGCGATAGCGCCGCCGAGCGGATTCACACGATCGATGGCTGCGCCGGTTTCAGACTGCCAGGCAAGCGGGACGGGGGCGAATGCCTCGTTGATCTCGAAGGCGCCGATGTCGTCGATGGACAATCCGGAGCGATCCAATGCCTTTGCGGTGGCGGCAATCGGACCGGTGAGCATGATGACCGGGTCGTCGGCTGCGACCACTGCGGTGTGAATACGAACGAGCGGCTTCCACCCACGTGCCCGGGCGTACTCGCTGGTCGTGACGAGTGTGGCGCCCGCCCCGTCGGAGATCTGAGAAGAGTTGCCGGCGTGGATGGCACCGTCGGCGTCGAAGGCCGGGGGCAACTTCGCGAGCGACTCCACACTTCCGCCTCGCCGAATGCCTTCGTCCTGGGACAAGCCCGCGATCGGAGTGATCTGCCCGGTGAATGCCCCTTCATCGGTGGCACGGGCCGCGAGTTCGTGTGAGCGGAGGGAGTATTCGTCCAGAGCTGTTCGTGTGAGTGCCCATTTCCGGGCCATCATCTCGGCGCCGGTCCCCTGGCTGAAACCGTCCACCCCGTAGCGTTCGAGTACCGAAGCCGGAAAATGCTCACCGTTCTTGCTGGCGGTACCCATCGGTACTCGTGACATCGATTCGACGCCTCCGGCTACGACCACGTCGTTCTGACCGGAGATGACGGTGGCCGCAGCAAAGGAAACTGCCTGCTGGCTCGATCCGCAGGCCCGGGTCAGTGTGACGCCGGGAACGCTGTCGGGCCAGCCGGCAGCGAGTGCCGCTGTGCGGGCGATGCTTCCGGCCTGCTCGCCGACCTGACTGACGCAACCCCAGATCACGTCGTCGACCGTCGCCGCGTCGAGTCCGGTCCGTTCAGCGAGCGCACGCAGTACATGGGCGGACAACTCGGCCGGATGGATCTCCGAGAGGGCGCGGCCGCGACGGCCGATCGGTGTACGTACTGCGTCGACGATGACGGCATCTCGCATGTATCTCTCCTGCTGTTCGTGCCCGGTTCTGCGACTGTGCGGTCGGGGCGTGTCTCGAGTCGATCACGAGCGGGTCGACCCGGCAATGTCTTTCGGTGAATGGCTTTGTTAGCGAATGGCTATACGTGGAGTACTCAGCCTCGGATGAGCTTGCGATCGCGCTCGGGATTGGCGAAGACGAGGACCAGAACCGCGGCGATCACTCCGATGACGCCGATTGCCTGGAAGGACTGGGCGTAGCCGTCGGCCGGGGTTGCAGCGTTGTCCACGATGACTCCGGTTGCGTAAGGAGCAATCAGGCCACCGATCGACATGATGGCGAGGAAGAATCCCATCGTTCCGGCAGTCTGCTGCGGCGGGCACAGCTCCGAGATCGCAGCGTTGATGAGCGGGAAGGTGATTGCCGAGAACCCGTAGCCGATCGAGACCATGGCGACAGCGACGATGGGAGTGGAGATCTGTGGCAGGAACAGGAGAATCGATCCGCAGATCAGAACGCCGACACAGGGAACGATGACGCGAACCGTACGAGAGGTGAAGCCGCGGCCGATCAACTTGTCCGTGACGGAACCGGAGGTGATCATGAGGACGAGACCGACGATCGAGGGCAGCGCGAACATCGAACCGGCCTGCATAGCACTGTATCCGAGGCCGACCTCGAAGTACGACGGCAACCAGGTGAGGACGACGGTGGTCAGCGCGTAGATGGTCGCGATGAGGAAGCAGCAGCTGACGAAGGTGCGGGAGAGCAGGATCTTGCGCCACGGAACGTTGGGCTCGGTGACCGCCTTCGTGGCTGTCCCGGCTGCCTCGGTTGCTTCTGTATCTGCAGTCTTGGTCGCCTTGACGGCCTTGCTCGTGTACGGGCCCTCGGACCAACCGGCCAGCCAGCAACCCATCCACACGAGACCGAGAACGGAGAGCGAGAGAACCGCTGCGCGCCAGCCGTAATGAACGGCGATGAAGGTCAGTACCGGCGCGAGGGCGATCTTTGCGACAGAGGCGGATCCGGCGAGCATTGCGCCGGGAAGGCCGCGCTTGGCCGGCGGGTGCCACGAGTACGCCGCGGTGTGCATCAGCGCCGAACTGGGGCCTTCGGCAAATCCGAGGAGCATGCGCGAGACGATCAACATCGCGAGGCTGGCGCCGAGAACGAGGGGGAGCATGACCACGGACCAGATTGCGGCCAGGATCAACAGCGCCCAACGCAGGGTCAGGTACTTGTTGAGCGGTCCGGCGAGGAATCCACCGATGCAGAACATCAGGAAGAAGAGCGAGCCGACCATGCCGATTTGCGAAGACTTCAGTCCGAGCTCACGAGCGAGGGGCTGAGCGATGATTCCGAGGACTGCCTTGTCCGCGTAGTTGACGATGTAGAGGAAAACGACGAGCCCGGTCATCGTCCACGCACGCTTGCGGGTACCGAAGACGGGAACTGCTGACGAATCTGGCGTTGCTGTTGCTTCGGGCTGGACGTCGTTACGCTGTGGCGCGATGGGGGTCACGTGGCGTCCCTTCGAGACTGGTGGGCGGATGCGATCGTGCTCGAAGCGCGGCCTCGAAGCGATCGATGGTGGTGTGTTTGCCGGCTGACCCATTCAACGTGTTCTGGATCACTTTGAGCAATGTCGCGTCGATGATCGGAACGATAGCGGTTGCCTATGTATCGCAGGTCAGGCCATATTGGTACGCCCTATCGGACGCATAGCCGATGAGTGTTGGATCGAATGCGGAACATTGAGGCAAGGTGAGATCAGGATCACCCTGTCCCCTTGACCGACTGGAGTTCAGACATGCAGCGCACCGTGTTCAACGAGGATCACGAGGCATTCCGGGCAACCGTTCGCGATTTCATCGCGAAGGAAGTAACCCCGGTCCACGAGAAGTGGGAAGAGGACGGTCACCCGCCCCGTGACTTCTACCGACGACTCGGAGAGCTGGGCGTACTCGGAATTCAGGTGCCGGAAGAATACGGCGGAGGCGGCGAGAAGTCGCTCAAGTTCAACGTCGTCGTCGCCGAGGAAGTTGCTGCCGCCGGGGCGTCGTTCGGCTCGCAGTCGGTGCATACGAACCTGATCCTGCCCTACCTGCTCGAGTACGCGAACGAAGAACAGAAGAGCCGCTGGTTGCCGGGCTTCGCTTCCGGAGATCTGATGTTCGCGATTGCGATGACCGAACCGGGAACAGGATCGGATCTGGCGAACATCGCGACCACGGCCAAGCTGTCGGAGGACGGTACGCACTACGTGGTCAATGGTTCCAAGACGTTCATCACCGGTGGAGTACTTGCCGACCGCGTCCTGGTGGTGTGCCGTACCGCGCCCAGCACAGCGGAGAACCGGCGCACGGGGTTGTCGATTCTGGTGATCGATACGTCGTCGCCCGGATACTCGGTGGGGCGCAAGATCAACAAGATCGGGCTCAAGACCTCCGACACTGCGGAGCTTTCGTTTGTCGACGTCAAGGTGCCCGTCGAGGACCGACTCGGAGAAGAGGGCGACGGCTTCAGCTATCTGACCCACAACCTGGCTCAGGAGCGGTTGACCATCGCGTTCGGAGCGGCCGCCACTGCCAGTGCAGCGCTTCGCTTTGCCATCGACTACGTCAAGGACCGCAAGGTGTTCGGCAAGCCGGTCGCGGCCTTCCAGAACACCAAATTCGTTCTGGCCGAATGCGCTACCGAGGTTGATGCCATCCAGCTGGTGTCCGACAACGCACTCGAATGTCATGACCGCGGCACTCTGACGATTCCCGACGCAGCGAAGGCGAAACTGTTCTGCACCGAGGCGGCAGGTCGAGTGATCGACAAGTGCCTCCAATTGCACGGCGGGTACGGCTACATCACCGAGTATCCCATCGCGCGTCTTTACGCAGACACGCGTGTCACACGAATCTACGGTGGCACAAGTGAAGTCATGAAGACCATCATCGCGAAGGATCTTGGTCTCTGACGCACTCTCGACATGTTCTCGGCCTCGGAACAAATGTCCCGAGGCCGAAAACATCTTCCGGGTAGGTCAGTTCGCCGGAACCCCGACGACGCCGTCCGCGATCAGCGTCGAGGCGTGATCGGCGTTGGTTCCGAGGATGTCGGCGAGCACCGCGATCGAATCGCCGCCGACCTCGGAGGCGGGTCCGGTACCCAGGTGTGCGCCGTCGAACGAGGCAGGATTGGCGGCAGCCAGGTAGCTTCCGATTCGAGGTTGATCGAGTGCGGAGAACATCGGGTTGTTCTCCAGTTCGCCAGATTTCACCACTTCCTCGAAACTGCGGTACCTCTCGAACAGAACCGACGATGTGTCCAGCGCTGCAGCGATCTCGGCGCCGCTGTGTTCCCGGAACCAATGTGAGAACAGAGCAGTGAGTACCTCTCGATGACGGTAGCGATCCGCTTCGGTGGAGAAGTCGGCTCCGAGTGCAGCTTCGACAGCGTCGACAGCCGCCGTGGTGCCGGTGACCGACGCAAGGTCGCGGAAATGACGGGTAGTGAGTGCAACGATCATGAACCGGTCGTTGTCGCTGGAGACGAAATCGATTCCGTACGTGCCGTAGACGGCGTTTCCGCCGGACTCGCGACTGCGACCGTTCACTTGTACTTCGGTGAGGTAACCGAGGGTTCCCGCGGTGGCCAATGCGACGTCTTCGAGTGGGAGCGTGATCCGAGATCCATGTCCGGTCGAGTCACGTTGGCGCACTGCGGCAGTGATCGACAGGGCGGCGTAGAGCCCGCATGCGACGTCCCAGGCGGGCAGTGCGTGGTTGACAACTCCGGCGTAGTCGGCGGGGCCGGTGATCTGTGGAAATCCCAAGGCGGCGTTGACCGTGTAGTCGACTCCGGGGCTGCCGTCGCGGCGTCCGAGGATCTCGAGGGTGATGACGTCGCTACGCAACTGGGCCAGGGAGTCGTGGCTCATCCACTTACGGCCGCCGGCGTTGGTGACCAGGATTCCGCCGCCAGGTCCCGGCGCCGTGACCAGTTGGCGTATCAGTTCTTGGCCGCGTTCGGCGCGCATGTCCACTGACAGTGACCGTTTGCCTTTGTTGAGTCCGGTCCAGTAGATGCTCTCGCCCTTGTCTGTGACGGGCCAGCGGTTGTAATCGGAGGCACCTCCGATCGGGTCGATCCGGATCACCTCGGCGCCGAGTTGGGAGAGCGTCAGTCCGCACAGCGGCGCGGCGACAAAGCTCGAGACCTCGACGATGCGAAGCCCGGACAGCGGGCCTGGGCTCTGAGTCATGTGTGGTCCTCCGTGATAGAAGAGTGTGTGCTCATGCCATCAACACGGTGAAACGCCAGTCGAGAACCGGAGTTTGTGTTGCAGAAGCATTGTGGGAGAACACGAGCGAACGCAGTTGCACTGCGGTTCCGTGTTCGAGGGGCGACGAGTTTTCGACGTGCAGTTCGCTCGTGAGGGTATCGCCCTCGTGAACGGGTCCGGTGTGATCGCACGAGTGCCACCCGAGAACCGTCACCACGTTGGGCAGAGCGCGAGTCGCCTGGGCGAGTGCGATCCCGATGGTGTGGCCGCCGTAGACGAGGCGACCGTGGGCGCCGACGCGATCGTCGTGGTGCGTCGCTGCGATGTTCAAGCTCAGCCGGGCAAGTTCGGGTGCGCTGGAGACGACGTCGCCGCTGCTGTGGAAGACGGAGCCCACCAAATCGGAATCGAAGTGCCTGCCGGGTACCCGCTCTCGATACGTGTCGAGGTCCCAACCGTCAGGTGATACGTACGGAGCCGGTTCGGACGGACCGATCGCCCCGAGGTCGTCGGCGTGGCGAGTTCTCGCCTCGATCGGGTCGGGGCTCAGGGGGAGCATGGCGCAGCGGTAGAAGTCGAGGACCGTGTTGCCGTTCTGATCAGCAGACGTCATCCGTAGCGCGGCAAGTCCGGTGGCGCCGCGTCCCGGCTTGGCCGAGTTCTCGCGTAGACCGACAACCTCGGTGCGCGTGTACAGGGTGTCGCCGAGTACCGGGAAACGGTGGAATCGCAGTCCACGGTAGAAGAGGTTCGCCTTGACGTGGTGTGTGACCACGGTTGACTGGCCGATGGCGATGTCGGTGACCAGTCCTGGATTTGCCACTGGTGCACCGGAACCCGTGACGCTCGACGACAAGTGTGCGTCGAGAGGCAAGCGCATGCGGTCACCGAGGATCGCCTGATGGGAGGCGGCGAGTCCACTGGTCAACGTCACCGCGGGGGCTTCGTCGAAGATCTGACCATGGGTGAGCTCGTCGAAGTACGGGCCTCCCACGTAGTGCTCGCTCATACGGTGACTCCTTCGGCTCGGGCAAGCGTACGACGCGCTGCCACGGCCACAGCTTCGTCGAGCATCTGGCCGTCGAGTTGGGCGGCACCCGAACCCAGGGTTTCGGCTTCTTCGAGTGCGGTCAGTACCCGTCGGGCGTCATTGACGGCGTCGTCCGAAGGAGTGAATGCGGTAGTGGCCGAGTCGATCTGCGCCGGGTGGATGACCCATTTGCCGTCGAACCCGAGAGCGCTGGTCCAGTGCGCGGCGCGGCGGAAAGCGTCGTCGTCGGTGATGCCGAGAAAGGGCCCGTCGATGGCTGCGACGCCGGCTGCGCGGCAGGCGATCAGGATTCTGTCCTGGACGGCAAGCCAGTGTTCAGGCAGTGCCGAGCGTGAACGGCCGAGCGCTGCACCGAGATCGGCGTATCCGATGATCGCGGCTTGGAGACGAGGAGTCGCGCGGGCGATGGAGTCGGCATTCTGGACGCCGAGCGGAGTTTCGATCAGGGCTTGCAGGGTGGTGTGGTGCCCACCGGCAGTGAAGAGGATGTGCTCGGCCTCGAGTAGTTCGTCGGCGGACTCGACCTTCGGGACGATCACGCTCGTCAGCGATTCTCCGAGGGCGCCGCAGGCGATCAGGTCGTCGCGGGCCCATGGTGTGGTCAGGCCGTTGATTCGGACCGAGATGGTGCGCGCCCTACCGAACTCGTGCACCAAGGTGCTCACGAGGGTTCGCGCCAGGTCCTTGTTCGCCGAAGTGACGGCATCTTCGAGGTCGAGAATCACCTCGTCTGCGTTCGAGAAGAGTGCTTTGCGTGCCTTGCGCTCGTCTGAACCCGGCGCGACCAGGGACGCGCGACGTCTGGTGGCGCGGTAGTGGTTCTCGTCCATAGTGTGTCGATTACCTCGATCTGGAAATCAAATGTACGGCCAGTTGTGAAGTGGATGAGCTGCCGTGAACGGCGTTGATGTGCACGGAACTGCCTCGATGCTGGCAGTTGCTGCGTATCGATGTCAAGGCGCGGTATTGACATTGCGCGAACAATATCGAAATATGGCCGTACAAACTTATTTCAAGTCGAGGCGGATTCATGCTCAAGCTCAACGACGAAGAGACATTCCTGATCGAAACCGTGCGCCGGTTCGTCGACCGAGAGGTCAAGCCCACGGTCCAGGAGGTGGAGCACGCGAACGAGTATCCCGAGAAGTGGATCGATCAGATGAAGCAGATCGGGATCTACGGGCTCGCGATTCCCGAGGAGTACGGCGGATCGCCGGTGTCCATGCCCTGTTATGCGCAGGTGACGCAAGAACTGTCGCGCGGATGGATGTCCCTGGCGGGAGCGATGGGCGGGCACACTGTGGTCGCCAAGCTCATCTCGCTGTTCGGTACCGAAGAACAGAAGGTGAAGTACCTGCCGCGAATGGCAACCGGCGAGATCCGGGCAACGATGGCCCTCACCGAGCCCGGCGGAGGTTCCGATCTGCAGGCCATGACAACCAACGCCAAGAGCGACGGCACAGATCTGGTCGTCAACGGCGCCAAGACATGGATCACCAATGCCCGCCGATCCGGCGTGATCGCCTTGCTGTGCAAGACCGATCCAAGCGCAAGCCCTCGTCATGCGGGCATCTCGATCGTTCTCGTCGAGCACGGCGAAGGGCTGACCGTCTCCCGCGACCTCCCGAAGCTCGGATACAAGGGCGTCGAGAGTTGTGAACTGTCCTTCGACAATTACCGCATCTCCGAGTCGGCCATTCTGGGCGGTACTCCCGGAAAGGGTTTCGGGCAGATGATGAAGGGGCTCGAGACCGGCCGTATACAGGTGGCTTGCCGCGCACTGGGCGTCGCCACGGCCGCACTCGAGGATTCACTTGCCTACGCGCAGCAGCGCGAGAGCTTCGGCCAGCCGATCTGGAAGCACCAGTCGATCGGCAATTACCTCGCCGACATGGCAACGAAGCTGACGGCCGCACGGCAGCTGACGTGGCACGCGGCGCAGATGTACGACAGCGGCGAGCGGTGCGACATGGAGGCAGGCATGGCCAAGCTGTACGCCTCCGAGGTGGCGATGGAAATCGCTTTGTCCGCCGTCCGCATCCACGGCGGTTACGGCTACTCGACGGAGTACGACGTCGAGCGGTATTTCCGTGATGCACCACTGATGATCGTCGGGGAGGGAACCAACGAAATTCAGCGCAACGTGATCGTTTCGCAGCTGGTTGCCCGCGGCGGTCTGTGACGGACCGGTGAGCAAGTAGGATCATGTCGCTATGAGCGGTAAGGAAAGAGAGACGGAGCCGGCGTACCAACGCCTCTCTCGTGAGCTTCGTCAGCAGATCTCTGCCGGTACCTACCGCGACGGCATTCAACTGCCCACCGAATCCGAACTGGCGCAGCATCACGGCGTGAGTCGGCAGACGGTCCGCCGAGCCTTTCACGATCTGGTTGCCGAGGGCATCGTGTACCGAGTACCCGGGCGCGGAACGTTCGTGACCGAGAACAGCGGCCGCTATCTCCGTCATCTCGGATCCATCGAAGATCTCATGAACCTTTCGCGGGACACGACGATGGAAGTGGTGTCACCGCTGCACCGGCGCGTGGACATCGAGGCGGCCAGTCGGCTTCGGCTCGACACCGACGTCGTGTACACCGTGGTCTTCCGGCGGATACACGAGGGAGTTCCGTTCGTGCAGACGACGGCGCATCTGCCGGAGGCGATCGCGCGGCAGATCATCGACCTGCCCGCCATGGCGGCCGGTGCGGTGAGCGCCAATACGGTGATCGGCTTGCTGGAACCGCTGATCGACAGTCCGATTGTCGAAGCAGCACAATCGATCACGGTGTCCCCGGCCACGGCGGACGTTGCCAGGGACGTCGATTGCGAAATCGGCCACGCCATGTTGCGGGTGGACCGTTTGTACTCCAACGCGCAGGGCGTTGCCAACGAGTTGTCGGTGAGCTATTTCTTGCCGGAGCAGTACACGTATCGGGTCACGCTGCGCCGCGGCGCACATTGACGCTGCGCCGCGGCGCACATTAGCGCTGCACTTTTCTTTGCTGTTCAACACCTTTCAGGAGAGAACTATGCGAATTTTCAACGGAATCGACGAAGTAGAGACGGCTGTCGGTGAGCACTTGGGCTACAGCGCGTGGTTCCCGGTCACACAGGATCGGATCGACAAGTTCGCCGACGCCACCGAGGATCACCAGTGGATTCACGTGGATCCCGAGCGCGCAGCGCAGGGTCCGTACGGCGGCACCATCGCCCACGGCTATCTGACTCTTTCGTTGTTGCCGGTGCTCGGCGCTCAGGTGATGCGTGTCGACGGAATCTCCATGACCGTGAACTACGGAAGCAACAAGGTGCGATTCCCCGAACCGGTCAAGGTCGGTTCTTCGGTGCGGGCAGGTGCGGAGATTCTTTCCTTCGAGCGCACCGCGAAGGGCGCGACGATAGTCGTGCGGTACACGATCGAAATCGAAGGAGCGGGTAAACCTGCGCTGGTAGCGGATACCGTGCGCCTGTTGGTCTCCTGAATCCTTTTCCATTCTTCCAGAACGAGATTCGAGGTCAGTTGTGAAACGAGCAGCATTGGTCGCGCCGGTCAGAACCGCGGTGGGCCGTTTCGGAGGGGCACTTCGTGACGTGCCTGCGGAAAGTCTGGCTGCCACCGTCGTCAAGGAGACCGTGCGTCGTAGCGGAATCGATCCGTCCCGCATCGACGACGTCGCGATGGGGCAGTCGTATGCCAATTCGGAGGCACCGTGCATCGGAAGGTGGGCGGCGCTCGAGGCCGGGTTGCCGATTTCGGTAGCCGGCTTCCAGACGGATCGCCGATGTGGAACGGGTCTGCAGGCCATCGTTTCCGCGGCCATGATGGTCCAGACGGGTGCGGCCGACGTGGTTCTCGCGGGTGGCGTCGAATCGATGAGCGGGATCGAGCACTACACCACCGGAGCGCGGTGGGGCACCAGATCCGGTGGGCTGCAACTGTTCGACCGCCTCGATCGTGGCCGCGAGCGCTCGCAACCCGAGTGGCGATTCGGTCGGATCAGCGGAATGATCGAAACGGCCGAGAACGTCGCGACACGCTGCGGGATCACGCGGGAAGAGTCGGACACCTTCGCCGTCGACAGCCACCGAAAGGCAACACTGGCAAGAGAATCCGGCCGCTTCGATGCCGAAATCGTCGCCGTCGAACTGACGGATCGAAAAGGGAACGTCACACAGTTTCGTGCTGACGAGGGGATTCGTCCGGATACCTCACTCGAAACCCTGGCACGGCTGCGTGCGGTGACCGAGGGAGGCGTCGTGACCGCCGGTAACGCCAGCCAGCAGAACGACGCTGCGGCAGCGATGTTGGTTGTCGCCGAGGATCGTCTGGACGAGCTGGGGCTGGAACCCATCGGGTTCCTCGACAGTTGGGCCGCGGCCGGTTGTGAACCGGCGCTGATGGGCCTCGGGCCGGTTGCCGCCGTCTCGAAACTGTTTGCTCGCACCGGGGCACGCTTTGCCGATTTCGATCTGGTCGAGCTGAACGAGGCGTTTGCGTGCCAGGTTCTCGGCGTCGTGAAGGAATGGGGATTCGAGGACCTCGATCGCCTGAACGTCAACGGTTCCGGCATCTCGCTCGGGCACCCCGTGGGAGCGACGGGTGCGCGTATGGCAACAACCGCGCTTCACGAACTCGGCCGACGCGGCGGCGGAAAAGCGCTGTTGACCATGTGTATCGGCGGTGGCCAGGGTATGGCGGCCGTGGTGGAGTCTGCCTGACGAGGTTCGCTTCTGGGTACACTTGCGGCGGGGGATCGGAAGTTCTACGGAGGCAGTCGGTTGACGAATGCAGGCGCAGCAGACACCAGTGGCGCGCTGAGCGTCGAGGATGTTCGTCGCGCCAGGGCCGCACTCGAGGGTTTGGACGTCACCAGTTGGTCCGGTCGCTTCGAGCTTCTCTCCGACACCAATCGTCTGCGTCTGTTGCTCTGCCTTCATCACGCACCGGGTATCTGCGTCACGGATTTGTCCGTGGCGCTGGGGATGAGCGGCACAGCCGTCTCACATGCGCTGCGGCTACTGCGTAGCCAGGGGTGGGTGAGCGCGACCCGCGACGGCCGATCGATGCGATACCAACTGGCGGACGACACCGTTCACCAGCTGCTGCATTCGATCGGCGCCAGACATTTTCACGACGAGACACCCACCCCCGGGCACACGCACAGCTGAGCGCTACTCAAGGAGTCGCGAAGAACTTCTCGACGGCCGGCGCAGCGTTCGGGTTTCCGTTGGTGATTCCTGCGCCGACTCCGGCAACCGTGCCGATGACTCCACCGACGATGCAGCCGGCGATGAAGTTCGGGAAGATCGACAGGCAGCCGATTCCGACGCCGAGGTTGGCTCCGATCAGGGTCGACTGCAGACCACCGTTGTTCCAGCCGATATTGACCTCGTTGGCCATCGTGTCGAACGCGGCCTGCTTCGGATCGTTACCGGGGAAGAGCATCAACGCCGCCTGGCTGTTCGACTCTGCGGTCGGTGTCAGTAGGGGTTGGGACGGATCGAAGCCCGCATTCGGGGGCGCTGCGACCGCGGTGCCGGCTCCGGCGCCGACTGCGGCGACGACGAGTACGGACATGGTGAGAGTTCGGGACAGTTTCATGGGGACGGCCAATCTGTCTGTGTGGAACCAGTCGTGAATGGTGGCGGTGCAGTTCGTTAACCAGAACTCCACCGTCTGGATCGATCGTGCGGACCTCCTCGGGCACAACGGGACCCGTCGTCTCCGCGCGACGGGCCGTGTTTGGTGGCTACCCGACTCCGAGTGCCCTGAAACCGCCTAGTCTCATTCGTTTTTCGACAACCGCGCACGCAATTCTTCGACCTCGGCACTAAGCCGATCTACCTCGGCTTGCAGGGGTTGGCGTGCCAGAGCGAGGGATTCGTCCATGCGCTCCTTGTCGAAGCGTGGCGTGATGTTTCGACTGCAGTTCCAGTCGAACGCTTCGACGTCGATGACGATGGAACGCTGGGCTTTTGCCGTCATGGTGCCGCCGGGGACTTGCAAGAGCTGTTGCAGTAGTGCAGGGTCCTCGTCCGCTTCGATCACCTGCGCACGCCCGTAGATCTTCAATCTCGTTCGCGTCGGGTAATCGATGACGAACAGCGAGATGCGATTGTTCTCTTCCAGATTGCCGAGCGTCACGAATTGCTGATTGCCGGGGAGATCGGCGAATCCGATTCGATTCGGGCCCAACACATGCAGGAATCCGCGCGGGCCGCCGCGATGTTGGACGTACGGCCAACCGTCGGGCGTCACCGTGGACATGAAGAAGGAATCCACGGATTTCACGAATCCCTGCGCGCGGAAATCGAATTCCATCGGGCCTTCGTCAGGCTGATCGAGTTTCGAACCGTACACGGTGAAACTTCCGGTCGACCGCTGACGCTCCACCGCAGCGGGGGAGAAGGCGATGTGTGCGTATCGGGTCGACATTTTCCAACTCCTGATGCTCAGTGCCAACGGTGGTCGGCAACGGCAGTTCGCGGACCGAACTTGGGTTTGACGGCTTGCCCGCTGACCTGCAGGAGCCTCACGGCGCGGTATCGATGCGGTTGAAGGGGAGCGAGGTACTGCACCATCTGGGCGTCGTCGATCGGTTCACCCAGCAGTGACCACCCGACGACGGCAGAAAGGTGGTAGTCGCCGACCGAGAGTGCATCGGAATCGCCGAATGCACGCTGAGCCACTTCGGCGGCAGTCCAGATCCCGACGCCGGGTACCGCTCGCAACCGTTTGGTCGCCTCGGTCCTGGGGAACGTGGATGCCTGCTCGAGGCGGTCGGCGACGCGAGCGCACTGAACGATCGTCTTGGACCTCGCTGGATCGACGTTCGCGCGATGGAATTCCCATGACGGCATTCGACGCCATTGGTCCGCGGTGAGTGGAACTCGCATTCCGTCGGGCGCGGGGCCGGGTGGGCGCTCCCCGAACTTGGTCAGCAGGCGGCGCCACGCGGCAAATGCGTCGATGCCGTGGACTCGTTGCTCGAGGATCGCGGGAACGAGAGCTTCCATGACGCGGCCGGTGCGGCCGATGCGCAGATGAGGGAAGCGTCGATGAGCTTCGGCGAGCTTGGGATGTTCGGGGGCAAAATCTTCGGCTTCGTCGTCGAGACCGAGCAGCGCTTCGGCGCCGTTCAGGAATTCCGTGGCGCCGGGACCCCAGGCCTGTACCCGGACCGTATGGCGATCCGACTGGGTGATGCGGTAGGTCACAGGACCCGAAAGTTGGCGGGAAACTCGCCAGATCGCTCCGTCGGCTGACCGTCGATGTGCGGGGTCGCCGGGTCCGCGCTGATGCGGGCTGAGCGTCAGCGCGGCATCGAGTGGTCGCTGAGAAGTCACCGTGACTTCGTCGACCGGAGATAGCGGCGTCATCGAGGTCAGCGTATCGCCACCGTCCATCCTCCGTTAAGGCGTGTGTCGGTGGCGCAACGTATTGTCCGATCCATGATCATCGTGAGCACCGACGGATCCTGTCTGCGAAACCCCGGTGGGGCTATCGGCTGGGCGTGGGTCAATCACGAGGGTCCGAGCATGTCCGGCGGAGAAGCGTCCGGCACCAACCAGATTGCAGAGTTGCGTGCTCTGTTCGAGGCCGTCGTCGCCCATCCCGGTGCTGATCCTCTACTCATCGAATCCGACTCGCAGTACGCCATCAAGTGCGCTTCCGAATGGTTGCCCAGTTGGAAGCGCAAGGGCTGGAAGACCGCGAGCGGCGGGGCGGTCAAGAACCTCGAACTGGTGCAGAGTATCGATCGAGCCATCACCGATCGAGTCGGTCCGGTGCGCTTTCGCTGGGTGCGCGGGCACGTCGGCAACCACTACAACGAAATGGCAGACAAGCTGGCCGGCGAAGCCGCACGCGCCATCGTCTCGGGGGACATCGCATCGGTCCCGCTTGCTGCCCCGGTGAAGAAGGAACCGACCGCCGTGAACTCTCCTTACAAGGAGAAGTCCACGACGGTCGAAGAACCGGCAGATCTGTTCACACTTTTCTGAGCGGTTCAGAATCCGTCGGCAACCTGAACCAGCGCCCGGCCGGTGTACTTGCCTTCGCGTACCTGATCGATCACCGAGACGACGTCGCGGACGGCAACGAGGTTCGTGATCTCCTTCAGATGACGTGGGGCCAAGTCGGAGCCCAGCCGGGTCCACAGCGCGCGACGGGGTTCGATCGGCATCAATACCGAGTCCATGCCCAGCAGTGAGACTCCGCGGAGAATGAACGGCAGCACGGTCGTAGGCAGCGCGGCGCCGCCGGTCAATCCGCTGGCAGCGACAACACCGCCGTAGTTGATCGTGCTCAGAACGTGAGCGAGGGTCATTCCACCGACGCAGTCGACGGCCGCCGCCCACTGAGATTTTCCGAGCGGGCGAGGCTTGGCGTCGGGATCCTCGGGGAGCCGGCCGATCACCGAAGACGCACCGAGTGACGTCAGAAGGTCTGCCGCGCCGGGCTTACCGCTGGAGGCGACCACGTCGAAGCCTGCGCTTGCCAGAAGGTCGACGCTGACGGTGCCGACTCCGCCGCTCGCGCCAGTCACCAGGACGGGACTGTCGGCGGGCTTCACTCCGCTGGCCAGAATGGCTTGGACACTCATGGCCGCGGTGAATCCTGCCGTGCCGATCGCGGCAGCGTCGGCGGTGGAAATGCCGTCGAGCTTCACGACCCACTCGGCAGGCAAACGGGCGATCTCGGCGTAGCCGCCGTTGCGGGCGGTCCCGATCTCGTAGCCATGTGCGACGACCTTGTCTCCCGGGGCGAATGCGTCGGACTCGGAGGCAATGACCTCGCCGGCGACGTCGATGCCGGGGACGATCGGGTACTCGCGAACCACCCCGCCTTTCGGCGTGACCGCGAGCGCGTCCTTGTAGTTGACGCTCGAATACTCGACGCGAATGGTGACCTCACCTGCCGGGAGGAAGGATTCGTCGACGGTTTCGGGGGCGAAGTCGATGGTGCCGTCGCTGTCGCGGGCGACCCAGGCGTTGAAAGTAGTCATGGGTCGAACATAAAGGCCTTCGGCCCTGTGCGCCTTTTTGGTAGTGCGAACTACCGGAAAGGCGCACAGGGGCGGAGCCCCTAGATCAAGCTGCCCTCATGCACCGCTCGATCGAACGCCGGTAGCGGGCCACCGGCGCGCAGGGTAGTTGCCAATGCAGGATCGGCGAGATGGAGACGGCCGATCGCGATCAGATCGAACTCTCCGCTGCCGATGCGCTCCTCGAGCTGTGGGATGTTGTCGACTACAGGTGCGACGCCTTCGATGCGGCTGTCCCGCAGCGACTTTCCGATGCCGACGCTGCCGACGGCCATCGTGACGGCGCCGGTCAGCTTCTTCGCCCAACCCGCCAACGAGAGATCGCTGCCTTCGAAGGCCGGCACGTCGAAACGCCTGATGCTGGCGTCGAGAACGTCGACTCCGGCGTCGACCAGCGCGCCCAGGATGACGCCCAACTCTTCGGGGGTTTCCGCGATCTTCGCGGTGAAATCCTGCTGCTTGTGCTGTGAGAAACGGTAGATGATCGGCAGATCCGGTCCGATGGCCGCGCGGATCGCGGCGACGACGGCGGCCGGGAACCTGGTACGACGCTCCAGGTCGCCTCCCCACGCGTCGTCGCGCTGGTTGGTGCCCTCCCAGAAGAAGGAATCGAGGAGGTAACCGTGACCGCCGTGGATCGCGATGCCGTCGAAGCCGAGTTCGACGGCGTGCTTCGCGCTACGGACGTACGCGTCGATGACGTCCTGGATGTCCTGCTCGGTCATCGCTTCGGTGCTCGCCTGTGCGCGTTCGACGTAGGCAGCGGAGTACGAGGTGACGCCGAGCGGGCCCCATTCGCCAGAGGGGCGCATCGGCTTGAGTGAGGGGTCCATCTGCGTCATCGCGCCCCACAGAGGTCCGACGTGCCAGAGTTGAGGCACGATCTTGCCGCCCGCAGCGTGCACATCGTCGACTACCTTCCGCCATCCGGCCTGAGCAGCGGGAGTGTGGAGGTTGGGGACGTTGGCGTGGTCGACAGCAGTCTCGTGATCGATCGCGACGCCTTCGGTGACGATCAGTCCGGTGCCGCCCTCAGCTCGTCGGCGGTAGTACTCGGCGACGTCCCGGCCAGGCACGCCCTCGATGGAGTACGTGCGCGTCATCGGCGACATGACTATGCGGTTGGACAGTTCGAGCGAACGGATGCGGAGCGGTTGGAACAGCGGGTTGGTCACTTCGTCACAGCGCTTTCATGAATCGGAAGAATCCGGGGTCCTGGTCGACACGGAGCCGGGTGAGGGTTCGGTAGCTGATCAGCCACTTGCCGTCTTCTTTGCGGTATTTCTCGTGGTAGTGGCCGTAGCCGTGTAGGTGCAGTTCTTTTTCGCCGTCGTTCCACCACAGCATGTCCTCCATCGCCCAGATGCCGGTTGCGGTGGAGGGCGAGGTCAGCACGATTTCGGGAGTGTGTGCGTGGTGCGCCGTGGTGAGGGGGATGTCGCCGTCGAGCATGTTCCGAATTGCCGCGGTGAGTTTGTCGATGCCCACTACCTGGTTCGAGGTGTCGCCGGTCTTGGGTTGCTTGTCTGTCGGGAGTCCGCCCCACGTCTCGCTGACGACGTCTGCGGTGTGCAGGGTTGGGTAGACGTGCCACTGCTTGGTGTCCATGCAGCGTAGGCGCGCGGCGAACACACGCTTGATTTCCTCGATTGCGAGCAGTTCCTCGACGGCACTGATCGACCCCACTTCGGACTCGGCCTGAGACATTCAACCTCCAACGGTGATCGGCAAGATGGGTTCACATTCGGGTGCTCCGGGCGGGCCGTCAACGACCTGTCCCGGTGAGCGCGACGGCACTCGGTATGGTCGAGCGAACGAAAGGGGTGTCAGACGTGTGTACCGAAGAGGTCCCATCGACTGGACCGGAGGAGATCGCCGAGGTTCGGGCTTTTTGGCGCGAGTTGGGTGTTCCTGGCGTGATCGACGTCCATACCCATTTCATGCCGAAGAGCGTCATGGACAAGGTGTGGGGCTACTTCGATTCGGCGGGACCGATGATCGGTCGACCTTGGCCGATCGCGTACCGACTTGCCGAGGAGGAGCGGGTACACCGTCTCCGCGAGTTCGGTGTCCGGGCTTTCACGTCGATGATCTACCCGCACAAGCACGCGATGGCCGAGTGGCTCAATCAGTGGGCCGTCGAATTTGCCGCGCAAACGCCCGATTGCCTGCACACGGCCACGTTCTATCCCGAGGAGTCGGCGGCGTCGTACGTCGGCAAGGCATTGGAGTCGGGCGCGCGAATCTTCAAGTCCCACATTCAGGTCGGAAACTACGATCCGAACGACCCTCTGCTCGACAAGGTCTGGGGGCAACTCGAGGACTCCGAGACGCCCATCGTGATCCACTGTGGTTCGGGACCGGCGCCGGGGGAGTACACGGGACCTGATCGCATTGCTTCGCTGCTCGCACGGTACCCGCGCCTGTCGTTGATCGTCGCCCACATGGGGATGCCCGAGTACAGCGAATTCCTCGATCTGGCAGAGGCTTACGGCAACGTCCGCCTGGATACGACCATGGCGTTCACCGATTTCACGGAAGAGCAGTGTGCCTTCCCGAAGGCGGACGTTTCACGGCTCGTCGACATGCAGGACCGGATTCTGTTCGGTAGCGACTTCCCGAACATTCCGTACCCGTATCTCACGGCTTTGCAAGCGGTTACGCGTTTCGATCTCGGAGACGAATGGTTGCGAGCCGTCGTGCACGACAACGCTGCGAAACTCTTCTCGGTGAGCTGAGCCCACCGAGAAGTATTTCGCTCAGCGCAATTTGATGCTGCCGCCGTCGGCCATCAACGTCTGTCCGGTCATGTACTTGGAATCCTCGCTCGCCAGGAATACCACGACGGGAGCGATGTCGGTTTCGGGATCACCGATGCGTCCGAGAGGTACCTTGGCAACCGATGCGGCTGCGCGCTCGGGGAAGGCTTCCTGCCACTTGACGACGCCTTCGGTGGCGGCGAACGGGCAGACCACGTTGACCCGAATGCCTTCCGGCGCCCACTCGTTGGCGACGACGCGCGTCAGGCCTCGCACAGCTTCCTTGGCCGCAGCGTAGGACGTCTGGGTGGGCATTCCGTCCAAACCTGAACCCGATGCGAAGTTGACGACCGAACCCTTGGTCTTCGCGAGTTCGTCGTGGCACGCCTGCATGAGGTGGACAACGGGGTAGAAACCGGTGTTGAAGGACAGGTCGAACATGTCCTGCGTGGTTTCGAGCAACGGAGCCTGACGGGACGCGTGAGCGTTGTTCACCAGGATGTCGAGCTTGCCGAAAGCCTCGAGTGCGGCGTCACGGATCTGCTCGGCCGAACCGGCGGCAGCAAGGTCGACGTTCAGGAACTTGCCGGAGCCGGCCAGTTCTTGTTCGAGGGCCTGGCCCTGCTCGTCGTTGATATCGACGAACAGGACCTTCGCGCCTTCACGGGCGAAGACTCGGGTGACAGCGCGACCGATTCCACCGGCGCCGCCGGTGACGATCGCTACCTTGCCGTTCAACCTCATGAAAACGCTCCTCTTCGTAAGTGCTGCTCAAACTGTTGCGGTCTCGTCGACTGCAAGTGCAATCTTTTCGAGGCCGGCGATGCTGTAGGCGGCGTAGGTCTCGTACGGCCCACGGCCGGAGAAGTAAGACGAGAGCTGGCCACCGAGCTCTTCGACGGTGAACGCGGATCCGGCTGCGTCGAAACGGTTCTCGACCTTGGGTGCTTCCATCAACGCCACCATCTTGCCGTAGACGACGAAGACCTGTCCGTTGATCTCGTCGGAATCGGGGGATGCGAGGTAGCTGACCAGGGTCGCGACGCGCTCGGGTGCAAGCGGATCGAGGCCGACGACGCCGGTGTTGTTCTCGCCGAAGGCTTCTGCCGTCATGGCGGTGCGGGCACGGGGGCAGATCGCGTTGGTGCGGACGCCGTAGCGGGAGAGACCTGCTGCGCTCGAGAGCGTCAGCGCGGTGATACCGGCCTTGGCTGCCGAGTAGTTGGGCTGCCCGGCGCTGCCGAAGAGGAAAGCCTCGGAAGAGGTGTTGATGATGCGGCCGTAGACCGGTGCGTCGGCTGCCTTGCTGGCTGCGCGCCAGTGGACTGCGGCTGCGTGCGAGGTGGCCGCGTGGCCCTTGAGGTGCACGCGGATGACGTCGTCCCAATCGGATTCGGTCAGGTTGAAGATCATCTTGTCGCGCAGGATGCCTGCATTGTTGACGAGGATGTCGAAGGATCCGAAGTTCTTGACAGCCTCTTCGATGATGCGCCCGCCGAGCGACCAGTCGGAGACGTCGCCGGTGATGGCGAGTGCCTGTCCACCTGCGGCCTTGATCTCGTCGACCACGTCGTTGGCCGCTGCACCCATGTCGTTGACGATGACGGCTGCACCGGCAGCCGCGAGTCCGAGTGCTTCGGCGCGACCCAGGCCGGCGCCGGCGCCGGTGACGGCGGCAACTTTGCCTTCCAAGCTCAGTGATTGCGTCATGTCGTGCTCCTTCGATCCGGGTGGTCGGGTACGTCTTGCAGAATTAGTATTCATTCTAATTTGAAGTCGAGAGTTCAGTAGTTCGTTCCGAAAAAATCATTCGAGCGAAATCAGAATTAGTTCTAGTTTTGAACAGAAGTTTGGCCGACTGAGGAGGAGTCTCACTCAGCGGGAGCGGTGATCTGGGTCACGAGCGCTGCATGCCACCTTGGGGCGACGCGGCGATCCCACCGCGTACGCGTTTGCGTCACCACCGATCCGCTCAGTTCTCGGCCGCATTCGTCGGCTCCAGGGTCGGATAGTTCTCACCGAAAACGCAGTACGGTCGGCCCCGAATTCACCGGGCCGGACATCAAGGAAGGCACCAGCAGTGTCACTGAATTTGGCAGATCTGTACGAGGGCATCTCGGATCTGATTCCGGACCGCACGGCGCTCGTGTGCGATGGTCGTCGTCGCACCTACGTCGAGCTGGACGAGGGCTCGAATCGCATCGCCCGCCACCTGGCGAGCGTCGGTGTCGGGCCCGGCGATCACGTTGCTCTGCACATGCGCAACAGCATCGAGTTCGTCGAGAGTTTGCTCGGCTGCCTCAAGATTCGTGCGGTCCCGATCAACGTCAACTATCGCTACGTCGACGCCGAACTGACCTATCTGTACAACGATTCGCAGTCGGTGGCACTGATCGTGGACGAGGAGTTCGTTTCCGTCGTGGAGACGGTTCTCCCGGCCGCGCCCGGCATCAAACACGTCGTTGTCGTCGGCAAGTCCGTGGTCCGCGATATCGAAGGTGTCGACGTCGTTGGATACGCCGACGCTGCCGCGGAGCAGCCCGCTACTCGTGACTTCGCGCCCCGCAGCAACGACGACCTCTTCGTCATCTACACCGGCGGCACGACGGGGATGCCCAAGGGCGTCATGTGGCGTCATGAAGACTTCTACTTCGCGGCGCTCACCGGCGGAAATCCGTTCGGTCCGCCGCACACGACCGCCGAGGCTCTGTTCGCCGCGGTGCCGAACGTCCCCGCGATGAACATGCTCAGTACCGCGCCTCTGATGCACGGTGCGGCGTCGTACTCGCTGTTCACCGGATTCTTCATGGGCGCCAACGCAATTCTCATGGCGCGGTTCGACGCGAAGGCGACGCTGCAGCTCGCCGGAAGTGAGAAGGCCGTCTCCATCACCGTCGTCGGAGACGCGATGGCACGTCCGCTCGCAGACGAATTGGCAGCAAACGCAGTAGATTACGACCTCAGCACGGTCGGAATGGTCTCGTCGGGTGGAGCCTTGTTCTCGCTCTCACTGCGGGAGCAGCTCAAGTCGATGCTTCCGAACCTGGTGATCCGCGACGGATTCGGCTCCTCGGAGTCGGGCGTCGACGGCAATCTGGAGATCGGCGAAGACGGCCTGATGCGCATCGCCGCTCGCGACGAGACCCGCGTCGTGGACGAAAGGATGCGGCCGCTGGAGCCGGGATCGCCCGAGACCGGCTACATCGCTCGCAGCGGTCACGTGCCGGTCGGCTACTTCAATGATCCGGTCAAGACCGCGGCTACGTTCCCGGTGATCGACGGGGTGCGGATGTCGGTGCTCGGCGACGTCGGACGCGTGGAAGCCGACGGCTCGATCGTCTTGCTGGGACGTGGTTCTCAGTGCATCAACACCGGCGGGGAGAAGGTGTATCCGGAAGAGGTCGAGCAGGCGCTCAAGAGTCACCCGGCGGTGCTCGACGCTTTGGTCGCGGGAATTCCGGATGCGAAGTTCGGTGAGCGCGTCGCTGCGGTCATCACGACCCGCGAAGGCTTCGACGTCCCGGACGCTGCCGAGATCGGTGAGCATTGCGCGTCGCAGGTCGCTCGGTACAAAGTGCCGCGCACCGTCATGAACGTTCCGTCGATCAGGCGTTCTCCCAGCGGAAAGGCCGACTATCGCTGGGCCAAGGCCACTCTCGCCGAGCAAGTCTCCTAGTCCGGCCGGAGCCGTCCAGCGCGTTTGTGAGGGACGCGTTGGGTGGCTCCGGTGCTCTAGCCTGTCACCGTCAGAACCAGCAGAGCGACGTTGAGTGCAACGATCAAGCCCGCCGCAATCCACGCCGCGACGGTCGTGAGCGGGGCATTGCGCGCGTCGCCCATGAGTTCGGGGTCCGAGGTCATTCGCACCAGCGGGATGATCGCGAAGGGGATGCACAGGCTCAAGACCACTTGGCTGAGCACGAGCGCCAGCGTCGGGTCGACGCCGAGTCCGAGCACGATCAGTGCCGGGACGAGCGTGACGATCCGGCGTGTGATCACCGGAATCCGAATGGCCAGAAGACCATGCATGATCTCGGCGCCGGCCGCGCATCCCACGGAGGTCGACGCGAGTCCGGAGGCGAGGAGGCCGATCGCGAACACCACGGCTACGCCCGGGCCGAGCGAATTCTCGATCGCGGCATGCGCGCCGTCGATGGTGTCGGTGCCGGGTACTCCGCGCAGCGCCGAAGCGGCCAGCAGCAGCATGCCGATGTTCACGCCACCGGCGATGATCAACGCGACAACGACATCCCAACGGGTGACTTTGAGTAATCGCTGCAACCGTGGGCCGGGTTTGATGTGGCCGTGGCGATCACGTGCCAATGCGGAGTGAAGGTAGATCGCGTGCGGCATGACCGTTGCTCCGAGCATGCTGGCGGCGAGCAGTACGGTCTCGGTTCCTTCGAAGCGGGGGACCAGTCCGGCGACCGCTTCGCTGCCGGAGACGTCGGTGAAGGCGAGCCCGGTCAGGAAGCCGATGGTGATGATGGCCAGCAATCCCATCACCACGAACTCGAAAGTGCGCTGTCCGCGCCGACTTTGGATCGTCAGGATCACCATCGACACGCATCCGGTGATCAACCCGCCGAGGAAGAGCGGGATGTTGAAGAGCAGGTTGAGTGCGATGGCGCCGCCGATGACTTCGGCGACGTCGGTCGCGATCGCCATCATCTCGGCCTGGAGCCAGAAGGCGCGGCGGTTGTTCTTACGCAGGCGCTGACCCAGCATTTCGGGCAGGGATCTGCCGGAGACGAGACCGAGTTTCGCGGACAGATACTGCACGAGGACGGCCATCGCGTTGGCGAGTACGAGTACCCAGATGAGGAGGTAGCCGTACTTGGCGCCGGCGGTGAGGTTGGCGGCGACGTTGCCCGGATCGACGTACGCGATTGCCGCGACGAACGCCGGACCGAGCAGGGCGATGGATCTCCCCGTGGGTCGTCGGCGCGGAGTCGTCGGCTCTTGCGTACTGGTGCTCATCGATCTCCTGGTCACACGTACTCGGACCTGTTGGTTCGAATAAGTGAACTATAGAGTTCGGGGAGCCGAACTTTCAACAGCTGTGCGCGGTCAGCGACCGCAGAGGGTCCCTAACCGCGCACAGGCCGGTTAGGCCGTCACGCCGGCAGCCAGGAGAGCGCGAGCCTCGGGTCGGCCGTCGAGGAGGGCGTTGGTACGCAGTTCGACCTTCCACTCGCCGTCCGTCTTGATCAGTTCCCAACGGTTTGCGGTGATGCGGAGGACCTTGAATCCCGTCGGGTTCTCGGGATCTTTGATGACCAACTGCGAATGGCAGGTCGCGACGGCCTTGTTGCCGTCGATGCGGATGTGGGCGGGTGTCATCATGTGAGCCGCGCCGTTCATGATCCAGTTCTGGTGTGAGGCGCTGTGAACCATCGCGCGCAGTTCGCCGCGGCCGTGCATCGCACCGGTATCGACGTCGTAGACGCCGTCCTCGAGCCACAGGTTCGCGACCTCGTCGGCTGATCCGCTGTCGACGGCAGGGCTGTATGTGGTCAGCAGTTCGGTGATCGCGAGCTTGTCCTCGAGCAATTCCACTCGGGCGAGCAGGGATTCGATCAGGGCGGTCGAGTCGGTCATCGGTACGTCCTTTGCATTGAATTGTCGGGGAATCAGGAAGTGGTGAAAGAAAAGCCCTCGGCGAGGGCGATTCGGTGAAGTTCTTCGAGTTGTTCGCAGTAGTGCTCGACGCTTCGAGCGCCGACCGAGCAGCTGGCGATGGTCGCCCCGGCGTCACGGACGCGAGTCAAGGCGCGAAGGGTGGATTCGCGATTGCCGAGAGGATCGAGCGGCGCACCGGCGGGAAGCACCACGTCGAATCCGTCGGGGAGCGTCGTGGCATCGAGCATTTCCTTCAGTTCGGAGAATCGCAGCCCGAACGGCACCCACCCGTCGCCGTGTGTGGTGGCCCGGCGCAGCGATCTCTTGGTCCGGCCGCCGATCCACAGCGGCACCCGTTTCTGGACGGCGTGGGGTTCGACGACAAATCCGGAGTAGTCGTAGAACTCGCCGTGATACTCCGGAGTCGGCGTCGACAGTGATGCCCGAAGTGCGGCCAAGGCATCGTCAGCGCGCGCTCCTCGGTCGGCAAATGGAGCATTTATGAGATCGAATTCTTGTTTCAGAGTCCCCACCCCGAGGCCGAGTATCAGGCGTCCATTGCTGACGCGATCAAGCGTTCCGTAACGCTTGGCGATCTCGAGGGGGTGGTGGTAGCCCAACACCAGCACCTGGGTCGCCAGCAGGATTCGTGATGTACGCGCGGCGAGAAAACCAAGGGTGGCGAGCGGATCCCAGTAGGTTCCGCCGCGCTCGGCGGCAATCTCCTCGGGGACCGCCACGTGTTCACTGCAGGTCAGATGATGGAAACCGAGTCGATCCGCCGTGGCGGCCACTGTGGCGATCTCGCCGATGTCAGCACTTGCCTCCCACTCCGAGCGCGTGCTCGGGTGCTGAATCAGGACCGGCGTGACGATTCCCAGGTGCATCGGGCGTTTATAGCGTCCCCACTCGCCCAGCGGCAGGTGAATTACCGCTGATCGGGATCGAAAAGATCGATTCACTTTCCAGAAACTGTGACCTGGGTTATAGTCGGTAGAATCAATTCCAGTTTTCGGGAGGCGTCCATGACCATTGTTGACATGAACGACACACTGTCCACCGTCCAGACTGCCGGTGGGCAACCCAAGAAGGATCTGCCGCCGTCGATGGTCGAGCGGATGACACTGATTCTCGACGCCTTCGACGGCCGCGCCGCGCGGCTGACGCTGGAAGAGGTCGCGTGCCGTACTCAGTTGCCGCGCTCCACGGTCCACCGCATTCTCGATCAGCTGGTCAAGCTGGACTGGGTCGATCACGCATCGTTCGGCTACTGCCTCGGGCGTCGCGCGCTCGGCCTCGGTGGTGGCGACGGCGGCCACAGCCAGATCCGCGAAGCCGCTGCACCGCTTCTGCACGAACTGCACCTGCAGACCGGCATGGTCGTTCACCTGTCGGTGCTCGACGGACGCGAGAGCGTCTATCTCGACAAGGTCGGCGGACGATTCGCCGCGGCGCTCCCGTCCCGCGTCGGCGGCAGAGTGCTCGCTCATTCGACGGCTGGTGGCAAGGCGATGCTGGCGTGGATCGACCCCGAGCGCGTCGACGCTCTGTTCGGGTCTTCTCTTCCCCGCTGTACCGAGAACACGATCACCGACGTCGCTGTGCTCCACCAGGAACTGAACCGCATCCGTCAGCGTCGGGGACTGGCCTTCGAACGCGGGGAGTCGGCGCGTGGAGTCGCTTGTGTGGCTTCGGCAATTCGCGGACACGAGGGTCCCGTCGGCAGCATCGCGTTGTGTGGTGACATGCGGACCGCTCAGCTCGAGCGAGTTGCTCCGCTGGTCGTCGACGCGGCTCGCGAGGTCTCACGGACGCTGTACCCCGAACTGGGTGCTCCTCGCCGCGGCCGCAAAACGCCTCCCGTTCCGACCAATACGTTCTCGGCGGAGACGATGGATCGCCTGCTGGCAGCGTCGTCCGACCACTGGATCTGACGTATTTTGATCGACTTGTCTCGCTGATCGGGACGAGTCATAGCAGCTCAGCGGTACTGATGGCACCGTTCGGACCATGACGACTGAACTGAGCTACGAGGGAACTCTGAAGGAACTGCAGACCGATCTCGGTGTGCTCCGGTACCACGAAGCCGGCGACGGCCCGCCGCTCCTGCTGCTGCACGGATCGGGCCCCGGCGTCACCGGTTGGCGTAACTACCGCGGCGTTCTCGCGGACTTCGCGGAGCACTTCCACTGCTACGTTCTCGAGTTTCCCGGATTCGGCGTCAGCGATCCCGGCCCCGACCATCCGATGATGATGGCGCAGGCGTCGGTCGGGATGTTCCTCGACGGCCTCGGCCTCGGCCCGGTCCACATGATCGGTAACTCCATGGGCGGCATCGTCGCCACCAAGGTCGCGATCGACGAGCCGCACCGGGTGAGCAAGCTTGTCACCATCGGCGGCATGGGAAAGAACACCTTCTCGCCGGGGCCCGGTGAAGGCATCAAACTCCTCATGGAGTTCACCGACAACCCCACCCGCGAAGCTCTGGTCCGCTGGTTGCATTCGATGGTCTTCGACCGCGCCGTCGTCACCGAGCAGCTCATCGAAGAGCGTTGGGCCCTGGCCACCGAGCCGACGACGCTCGAGATCGCCCGTCGTATGTACAGCAGCAAGGCCATGGCCGCCATGGGCGCGGCTGCCGCTGCGTCGACCGCCGTGCCGTACTGGGCACAGCTGAACAAGATCAAGGCGCCGACGCTGTTGACCTGGGGACGCGATGACCGCGTCAGCCCCGTGGACATGGCGATTCTGCCGATGCGCGACATCCCCAACGGCGAAGTTCACATCTTCCCCAACTGCGGACACTGGACGATGATCGAAGCTCGCGACGCCTGGGTCGCGTCCGTTCTGGCATTTCTGACGCGTCCAGAAGGCAAGTAAGGACGGTGCGCCTTTTTGGTAGCCCCCACTACCAAAAAGGCGCACAGGGGTGCTCCCACTCACCGGGAAGCGTTTCTGCACTTCGGTGGGCTACCTGCCACCGTTTCACCAACAGATTTTCATTCTGCCCAGGCACTCGCCGGGTAGCGAAACCAGAAAGCCGGAAAAATCATGGGTCAGGTTCTGGACAACATCTCACAGTTCGCCGACGAGATCCGCGCTGACGGAGTCGAGGGCGACAAGCTGATGCGCTTGACGGACGGCAGCGCGAAGCGCTTGCGCGACTCCGGCGTCATCCGGATGTTCCAGCCGAAGGAGTTCGGAGGCCTCGAGGCGCATCCGCGTGAATTCGCCGAGACGGCAATGGCTATCGGCGCGATGGACGGTGCCACGGGCTGGGTCAGCGGCATCGTCGGTGTGCATCCGTGGGAGCTTGCGTTCTTCGACCGCAAGGCTCAGGAAGAGGTGTGGGGAACCGATCCTGATACGTGGATGGCGTCGCCGTATGCGCCGATGGGTGTGGCGAGGCCGGTCGAGGGTGGGTACATCCTCAACGGTCGTTGGTCGTTCTCCTCGGGTACCGATCATTGTGACTGGATCATGATCGGCGCGATGGTCGGTGACGAGTCCGGTAAGCCGTTGATGCCGCCGAAGCACCTGCACGTGCTGTTGCCGCGTTCGGATTACGACATCGACCAGGACAGCTGGAATGTCGTGGGCCTGCGCGGAACCGGGTCGAAGGACCTGATCGTCAAGGACGCGTTCCTGCCCACCTACCGCACGATCGACGCCGGAAAGGTGTACGACGGGACGGCGTGGAAGGAAGCGGGTCGTACGGAGACGTTGTACAAGTTCCCGTTCTCGTGCATTTTCCCGTTGGGGATCACTTCGTCGTTGATCGGTATCGCCGAGGGTGCGTTGGCGTGCAACATGGCGGCGCAGCGTGAGCGTGTGACGGTCAGTGGTGTTCCGATCAAGGAAGATCCGTACGTGCTGTTCGCGATCGGTGAGGCGGCGGCCGAGATCGCTGCTTCTCGGGCTGCGATCTTGGAGACGGTGGATCGTTTCTGGGACATGACGGAGAAGGGGCAGGAAGTTTCGTTCGAGCTTCGTGCGATCGGTCGCCGTACGCAGACTGCTGCGGCGTGGCGGGCGGTGCGGGCGGTGGACGAGATCTTTGCTCGTTCCGGTGGTGGGGCTTTGCAGTTGAGCACGCCGATGCAGCGGTTCTGGCGTGACGCTCATGCCGGTTTGGCGCACGCGATCCATGTACCCGGTTCCATCTTCCATGCGTCGACGCTCTCGCAGCTCGGCGGCGAACCGCAGGGTATCCACCGCTCGATGATCTAGTCCCACAAATACTTTCGAAGCAAGGACGGTTAGGCATGACTGAAATTCGGGGCCTGGGGTATCTCAGGATCCAAACGCAGGACGTGGCTCGCTGGCGCGAGCTCGTGGTCGACGGACTCGGCCTCGCGGTCGGTAGTGGCCCGGAAGCCGACGGCCTCTACTTGCGCCTGGACGAGCGTCGTGCGCGACTGATCGTCCTGCCCGGTGAGACGGACAAGGCTCTCGCAGTGGGCTGGGAAGTGCGAGATCAGTTCGCGCTCCAGCGTGTTCGTGAAGCAGTGGAGAAGGCCGGAGTCGAGGTCGAGGTTCTTTCCGAGGTCGACGCCAGCTACCGCGATGCCGAGCAGGTCATCGCATTCGGCGATCCCAACGGCAACCGAGTCGAGGTCTTCTTCGGACCGGTACTCGACCACAGCCCGTTGGTCACCCCGCACGGCGGCCGTTTCGTCACCGGCGATCAGGGCCTCGGCCATGTGGTGCTTCCGGTTACGCGTTTCGACGAGGCATACACCTTCTACACCGAGGTGCTCGGATTCCTCCCGCGCGGTTCCATCCGTCTCGGCGGTATCGATGCGCCGCCGCCGGCTCGCCGCGTTCGCTTCATGGGTGTCAACCAGCGCCACCACAGCCTGGCGTTGTGCCCGGCGCCGCCGGTTGACGAGCCCGGTCTCGTGCACCTGATGATGGAAGCCGAGACTCTCGACGCCGTCGGTCAGGCTCTCGATCGTGTTGCCAAGCTCGGCTTCTCGATCTCCTCGACGTTGGGTCGCCACACGAACGACAAGATGGTGTCGTTCTACGTGCGCGCACCGGGTGGATGGGATCTGGAGTTCGGTTGCGAAGGCATGCTTGTCGACGAAGCCTTCTACACCGCTGAGGAAATCACGGCCGACAGCTACTGGGGCCATGACTGGTCCGAGAGTGAACCGCTGGCCGCGTTCACTCCCAAGAGCTAGCTCTTACGCAACGAAAAAGCTCGGTCCCAATGCATATCGGGGCCGAGCTTTTTCGTGCGATAGATCAGGAAGCTGCTGCGGCCAAACCGGTTTCGAGGTCGGCGAGAATGTCGTCGATCCCTTCGATGCCGACCGCGAGGCGGACGAGCCCCGGCGTGACGCCCGAAGCGAGCTGCTCCTCGGGGGTGAGCTGCGAGTGCGTCGTCGACGCGGGGTGGATGACGAGTGAGCGAACGTCACCGATGTTGGCGACGTGGCTGTGCAACGTCAGAGCGTTGACGAACTTCTTGCCTGCGTCGACTCCACCGGCGAGCTCGAACGCGACGATGGCGCCGGTTCCCTTGGGCGCCAGCTGCTTTCCGCGCTCGTGCCAGGGCGAGGATTCCAGTCCGGCGTACGCGACCGACGTGACCTCGGCGCGGCCCTCGAGGAATTCCGCGACCTTCTGGGCGTTGGACACGTGGCGCTCGATGCGCAGGCTCAGTGTCTCGATACCCTGCGAGATGAGGAAGGCGTTGAACGGTGCGATGGCCGAGCCGAGGTCGCGCAGAAGCTGAACGCGTGCCTTGAGGGCGTAGGCGGGTGCACCGAGATCGGCAAAGGTGACGCCGTGGTAGCTGGGGTCGGGGGTCGTGAAGTTGGTGTGGCGTCCCTGGGTCCAGTCGAAGGTGCCACCGTCGACGATGACGCCGGCGATCGCGGTGCCGTGTCCGCCAAGGTATTTGGTGGCGGAGTGGACGACGATGTCGGCGCCGTGCTTCAGCGGCTGAATGAGGTACGGAGTTGCGACCGTGTTGTCCACGATCAGCGGGATGCCGTGCTCATGGGCGACTGCGCTGATGCCGGGGATGTCGAACACGTCGTTCTTGGGGTTGGAGATGGTTTCGCCGTAGAACGCCTTGGTGTTCGGACGGATTGCCTCACGCCAGTGATCGAGGTTGTCCGGGTCCTCGACGAAGTCGACGGTGATACCGAGCTTGGGCAGCGTGTAGTGGAAGAGGTTGTACGTGCCGCCGTACAGGCGAGGGCTTGAGACGATGTGGTCCCCGGCCTCGGCGAGGTTGAGGATCGCGAAGGATTCGGCGGCCTGACCGGACGCAACCAGCAGAGCCGCGACTCCGCCTTCGAGGGCGGCGATGCGCTGCTCGACGGCGTCCTGCGTCGGGTTCATGATGCGGGTGTAGATGTTGCCCGGCTCGGCGAGGCCGAAGAGCGCCGCCGCATGGTCGGTGTTGTCGAAGACGTAGCTGGTGGTCTGGTAGATCGGAAGCGCCCGAGCGTTGGTGGCGCTGTCCGGGCCCTGTCCGGCGTGGACCTGCTTGGTTTCGAACGACCAATCGGCGGTCGGATCGGTATCGACGGGGGTGTTCTCGCTCATGAATTCATACTCCGTGGTGAAGGTGGGTTGGTGCGGGTCAGGCGGTTTCGACGACTGTATGCACTGGGACGGGATTGCGGGTGAGATCGAGTACGGGGCAGTGTGCGTCGACCGTTTCCTGCAGTTCCAGGTAGCGCTCGCGGGTTTCGGGGCCGGTCAGGGTGACGACCACGCGGACCTCGGAGAATCCCGGACGGACGGCGTCGTCGAAGCCGAAGAATCCACGAACGTCGAGGTCACCTTCGGCTCTGGCCGAGATGTCGTCGAGAGCGATACCGAGTTTGTCCGCCCAGACGCGGTAGGTGACCACCTGGCAGGAGAGCAGGGAAGCAAGGTAGTACTCGACAGGATTGGCTGCGGTGTTCTCGCCGCCGAGGGCCGGCGGCTCGTCGACCTCGACGCTGTACTTACCGAGAGAAATGGTGCTGGCAACGGCGTCGTGCGCCTGGGCGGAAGCCTTGAATACGACGTGCGCTTTGCTGGCGTCTTTGTCGATGGCGTCGGCGTTGGCTGCTACGACCGAACTCAGGTGTGAGATGGAGGCGGTGGTCATGACAGAAATGTCCCCTGATCTGGGTGTACATACGAGTATCGACGTGAGCGGCGCTCACGTCGTAGGTCCGATCAGTAGATCGGACACCCGGATGTACAGACATGCGCAAAGTCGACATGGCGCCGCCGCGTCAGCAGCGTGCCCGTCTCGTATGCGCCGATTCCCGTCACAGGAGAGACTGTAACCGGTTCATACCCTTTCCGACCAGACGTATAGGAAATCTGTCTCGGATTGTGGTCTGTCATGCGGGCGGCAGTCCGCTCCACCGGGGTGTCCGACGATTGGCGAAAGCGTCGAGTCCTTCGGCGATGTCCGGAGAGCGCAACACTGCGTCCTTGGCGTCGTCGGTGACCTTCCATCCGTCGGCGTCGGCGTCGGCGTAGAGAGCCTCGATGGCCTTCAGACTCAGACTCACGGAGGTGGGGGAGGACTCGCAGATCTCCGCTGCCATCACCAGTGCCTCGTCGAGTGCCTTACCAGGGGCAGTGACTGCATTGACGACGCCGAGGTCCTTTGCCCGTTCGGGATCGAGTGTGCGGCCGGTGATCAAGAGTTCACGGGCGACGTTGATCGGAAGCGCGCGAGGAGCCCGAAAGAGTGCGCCGGACGTCGCAACCAGACCGCGTTTGGTTTCGGGAAGGCCGAATTGCGCTGTGGCAGAGGCGACGATCAGATCGCAGGCCAGTGCAATTTCGAAACCGCCACCAAGCGCATAGCCCTCGACTGCAGCGATCAGGGGCTTGTTCCGCCGGCGCCGAATGACGCCGTACTCACCGCCGCGAGGCATGCGAAGGTCGGCCCGCTCTCGGATATCGGTTCCGGCGCAAAAGATGTTGGGGGTTCCGGTGATGATGCCGACCCACAGATCAGGGTCGTCGTCGAGAAGATTCAGCGCGGCTTCGATTCCCTCGGCAGTCTCACGGTTGATCGCGTTACGGCGTTCTTCGCGTTCGATCCTGACGATGAGAACGCGGTCATGGCGTTCGGTGGAAACAGTCGACATAATTGGACTGTAGTCCACCTATCGGAGGCGGAGGTGCGTCACCTGACGGGACGGACATTGGACACATTCCGGACTGTGGCGAAGACTGTGTTCTGAGGCGGAGAAGGGCAGGTCGACGTGATTTCCAAACGAGAACAGAACAAGCGCGACACCAACGACAGGTTGCTCTCGGCTGCTCGAATTCTGTTCTCGGCGCAGGGTTTCGCCAGCACGACCGTCGACGACATCGCCGAGCGAGCCGAGGTGTCGCGAGCCACCTTCTTCAATTACTTCCAGGGCAAGGACTCGGTTCTCGAGGCGTTGCACAGTGATCATCTCGATCAGCTTGCGGCACTGGTGGATCAGCTCATGGAATCGCCGATGCCGACTTCTGATCGGATCTCCCGGATTTTTCAGGACTTTGCGCAGCAAGCGATCATGCACCCGCGCTATCTGCGCATGGTGACTGCAGAACTCGAGCGCGACTTCGCCTCCTCCGGAGCGGGGGCGGCCCACGATCATCGGTTCCACGTGGAACTTCTGCGGATCGTCACTGCCGGTATCGAAGCCGGCGAAGTGAGATCGGACTACCCGCCGCTCTTTCTCGCACAGATGATCGGTGGTACGTACGGAGCGTTGGTCCGCTTCTGGCGGCAAGACGCCGATTACGACGTGGTCGGAGAATTCGATCGCGGAGCCAGGTACGTCGCGGAAGGCATCGCTGCTCGCTGATCAGGGAGTGGGCACTACCAGAGGCAGCATCTGCTGGACGCTCTCCGAAAGATAGTTTGCGGCAGTCTGATCGCCGGACAGATGGCGCAGCAGGCTCTGCTGGAACAGGCCGTCGAAGATTGCGTACATCGCCGCCGAGGTGACCGATGCCTCTACGTCGAGAAGCTCGGCGTAGCGAGAAACAATGCGCCAGATCATGTTTTCGAGACTCTCGTCGATCGCGGCGACGTCGGCTCGGAACGACTCCTCGAACATCGACTGCGCGCGCAGGTCGTACCAGAGGCGGTGCATCGTGGGTTCTTCGATCATGGTCTCGGCGAGCAGTGCGCCGAAACCGGTTTTCAGTTCCTCCGGTGTCTTCGCGGTGGCGACGATGCCGTCGTAGCGGGTGACGCAGCGTGCCTTGTAGTGGCGCACGCAGTGGGTGATGAGATCGACCTTGTCGCTGAAGTAGTAGTGCAGGACGCCGTGGGAGAACTCCGAATTCTGGGCGATTTCGCGCAGGCTCGTGCGTGCGTAGCCCAATTCGGCCAGGGTTTGCAGTGCGGCCTCGGCGAGTTGATCACGTCGCTCGGAGAATTTGTCGACCTGGCGACGCGACACCTTGTCTGCGTTGGACCGCTTGGCGGAGTCGGACCGCTTCGCGGAGTCGGACTGCTGGCCCGGTGAGCTAGGTGCAGCCTTTTTCCCTGCCTCACTAGGCTTCTCGACTGTCGTGGTCACGATGGCACGTCCTGTTCCCTGCGGTTTCCACAGCGGCACGATCACCGCGTCCGAATCAGTGTAACCCCTGGTCTTTGACGAGCGTGTAACAAAATCTTGACAGTCGTCAAGATTTCTCTTGACACTCGTCCAAAGTTGAATACTCTGTGACTCACACCACTTGGCAGCGTCGCTGTGAACGGTGGCATCGCGAGAGTCGTTTCAGTCATGGAGGCAGTCGAAAATGAGCGTGTTTGATCTCGAGGGACGAAAAGCACTGGTCACAGGTGGTGCCAAGGGGCTCGGAGCCGGAATGGCTGAGGCGTTGGCGAAGGCGGGGGCGTCAGTGATGATCGGCGACGTTCTCGAAGACGAGGGTCGTGCCACCGCAGAGGCTGTTGGTTCGGGCGGAGTCAAAACCGGCTTCGTAAAGCTGGACGTCACCGACGACGCCAACTGGGAAGAGGCAGTCGCCGCCACCGCGGAGACTCTCGGCGGCTTCGACATCCTCGTCAACAACGCAGGCATCGAGATTTCCTCGCTGGTGGTCGACCTCGATCCGAACGACATCCGCCGTATGTGTGAGGTCAACATCCTCGGAACAGCGCTCGGAACCAAACACGGACTGCGCAGCATGCGTCCGGGTGGCGTAGCCGGAACCGGCGGTTCCGTCATCAACATCTCTTCAGTGGCCGCAACCATTCCGTTTCCCGGGATCAGTGGATACTCCGCGACCAAGTCCGCGGTCGATCGCTTCACCAGAGTTGCCGCCGCCGAGTCGGGCAAGCTCGGCTACGGAGTCCGCGTCAACTGCATCTACCCGGGTCTTGTCGCCACGGAGATGGGTCTCGGACTCGCGGCGGACATGGAGAAGCTCGGTCTCTGGCCCAGCGCCGAAGCAGCAGTCGGAGACGTCATCGGCCTCACCCCGCTCGGCCGCCTCGGTGAAGTGAACGACATGGCTGACGCCGTTGTGTTCTTGTCCTCCGACGCCGCGCGATTCATCACCGGAATCGGCCTACCGGTCGACGGTGGCATGGGCATGTAACTCGCCCTTCATTCGTACGTACACCCTTCTCACGTCTTCGAAAGGTTCCACGAACATGTCCGAAAAGAAGCCCGTCATCGTTTACGGCGTCTCCGGGTACACCGGCCGTCTGGTGTGTGAATACCTGCGCGAGTTCAACATCCCGTTCATCGCAGCCGGCCGCGACGCCGCTCGCATCCAAGAGGTCCTCGACAAGATCCCCGGTTTGGACACCGTCGATCACGAAGTCGTCGAGGTCGAGCACACGGTCGAGGCTCTCACCGAATTGTTCACCGGTGCACAGGTTGTCAGCAACATGGTCGGGCCGTTCATCAAGCTCGGCGGGACCGTCGTCGAGGCCGCGTTGAATGCCGGTTGCCACTACATGGACACAACCGGTGAGCAGGACTGGGTACTCGACGTCCAGGAGAAGTTCAGCGACAAGTACCAGGAGAAGGGCCTGCTCCTCTCGCCCGGTATCGCGCAGATGTACACCACCGGTGAGATCGCGGCCAATATCGCACTGGAAACACCGGGCCTCGATACGCTCGACATCCTCGTGCTGTGGAAGGGATTTCCCACCTACGCGTCCACTCAGACGATCTTCACCATCCTCAAGGCAAACTGGTACTACCTCGAGCAGAACAAGTACGTGCAGTGGGCGCCCGGCCAGACTTTCGACGTCGTCGTTCCGGGCCAGCACGAAACTGCGCTTGCATTGCCGTGGGGCGGAACATGCCACCCGGTGTGGTTCAAGAACGATCCGCGAGTTTCCAACGTCAAGGCTGCGGGCGGAGTGTTCGACCGCACCGTGATGGAAGGCGTTGTCGCGACGCAGAAGATCGTGGAGGAGCAGATCAAGACCCTGCCCGCCGACGAGCAGGAAGCCGCCTTGGCCGAGATCGCCGGATCGGTTCAGGCCGGTATGCCCCCTCGTGAAAATCCGCGCATCAACACCTCACTCGACTCCGTATACGCGTCGGGCCCGCTGGGTCGCTCGCACGTCGTGATCCACGGAAACTGTAACTACAAGCAGACGGGCCTCCTGCACGCCTATGCAGCGCATTCTCTGCTCCAGCAGGCGCCGAAGCGGACCGGGCTTGCCTCGGCTTGCCAGGCGTTCGGCCATCGCGAACTGCTCGGCGCGCTACGTAGTTTCGGGCTGGCTCTGGAGCCGGAAGTAACCATTAACGCCTAACTCGTCGCCCTCGTCATCATGTTCACGGCTCCCGGCGTGTAGCGCGCCGGGAGCCCCGCCCTGGAGGCTCCCCATGCGTTTGACCGACTATCTCGACAAGGGAGCCTCTCTTGGTTCCACCGCACCGTGTTTGACGATGGGGGAGCGCACTCTCTCCTACGGCGAGGTGCAACAGTTCAGCCGACGCTTCGCAGCTTCGCTCGCGGCTTCGGGCATCGCGCCGGGCGAAAAGGTCGCGATTCTGTCCGGCAACGACCCGATCTCGTTCTCCTGCGTATTCGGTATCAGTAGGGCTGGTGCAGTCTGGTGCCCGATCAACCCTCGCAACGAAGCTGCGGAAAACCGAGACCTGTTGGATTTGTTCGATTGTCGCGCTCTGTTCTTCCAGAAGTCCTATGCGCCGCTAGTCGACCAGATCAAGGATGCGCTTCCCCAGTTGGTGACGCTCGTCTGCATCGACGGCGAATCGGAATCGGCACAATCTCTCGAAAGCTGGCTCGGGGAAGACGAACTCGACGTCGCGGCGCCCGACGACGTCACCATGCTGGTCGGCACCGGTGGTACAACTGGACGGCCAAAGGGAGTGATGTTGACCGGGCACAACATCGAGACGATGACCGCAATCACTTTGATGAGTTATCCGTTCGAGGGGTGCCCGGTGTATCTGGCGCTGGCACCGTTGACTCACGCCGCCGGTGTTCTGTGCTTCCCGATCATGGCCCTCGGCGGCGAAGTGGTGATCATGCCGAAGCCCGATCTCGGGTACTTCCTCGCGAACGTTCAGAAGCACAAGGTGACTCACACCTTCCTGCCGCCGACGCTCATCTACATGCTGCTCGAGCACGAGGCCCTGTCGGCCACGGATCTCAGCTCGCTGCAATGCTTCTGGTACGGAGCGGCGCCGATCTCCCCGACCAGACTCGCGGAGGCGATCGACAAGATCGGCCCGGTCATGGCTCAGCTGTTCGGGCAGAGTGAAGCCCCCATGATGATCTCGACGATGTCACCGAAGGAGCACTTCGGCTCGGACGGCACTGTCGCAACGTCACGACTTTCGTCGGCGGGTCGACCGTCGCCGTTGGTGACAGTGGGGATCATGGACGACAAAGGCGCGCTGCTCGGACATGGCGAGCGTGGTGAGGTGGTGATTCGCAGTTCGTTGGTGATGGCGGGTTATTACAAGAACCCCGACGCAACCGCGGAAGCGTCAGCCCACGGCTGGCATCACACCGGCGATATCGGGTACCTGGACGAGGACAATTTCCTGTTCATCGTCGACCGTGCGAAGGACATGATCATCACCGGCGGTTTCAACGTCTATTCGGTCGAGGTGGAGCAGGCACTCATGGCGTATCCGGGGATTCAGGACTGCGGAGTGATCGGGTTGCCGGACGACAAGTGGGGCGAACGCGTTGTGGCAGTGGTGCAACCGCACCTCGGCGCCGACATCGACGGCGCCGAGGTGATGGCTTTCGTGAAGGCTCGCATCGGAAGTGTGAAGACTCCGAAGCAAGTCATCGTCTGGGACGATCTACCTCGCTCCAAGGTCGGCAAAGTTCTCAAGAACGAGATCAAGAGCGAGCTGACGGGCTGAGGTCACGACTCGCACACCACGTCTTCGGCCGGCAGTGAGCCGTCGAGCAGGTACGAGTTGACGGCGGCGTTCGCGCAAGTATTCGCGTAGCCCGGGAACACCGCATGAGTGCGGCCTGGAACTGTCACGAGCCGTGAGCCTTTCATCGCTTCATGCATGCCGAGGCCTTCGTCGTACGTCGTGCGGGTGTCACCGGTTGCCTGGATCTGCAATGCCGGAACGTTGTTGTCGATGTCGATCCGCGTAGGGGCCTCACTGCGCCAGAACGCGCACGGCATGATCGTGTTGTGTGTGCCGGCAAAGATCGGCTGATCATCACGGTGCTCCTCCAACTTGTTGCGGTACCACTGGGGATCGCTCGGCATCGATACGTCTCCGCAGACGATGGCGATTGTCCCGGCATAGTCAGGACCGGTTCCCAGTTCGGTCTGGAACCATGCCTGCATCAATCTCGTCAGCTGGGGATGGATGTTCTCGACGGTCTTGCCTGCGGCGAGATCGCGCAACTGAACCAATACCTGTGCGAATGCCTCACTTTCCTTCTCGGTGTCGCCGGTTCCGTTGACGTACATCAGGAATGGAAGGACGTGATCGTCGACGGCATGATCACCGATCTGTATCGGAGTGGTGGCCGCGTCCGAGATCAGCTTCTCGATGAGGGCGCGAACTTCGGCGGGCGTCGATCCGAGTGCATAGGTGGAGTTGTGTTCTGCTGCCCACTGCGAGAATCCGTCGATCGCTTTCTCGTTGGCCGGGCCCATGTCCTGGAACATCTCGTATCCGTATTTCTTCGGATCCGGTGCACTGTCGAGAACCACACGGTCGATCCTGTCCGGGAACATTTGAGCATAGGTTGCACCGAGGTATGTGCCGTACGACCACCCGAAGTACGACGCCTTCTCCTGGTCGAGGGCGCCACGAATCACGTCGAGGTCGCGGGCGATGTTTTGAGTATTGATGTGCGGCAGATAGTCCGGGTACTTGTCCCAGCATGTGTCAGCGGCCTCGCGTGCGAGCGCAACACTCTCGTTCCATCCCTCGTCCGTGGTGCCCGGCGACCGCATCCATGTCATCTGTTCGACGCCGCAGTCGATCGGTGTGCTCTTGCCGAGTCCTCGGGTGTCCGTGCCGATGACGTCGTATGCCGCTGCGACTTCCGGTGTCATGCCCGCATTCAGAATCTCGGGCAATCCCAGTCCTCGGCCGCCCGGGCCGCCGGGGTTGGTGAGCAGGATCCCGCGTCGCTGTGCGGGGTCGGTGGATGCGACCCGCGAGATCGCCACTTCGATCGTCTTGCCGTCGGGGGCGGAATAGTCCAAAGGTACTGTGACCATGGCGCATTCACTTGCGGTCGACGTTCCGGTGTCTGTGGCGCATGGCCCCCACTCGAGATCCTGTTCGTAGAACGCGCTGAGATTCGATTGTGGATCTTCCTGCGGAGTAGCAGGATCCGAGCACGCCGCCAATGCAGGTACGGCGAGTGCGGCAGCGGCGATTGTGGTAGCCAGCCACCTTCGTGATCGAGGCATGCGTGATCTGGGCATGGTGAATCCAGTCATTGTCGTGTCCTTGCGTTGAGCCCATTTTCGGGCAGTGTTGGTCACCCCACTTCGAATGTGGGGGCTAATCAGGGTTTTTCAGAGGCGGGATTGACGGGCGGCGAACTCCGCGGCCACAGCCTTCGCGAATCTTTCCTGGGTGACGGTTCGTCGATCCGCTTGGTGTTCGCGCAGTACCGCTACCAGCCGGGTGGGGGAAGCGTCCTCCGGTGCAGCCTGTTCGGGTAGCACGCGCTCGGTGAAGTCGCAGAACTGAATGGCAAGGGCCGCAATCGTGTCCGCGTCAGCCGGTGCGTCGGCGAGGGCATACATACGAGTTATCAATTCGATGGCCTGCTCGCGGTTCGGCTCGGCCAATACCCGGCGATGGGCGGACAGGAGTGAATCGCAGACCTCGGGATCGCCCCCGGAGACCGTGAGTGCGAGGATCAGAAGTTCACGCTCGTTGTCGATCCACGCTGTCGGCGCACCGGCAACGACGTACTGTGCGAGCACTTCCGAAAACGCGTCGGGTAGTTCAGGATCGGCATTGCGGCGTAGCGACTCGATGTGCGCACGCTGAACAGCGATCTGTTCGGCCTTCGTCGCCAATTCCTTGTCGAGGGCATCGAGTGCGGACCGAGTGTCGTGAGCGTCGCCGTCGAGTAGTTCGGCGATCTTGGCAACAGGAATCCCCAGATCGCGCAGGCGGCGGATGCGACTCAGTCGTGCCAGGTCCACCGCCCGGTACATGCGGTAGCCGTTGGGTTGGCGTTGTGGTTCTTCGAGAAGGCCGTTCGAGTGGTAGTAGCGCACGGATCTGACGGTGGTGCCGGCCAATTTGGCCAGCTCGCCGATGGTCATCATCGCCCTGCCCTCCCGTGATCGAATCGGATTCCGTCTGTGAAAACCATTCTCCAACCTTGACGCGGCGTCAGGGTCAAGATTCGCGCCGGAGAACGTGACCGTTGACACTTTAAGGCGGTGAACTTAATCTGACTTTTGTCCTTTACGACATCGTCGATTTCGAGGAAGTGCCCTGATGGCTACCCTTTTTCCTGCGGCAACAATCTTTCCGATCCCCACCGACCCGCTTGCTGCGTACGGTCCACTCGTTGCTCACCGGAATCCCGAGTCGGTAGTTCCGGCACCGTACGAACACTTTGCGGTCAAGGCGGTCGCGCCGACGATCGGAGCGGAAATCTCCGGTATTCGACTCGGTGGGGGTCTGTCTGATGCCGTGATTGCGGAACTCCGCCGAGCTCTCCTCGAATGGAAAGTCCTCTTCTTCCGCGATCAGGACCTCGACCGAGCGGAACATCGAGCTTTTGCCGAGCGTTGGGGCGATCTCGAACAGCATCCGTTCTTCAAGTACACGCAGCCCGGGCAGACGGACGTCGATGTCACGACACTGGCGAAGGATGCGATGGTCGGCGGAGTCGAGAACAACTGGCACAACGACGTTACGTGGCACGAGTTTCCTTCGTTCGCAGCAGTTCTTCGTGCGGTCGAGGTGCCGGAGGTGGGTGGTGACACTTTGTGGGCCGATACTGCAGCTGGCTACGATCTGCTTCCTGAAGACATCAAGAAGCGTATCGACCCGCTTGTTGCAGAACACGATTGGATCAACTCGTTCGGCAGGTCGATGCCGGTGGATGCGGTCGAGATGTTGCGTCCGAAGTTCCCCGCTGTGCAGCATCCGGTGGTTCGGATCATTCCGGAAAGTGGCAGGCGGGTGTTGTTCGTCAACATGACCTTCACGCAACGGATCTTGGGTGTGTCAGAAGAAGAATCGAACGAACTTCTCACGATGCTGTATCGCCACGTCAATCGTCCGGAATTTCAGGACCGTTTGAAGTGGGAGCCGAATACTGTTGCCTTCTGGGACAATCGGACCTGCCAGCACTACGCGGCCAGTGACTACTTCCCGGCTCGTCGTGTGATGGATCGAATCTCGATTGTCGGGGATCGACCGGTGGGCGTCGGGGGCTGATACGACGCTCAGCGCCTCGAGTGTCTACTACGGGAAGTAGTAACGCACCTCACATGGTTTTTCGACGCCTTGTCGATATGATTTCGACAAGGCGTCGATAAAAGTCGGCGTGACTCGTATCGACGACTTTGGAGCTTCCCGAATGTTCCTCGCCCTGCGTGAACTGTGGTTTGCGCGAAATCGATTCCTCTTGATGGGTGCCGTGGTTGCCCTCATCTCGATCCTGATGGTGATTCTGTCCGGCCTCTCGTCCGGACTGGTAAATGACGGTGTCTCCGCTTTGCAGCGGACGCCGATTCAGGCGTTTGCCTTCGCACCGGACACCAAAGCCGACTCAGCGTTTTCGCGCTCGGTCGTCACCGAGGAGCAGGCGCAGGCATGGCGTATGCAACCCGATGTCCAAGACGCCGAGCTCTTCGGCAACATGATCGTCAATGCAAAAACTCGCAGTGGCACGCCTGTCGATCTCACGCTCTTCGGCATCGAACCTGGCTCCTTCCTCGAGCCCGTCTCCGCCGACGGGAGGGGGCTGCAAGCCGACACGGAAATCATCGTCAGCTCTACCTTCCGTGACGACGGTGTTGCGATCGGTGACACCGTGATACTCGATCGACTCGGTACGGAGCTGACAGTTGTCGGATTCACCGAAGACAAGCGCACTTTCGGTCACGTCGACGTCGCCTACCTGCCCCTGCGTACTTGGCAGGAGGTTCACGCCGGTGCCAAGATCGGCGAAACCGCCAATGCCAGTGCCTATTCCGAAGCAAGTGTTGTTGCGATTCGGGGCATTGGTGGCGCGTTACCGGATCTCGTGTCGGGTGATGCGGCGGCGGGAACGTCCGCAAAGACGCTCGAGGAATCTTTCGACTCCTCACCAGGGTTCTCCGCGGAAATGATGACTATGTCGATGATCAAGGCGTTTCTGTACGCGATTTCGGCCCTGGTGGTCGGTGCATTCTTCAGTATCTGGACGGTTCAGCGCGGTCGTGAACTCGCAGTGCTGCGCGCGATGGGAGCCTCTACCGGCTTCCTGCTTCGTGACGGCATGGCGCAGGCACTGGTAGTGCTGCTTGGTTCCATCGGCCTCGGTGTGTTGCTGGGCTTGGGGCTCGGTTCGGGGCTCGAAGGCGGGGGGATGCCGTTCGCCCTCGAGTCCGGCCCAGTCGTCAACGGCGCAGTGCTCTTGGCGGTACTCGGGCTGGTCGGCGCAGCCGTTGCCATCGTCCGTGTTACCCGTGTCAACCCGCTCACCGCATTGGGAGAAAACCGATGACCACAGTCGAAAAGACCACAACCGGATTGGTATTGACCGCTGTCAGTCTTCGATTCGGTGACGGTGACTCCACCGTGCTCGCCCTCGACAACGTGAACCTGGAGGTCTCGTGCGGCGAACTTGTCGCGATCGTCGGACCGTCAGGCGCTGGAAAGTCGAGCTTGCTCGCTGTGGCCGGCGGACTCGGTCGGCCGTCGAGTGGAACGATTGTCATCGACGGCGTGGACGTGTCGGCGATGCCGGCCCGTGCTCTCGCCAAACTTCGACGAGACAAGGTCGGCTTCGTCTTTCAGTCCGGCAACCTGATTCCAGCGCTGACGGCGCGCGATCAGCTTCGGCTGATTCCCAAGCTCACGGGGCGGCCGGGTCGCGATCCCGAGGAGTTGCTCGACTCGGTCGGTATGAGTCACCGTGCAGATCGTCGACCCGGTCAACTCTCCGGCGGTGAACGCCAGCGCGTCGGTATCGCTCGGGCATTGATGAGCAATCCCTCGCTACTGCTCGTCGACGAGCCGACGGCTGCTCTCGACCGCAAACGCAGCCATGAGGTGGTCGAACTGCTCTCGCGCGAAACTCACGAGGCAGGCGTCGCTACGATCATGGTGACCCACGATCACGACGTGCTCGGGCACTGCGACCGCATCCTCGAAATGGTTGACGGTCGGTTGCGTCAGAGCGAGTAAGCCCGCGAGGGGACTGGAGGAGATTCGGTGCCGAGGATCGATGCGCCCACTGTGGTCGAGCATCGTGCTGCTCAGCGCCGTGCCCTCCTCGACGCTGCACACGCTCTTCTGTCCGAGGCCCCGGACCGGCCGCCGGGGCTCGGTGAGGTGGCAGCGAAGGCAGGGCTCGCCAGGTCGAGTGCCTACCACTACTTCCGGTCCCGGGAAGATCTCCTCAGTGCCGTCGTCGAAGACATGTTCCCGCGCTGGAACGACAAGATCGTCGAGGCGATGGCAGGCGCAGACGATCCGGTATGGGCGTACGTCGAGGCAAACCTCCAACTGGTTGCCGACGGGGAGCATGCGATAGTCGGAGCGCTGGCGACGCTGACCCCGCAAACGTTTCGAGATTCGCGGATCATGGAAATGCACGACAGTCTTGTGCTTCCTCTGGTCGAGGCCCTCCGTCTCCGTGGCGTGTCGGACCCGAAGCTCACCGCCAAGTTGATCAACTCGCTGGTGCATACGGGTACTGAACTGATCGAATCCGGTTGCAGCATGGACGAAGTCAGGTCCGCCGTGCGTGAGGTCCTCGCGTGACGGGCACCCTCAGGCCGTAATCAGATCCATCCGAAGGTACTCGGTGATGCGGAGCAGCCTCGGAGGCTCGGACACGTCTGAGGAAAGTGCTTGAAATGCTTCGCCTTTCGCGACGAGGCGCGGGGTGCCGAGGCTCACCTCCGTCTCGTCGACGGACAGTCGAGCGCTTCCCGCTCTCAAGACGTTCTGCACCCAGTCCGAGCCTGATCCGTACACCAGAATGAAGACGTAGCCACCCTCGACCGGATAGGCGTCGAGGGGCGTCCGGTAGGTCGTGCCGGATGTGCGTCCGACGTGAGTCAGTACCGGCCATTTACCGCTCGAGATCGCGCGAGGATTGAACACTCGCTTGTTGACATGTCCCCACCATCTCGGCATCGGCATTGCAATCTCCCTTCGCGAGCGCCTTACGAGCGTAAGGGTGACTTACACCTGTAAGGGTGACTTACGGATGTAAGGTTGTCAACGTATTCGTTCCTCGGAGGGGAGTCTGTGTGTCACGGCAGCCGCGACAGTCGCTGAACAGGACTCGCGTAATCGAGGGTGCGATCCGCGTTGCCGACGCGGGTGGTGTCGAGGCCGTCACGATGCGACGGGTGGCTCAGGAGCTGGGCATCGAGGCGATGTCGCTCTACCACCACGTGCCCAACAAAGATGCGATTCTCGACGGCGTCGTCGATGCGGTCTTCGAGGCGATCGACCTGCCCGACAGTGAGTGTGTGGATTGGCGAGACGCAATCCGTGGACGCGCCTATTCCGCTCGCAGAGTCCTGTCGCAGCACCGTTGGGCTCTCGGTCTGCTGGATTCGCGACGCAGCCCTGGCTCGGCGACCCTGCGTCATCTCGACGCTGTGCTCGGAGTCCTCCGGAAGGCCGGGTTCACACTCCCGATGGCCGCGCACGGAGCCTCGCTGATCGACAGCTATATCGGCGGATATGTTCTCCAGGAGGCGAATCTACCGATGAGCGCACCCGGCGACGTCGAAGAAGTTGCGAGTGACATCCTCGAGCGCCTTCCGGCTGAAGAGTTGCCCTTCCTTCACGAGATGATCGTCGATCACGGTCTGAGTCCTGATTACGACCACACGAATGAGTTCGCCTACGGTCTCGATCTCATCCTCGATGCGCTCGAGGCGCGCCGAGGCTAGCGCTGAACCGGCACGTGCTTCGTGACTATCCGGTGGATCAGACGAGCAGCCGTTCGGGCAGTGCGATTGTCGACGTCGAGGCTCGGGTTCAGTTCGGCGACATCGAGAACCGCGAGCTTTCCGCTGGACGTGACTCGATCACATACGTATTGGATGGTTTCCAGGCTGACACCGTAGGCCGCAGGTGCGCTGACGCCCGGCGCCACAGCTGCAGGCAGGACATCGAGGTCGATGGTCAGGTAGACCAGATCGACGTCGTCGAGGAAGTCTGCGAGGAACTGATCCACGACGCCTCGGCCGATCGCTCCGCATTCTTCGTCGAGCAGATAGCGAACACCGAGGCGGTGAGCCGTGTCGAACAGTGCCGTGGTGTTGCTCGGTTGGCTGATTCCGATCACGCTGTACTGATGCGAGGTGCCTGCCGCGGCTTCGTCCTCGGCGATCTGACGAAAGGGTGTGCCGGAGCTGGGTATCGGATCGCCCCGCAGGTCGAAGTGCGCATCCAAGTTGAGGATTCCGAGTTTGGCTCCAGCGGTTCGCAACTCGGAGCCCGCGACGCCGAGATACGTGCCGTAGGCGATTTCGTGTCCTCCCCCGAGAACCACGGGGAAGTGTCCCGAATCAAGCGCAGCGCTGACGGCGTTCCCGAGTGCGGCTTGACCGGCCTCGAGTTCTTCACCCGACACGGCAACGGTTCCGGCGTCCTGAATCTGCAGTGGTTCGGCCAGCGCCATGGAAGCCAACCCGGCTCGCAAAGCGTCGGGGCCATCCGCGGCACCGCGGCGGCCCTTGTTGCGGCGGACTCCTTCGTCGCTGGAGAATCCGATCAGAACACAGTCGCCGGGAGCTGTTTCGGCTGAATACGGTTGCACGGCATGATGCCACCGCAGATGCTCGGCAGTGGTGCCGTCGGAGCGCCCGGTCCACGGCTTGGGTTCGATGTCGACTGCGATCTGATGTGCCACGACGGCCTCCCGGTGAGTGTATTTCAGTAGCTTGTGGCGAGTGCGCCGTTTTTCCAGACCTCGCGCACCAGAGGGACGCCCGGGCGGTAGGCGAGGTGGAGGTACGACGGTGCATCGAGCGCGATGGCGTCGGCACGTGTTCCGAGAGAAAGGGTTCCGACGTCGGTGCGCTGCAGCGCCCGGGCGCCTCCTGCAGTGGCTGCCCAGACTGCCTCGGCGGGTGTCATGTGCATGTCTCGCACCGCAATTGCTATGCAGAACGGGAGGCTGGTGGTGTAGCAGGTGCCGGGATTGCAGTCGGCGCCGAGAGCTACGGTGACGCCGGCGTCCAGCAGTGCGCGGGCGTCGGGGTACTTGTTGCGGGTGGAGAAGTCGGCACCTGGCAACAGTGTTGCGACGGTGGAACTCTGAGCCAGGGCGTCGATGTCCTCGGCGGTGACGTAGGTGACGTGATCGACGGATGCGGCTCCCATCTCGACGGCGAGTTGAACTCCTGGCCCTTCGCCGAGTTGATTGCCGTGGACGCGGGGGATCAGTCCAGCGGCGACGCCTGCGCTCAGGACTGCATGTGCCTGTTCGCGGTTGAACGCGCCTCGCTCGCAGAAGACATCGATCCACTTCGCGTGTGGCGCACAGGCAGGGATCATCTCGTCGCACGCCATGGCGACGTAGTCATCGACGCGACCGGCATATTCGGGTGGTGGAACGTGGGCGGCCAGCAGTGTGACCTCGTCGGTGAACTGTCCGGCGATCAGTGCGCTGCGTAGTTCGCTCTCGGTGTTCTGCCCGTATCCGGTCTTGCATTCGACGGTTGTGCTGCCGGAGCGCAGGGATTCGTCGAGTAGGCGTCGAACATTGGCCTGCAATTGTTCGTCGGTGGCCGAGCGCGTCGCTTCGATGGTGTTGCGAATACCGCCCGCCGCGTACTTCTCGCCCGCCATGCGAGCTGCGAATTCCTCAGCCCGCTCGCCACCGAACACCAGGTGCGAGTGACTCTCCACGAATCCGGGGAGCAGGGCCCGACCGCCGATATCCTGACCGATATCGGCAGCCGGGGCGTCGGCGGAATCACCGACCCAAGCAACAACGCCCTCGTCGAAAACGATTGCCGCGTCGTGTCGTACGCCGAGCTTGCCCTCACCCAGAGTCGGGTCATTGGTGACGAGGGTTCCGATGTTGGTCAGAACTGTGGTTCGAGAACCATTCGTGGTCAATGTAATTCCTAACTCAGGGTGAGGTGGTGGGGCTGTTTCAGTTCTCGGTCATCGGGATTCGGACGCCGCGCGTGGCTGCCGTGTCGATGGCGTGGTCGTATCCTGCATCCGCATGCCGGATGACGCCCATCCCGGGATCGTTGGTGAGAACTGCTTCGAGCTTCTTGGCTGCGAGTTCGGTGCCGTCGGCGATGCACACCTGTCCCGCGTGGATGGAGCGTCCCATACCGACGCCGCCGCCTTGGTGGAGTGAAACCCACGAAGCGCCGGAAGCGGTGTTGACCAGGGCGTTGAGCAGCGGCCAGTCGGCGATCGCGTCGGACCCGTCGATCATCGATTCGGTTTCGCGGTACGGCGAGGCGACCGATCCGGAGTCGAGGTGATCGCGGCCGATGGCGATCGGTGCGGAGAGCTCGCCCGAGGCCACCATCTCGTTGAACTTGAGGCCGGCGAGGTGGCGCTCACCGTATCCGAGCCAGCAGATGCGAGCCGGAAGGCCTTCGAAGGCAACCTTTTCGCCGGCCATGGTGATCCAGCGGCGCAGGTGCTCGTTCTCGGGGAAGAGTTCGAGGATGGCCTTGTCGGTGGCCTCGATGTCCTTGGGATCACCCGAGAGCGCCGCCCAGCGGAAGGGGCCGAGGCCTTCTTCGAAGAGCGGACGGATGTAGGCGGGAACGAATCCGGGGAAGTCGAATGCACGGTCGTAGCCGGCCTTGCGGGCCTCGTCGCGGATGGAGTTGCCGTAGTCGAATACCTCGGCGCCGGCGTCCATGAATCCGACCATGGCCTTGACGTGTGCGGCCATCGCGTTGCGGGAATCTTCGGTGAACTTCTGCGGATCCTTCTCCGACATGGTCCTCATGTCGCCGAAGTCGATGCCGATCGGCAGGTAGGCGAGGGGATCGTGCGCCGAGGTCTGGTCGGTCACGATGTCGATGGGGGCCTTCATCTCCAGCAGCGCCGGGAAGATCTCTGCCGCATTGCCTTCGAGGCCGATGGAGAGCGGCTTCTTGGCATCGCGTGCCGCGGTCGCCAGTTCGAGCGCGTGCTCGATGCTGTCTGCCTTGGTGTCGAGGTACTTGTGGGCGATACGACGGTCGATGCGGGTGATGTCGCAGTCGACGCAGATCGCGACGCCGTCGTTCATAGTGACGGCGAGAGGCTGAGCGCCGCCCATGCCGCCGAGACCCGCAGTGAGGGTGATCGTTCCGGCGAGTGAGCCGTTGTAGCGCTTCTTCGCGATGGCGCCGAAGGTCTCGTACGTACCCTGCAGGATTCCCTGGGTGCCGATGTAAATCCAGGAGCCTGCGGTCATCTGGCCGTACATGGTCAGGCCGAGGTCTTCGAGACGGCGGAACTCTTCCCAGTTCGCCCAGTCACCGACCAGGTTGGAGTTGGCGATCAGCACTCGCGGTGCCCACTCGTTGGTGCGGAAGACACCGACCGGCTTGCCGGACTGCACCAGCATGGTCTCGTCGTTCTTCAGCGTCTTCAGCGTGGCGACCATGGCGTCGAAGGCAGCCCAACTACGCGCTGCGCGACCGGTTCCGCCGTAGACGACGAGGCTGTCCGGGTGCTCGGCAACATCGGGGTCGAGGTTGTTCATGAGCATGCGCAGGGCACCCTCCTGCTGCCAACCGAGCGTCGTGAGCTCGGGGCCGCGGGGAGCACGGACGGGGCGCGGCTCGTGGCCGGGGGTGCTGATTTCCATTGTGTTCTCCTAGCTTGCTGAAGTTCGAAAGACGTTGGGGGATCAGACGCGAGAGTCGGTCATCGCGGTGTGATCGGGGTAGATCATCGACGAAGGGGGATTGCTCGTGCGCTTGGCGAGTGGGTAATAGATCAGCCCGGTGAACACGATGCCGACCAGCCACGAGATGTCGGCGCCGCCGAGCATGTCCGTGACGGGGCCGGTGTACATCTTCTGGGCGAGGAACGGGATCTGGGCGAGAACGCCGGCGGCGTAGCAAGCCAATGCGGTGAAGTTCCATGCTCCGTATCGACCGTTGACGTCGTACAGCGCCGGAATGTCGATGCGTTCCTTGGAGATCAGGTAGTAGTCGATCAGATTGATCGCACTCCACGGCGTGAACACCATCAGCAACACCAGGACGAAGTTCTTGAAGTTGTCCAGGAAGTCGGCGCTGGCGGCGATGGCGATCAAGACCGAGACCGCAGTGAAACCGAGGATGTAGAGGGTGCGCGCGGTGCTCGAGATTCGCGACTGTCCGTTGAAGGCGGTGACGGTGGTCAGGATCGACATGAATCCGCCGTAGGCGTTGAGCACGTTCACCGTCAGCTTGCCGACCAGGATGACGAAGTAGATCAGGAAGGCGATGGCAGCGGGTCCGGCCAGATCTCCCATGAAGCCGACCTGGTTACCCAGGAACGCGTCGCCGGCGCAGGCCGCGACGAGAGCGCCGAAGGTCATGGACCACTGCGATCCGATGACACTACCGAGGAACGTCGACCAGAACGTGGTGCTCTCGGAAGTGCTGCGCGGCAGGTAACGCGAGTAGTCGGCGACGTACGGGCCGAAGGTGAGCTGCCAACCGGCACCCAGCGAGATCGCGAGCAGGAAGGTGACTATGTCGAAGCCCTTGATGCCGACGTACGAGGCGACGTCGTACTCGAGGAACAGTCGAACGGCCAGGTAGGAGAATCCGACGATGCCCACGACGGTGGCGATCCTGCCGACGATGTGGATCAGCTTGTAGCCGGTGACCGCGACGAATGCGGTGAGGAGACCGAAGACGACGATGCCGACGGTGGGGCTGTCGATGTGCAGGATCTTGTTGACGGCCTGTCCGGCCAACACGGTGCCGGTGGCAGCGAAGCCGAGGTACATCAGGATGACGAGAACAAGCGGTACGACTGCTCCCTTGACGCCGAACTGGGCGCGACTCGAGATCATCTGGGGGAGACCCATACGCGGGCCCTGGGCGGAGTGAAGCGCCATGACAGCGCCACCGAAGATGTTGCCGATCAGAAGTCCGACGATCGCCCAGATGGCGGCCGCGCCGAATACGACGGCGAGAGCGCCGTCGACGATTGCAGTGATCTGCATGTTGGCGCCGAACCAGAGAGTGAACTGGCTGCGCGGGGTGCCGTGTCGTTCTGCATCCGGGACGACGTCGATAGTGCGTCGTTCCGGAGTGAGGATGACCTCGGCCGGTCCATCGTGAGTCATAGGCCTGTCTTTCTGCTGCGAGCCCGTCGAGCGACGGAATCGACGTCGGGGTATTGCCCACCTTCTTCGTGCTTGGTGCTTTGCGCCTTGTGCTTTGTGCGCTGGGTCACTGTCACTGCGGATAAATGTATATGCCTGTATATACAGGCGTCAATACCCGGGACCCGTTTTCGCGTAAATGCTGTGTAACACCACGCGAGAAATCAGAAACCCTTACCCGGGTTGAGGATTCCGAGCGGGTCGAAGGCAGCCTTGATCGATCGGTGCAGTTGCATGCTGTCCTCGCCGAGCTCGAGAGAGAGCCAGCGACGCTTCAGAACGCCGACGCCGTGCTCTCCGGTCAGAGTTCCGCCGAGTTCGAGAGCACGCCGGAAGACCTCGTCCGCGGCGGTCCACACGGCTTCGGGGACCGAGCCGTCGGCAGCGCGGTCGAAGACGAAGGTCGGATGGACGTTGCCGTCACCAGCATGCGCGACAGTCATGATCTTGACCATGTGCTCGGCGGCCGCTCGGTCGATACTCTCGAGCATGTCGGGCAGTTTCGACCGCGGGACCCCGACGTCTTCCACGAGACATTGCCCGAGTCGTTCGGAAGCCGGATAGGCGAGTCGGCGAATCTCGAGTAGCTGTGCGGCTTCTGCCGCGTCCTGCGAGACGGCGACAAAATCGGCGCCCGCCCTCTCGAAGTGTTTCTGCATCGCCGCGGCTGCTGCGTCGGCATCGACCCCGTCGGCCTGTGCGATCAGCATCGCGGCGGTGTTGTTTTCCAATCCGATTCGTTTCCAGTCGTCGACGGCGCGCAGCGTTGCTCGATCGATCAGCTCCAGCAGGCTCGGCCCGATTCCGTCGCGAACGACCGCGGCAACCGCGTCCGCTGCGGAGCGGAGAGAATCGAAACTGCCGACGACGGTGACCGGTGCTCTCTTGGGCTTGGGCTGCAACTTCAGCGTGGCACTCGTGACGACTCCGAGCGTTCCTTCCGAACCGACAAGAAGACTGGTCAAGTCGTATCCTGCAACACCTTTGACGGTCCTTCGGCCTGTCCGCACGATCCGACCGTCGGCGAGCACAACCTCGAGACCCAGGACTGAATCGCGGGTGACGCCGTACTTCACGCAACGCAGTCCACCGGCGTTGGTGGCGATGTTTCCGCCGATCGTGGAGATCTCGAAACTGCTCGGATCAGGGGCGTACATCAGCCCGTACTCGTCTGCTGCTCGGCTGATGTCAGCGTTGATCACCCCGGCTTCCACGACAGCGAGCTGATCGTCCGGATTGACCTCGAGAATCGAGCGCATGCGAGTGGTCGAGATGACCAGGCAGCCCTCGACGGCTACCCCGCCGCCCGCCAAACCGGTTCCCGCACCGCGGGTTACCACCGGGACACGGTGAGCAGTAGCCCATTTCAGAGCCTCGGAAATGTCGGCCGCAGTTTCGGCGAGCATGACGGCTGCCGGATGGCCGGGTTCGGCGAGATGGGCCTCGTCACGGCGGTACGAGTCCATTACCGCAGGGTCGGTGATCAGGCGACTCGAACCGATCGACCGAGCAAGTTCGTGGACGGACATTCTTTTCTCCAGTCGGTCAAAGGTTGTGTGCGAGTGCATCCACAGCGGCGATCACGGCGTCTTCTGCTGCCCGCTCACCTACGGTCACCCGCACTCCCTCGCCGGGGAACATCCGGACCGAGACACCCTGCGCGACGCAGGCCGCTTCGAGTGCAGAAGCTCTCTTGCCGAGAGGGATCCACACGAAGTTGGCACCGCTCGGGACCGTCTCGACGCCGCGCAGAGCCAATTGCTCACGTAGGTGAGAACGACCCGCGGTCACCGTTTCGACTATCGAATCGGTGTGTGCCGGATCGGTCAGGGCCGCGCAGGCCGCGGCCTCGGCAACGGCGCTGAGCCCGAAGGGCGGTGCAGCGCTGCGAAGATCCGCTGCGATCGCCGAGTTGGTGACGGCATAGCCGGCACGAAGTCCGGCCAATCCGTAAGCCTTGGAGAAGGTTCGGAAGACGACGATGTTGGGAAAGGCTCGAAGCAGGTCGACGCCGTCTACGTCGCTGGTCGCGAACTCCCGGTAAGCCTCGTCCAGAAGGATGAGGACGTCACCCGGGATCGAGCGGGCGAACGAGACGAACTCCGCGGTCGAGAACTCGCTTCCGGTCGGATTGTTGGGGTTGCAGACGAGTACTGCGCGGGTCTGCGGCGTCACGGCTGCCGCCATTGCACTCAGATCGTGCCGATGTTCGGAATCGAGTGCGACGGGGACACCGCTCGCCCCGGCGATTCCGATCAGTATCGGGTACGCCTCGTAGCTGCGCCACGGGTAGACGACTTCGGTGCCAGGGCCCGTGTATGCGGTCAATACCTGCTGGAGCAGTGCCAACGACCCGGCGCCGACCAGTACCTGGTCGTCGCCCACGCCCAGACGGTCGCTCAACCGGGCTATCAGTGTGTCGCCGAACAGCGACGGATACAAGTGTGAGTGTGAGGCCGCGAGATTGACGGCCTCGAGAATGGTCGCCGAGGGTGCAACCGTCGACTCGTTGCTCGACGCCCGCCACCGAACCTGCTCGAGGGCGGCGGCTTTGGAGTATCGAGGAAGCGCTTCGATTTCGGGTCGGGGGCGAGGCCTCAGCGCACCGGGCGCGCTCATGCCAGGGCGCCGATCGCGTTCTCTGCAGCCGCAACAAGTGCACCCGATGCCGCCAAGTCCACCGCGGCCTCGATCTCGGGGGACAGGAAGCGATCGGTACCCGGCCCCTGCACCTTCTCGCGCAGGGTCCGAAGGACGGCTCCGGTGGCGGGGGAGGGCTCGAGTGGGGAGCGCAAATCGATTCCTCGTGCTGCAGTCAGTATCTCGATCGCGAGAACTCGGGTGAGACCGTCGATGGACCGGCGGAGCTTGCGTGCACCCGACCATCCCATGGAGACGTGATCTTCCTGCATGGCCGAGGAGGGAATCGAATCGACACTGGCCGGGCTCGCGAGTCGCTTGAGTTCGGACACGATGGCAGCTTGTGTGTACTGCGCGATCATCAGTCCGCTGTCGACACCGGGGTCGTCGGCGAGGAAGGGGGTCAGACCGTGATTGCGTGCTACGTCGAGGAAGCGGTCGGTTCGGCGTTCGCTGATACCCGCGACATCCGCGGTCACGATGGCGAGAAAGTCCAAGACGTAGGCCACGGGAGCTCCGTGGAAGTTACCGTTCGACCGAACCCTTCCGTCGAGAGTGACGACGGGATTGTCGACAGCACTGGCCAATTCGCGCCCGGCAACCAGTCGGGCGTGATCGACGGTGTCGCGTGCGCCGCCGGCAACCTGCGGTGCGCACCGCAGTGAGTACGCGTCCTGAACTCTGGTGCAGTCAGGGCCCGCATGGCTGGCGACGATCGGGGAGTCGGCAAGCAAGCGCACCATGTTCGAGGCGGCCGCGCCCTGTCCGGGGTGGGGGCGAAGCGCCTGAAGATCGGCGGCGAACACTTGATCGGTGCCGAGCAAGCCCTCGACGCTCATAGCGGCAGCGATGTCGGCCAACTTGAGCAGATGATCGAGATCGGTGATCGCAAGGGCCAGTTGACCGAGCATCCCGTCGGTACCGTTGATCAGTGCGAGGCCTTCCTTCTCGGCCAGAACCACCGGTTCGAGACCATGGGCAGCCAATGCCGTTGCCGCATCGGTGAGTTCACCGTCGGCGGTGCGGACGGAACCTTCACCGATGATTGCCATCGCCACATGCGCCAGTGGTGCCAGATCTCCCGAGCATCCGAGGCTGCCGTATTCGTGCACCACCGGGGTGATGCCTGCGGTGAGTAGGTCGGCGTACGCCTGTGCGACAACAGGGCGCACTCCGGTCCGCCCGGTGGCGAGCGTCGACAGACGCAGAAGCATCAAGGCCCGGATCACTTCGCGTTCGACTTCCGGTCCCGAACCTGCCGCATGTGAGCGGATCAGGCTGCGCTGCAACTGTGTCCGCAGATGCGCTGGAATGTGCCGGGTGGCAAGTGCGCCGAATCCGGTGGAAACTCCGTAGACCGGTGTGGGGTCTGCGGCCAGCGCTTCGATGCGTGCACGACTTTCGGCGATCGCGGTCAGTGATTCCGCGGTCAATGCAACGCCGTATCCGTTGCGCGCGACGTCGACGACGTCGGCGATGGTGACAGCGCCGATTCCGACCTCGATGGTTCGGGTGGCTGTCTGGGTGGCAGGGGTGGCGTTCATGGGACTCCAATGATGATGCGTGGTTATCTAACAAAGTCTTGTATACGAGACTCTAGTCTTGAATATGAGACGAAAACAAGGCCCGCAAAGTACGGAACGGAGAAGTTGGCTACATGTCTGCGGTCGGGGTCTCCACCATTCGATCTCCGAGATCGGCGGAGAACTCGGCGCTGACGGCGCGCACTCGGTCGGCGATCAGGGCACTCTCCTCGGCCGATTTGGAGCCGGAGAGGAAGGTGACGCCGAGAGCTGCGACCGGACGACCGTCCCGTGTGATCACGGGGCTGGCGATGCAGTTGATCCCGGATGTCGTCGCATTCTCTTCGACCGCATATCCGCTCTCACGTGCTGCGGCGAGCAGTTCTCGCAGTTCGGCGAGCGTCGACGGACCCGTTCCGGTCCGCGTCGGCCAGGTGTACCCCTCGTAGAGCGCGCTGATCTGTTCCGCATCCAGACGGCTCAGAATCGCCCGCCCGACTGCGGTGAGATGCGCCGGAAGGCGGGTCCCGATCTCGGTCACCAACCGAACGCCGGGCTTCAGAGGTTCACGTTTGTCGAGGTAGATGACGTCAGAACCCTGAAGTACCGCCAGATGGGAGGTCTCGTCGGTCGACTGAGTGAGTGCCAGCATGAATCGTTGGCCCTCACGGTGAAGTGGGCCGGACCGCATGTACGACGCACCGACTTCGAACGCCGAGACACCCAGGGTCCAGGCGCGTTGATCAGCCCAGTACGAGACGAACCGTCGATCCCGCATGACATTGAGGAGGTGATGCGTCGTACTCTTCGGCAGCTCGAGGGCGCTGGAGATTTCTGCCGTCGCCAGCGGCACACCCCGGCGGGCCAGGAGATCGAGCACGTCGAGCACGCGCTCAGCAGATTTCACGCGGCTCGTCGTCATATGGGGTGTGTCCTTACGGGTAGGGCTGAGGTGGGAGCGGGGACCCACATTGTCTCGGATACGAGACTGAATCGCCAAGTGCTCGGGGTGGTCAGGGAGTCTGGTTGCCGAGTTCCGCGGACAACCGGGCGCAGTGCTCCACCAAGACGCGGCCGTGGCTGGCGCAGACCTCGTCCGTCAGACGGAAGGTCGGGCCCACGACGCTGAGCGCTCCGGCTATCTGACCGACCGCGTTGTAGATCGGCGCGGCAACTCCGGTCGAGTGATCCTCGATGGTGTCGTGCGCAATGGCGTACCCGCTCTCGCCTACCTTGCCGCTCAACGCTGCGCCGACGGCGGTGCCGTCCAGGGGAACGCTCTGGCCCACCCACCCCATGTGGCGGATCGCGTGCGTGCCCTCGATCTGATCGAGATACAGCGCAGTGTCTTTCGGTCCCTTCGTCGACAGGTAGGTCGACTCTCTCGTGGTTTCGGCGATGGCCTTCATCGCGGGCCGCGCTCTCGGCAACAGTTGATTGTCACCGAGTGCGCGAGCCCCGATCTGTAGTAGCCGCGGGCCGACGCGATAGACGTTGTCCTCGCCGCGGACGACGAACTCGGTTTGTTCGAGGCTTCTGATCAGGCGAAGCGCGGTACTGGTTGCCAGATCGGTTGCCTTGGCGGCGTCGCCGAGCGTCAACCCGCCGTGCTCGACGATCGCACCGAGAAGTTCGAACGTGCGATTCGCGCTGCGGGTCACGTCGCCGGGGGCCATGTCCTACTCCAAGTGCCGAGGGATGTCTGCGCTGAATCTATCGCGAGCCCGGCAGTACCTCACCGTGGTGCTCGTCCAGCAGGGGACTGCGGCGGACATCGGGGCGTCGACTATCACCGAACACGACGGGTTGTCGTACGTAGGAGATTTTTCCTGCTACCGGGTGCTCGAACGATTCGACGACTCCGCGATACTCGGCCTGCGCGGAGGTGAGTGCCTGCTGGACGTCCCAGATTTCCGAGCCGGCGAGGCCCGCGTCGCCGAGAATATCGACCACGTCGGCGACGGTCTTTCCGGCGGCCCAGTTTTCGATCTCCTTGCGCAGTGCCGGTTCGTTCTCGGTCCGGGCGGTGTCGTCGGCAAATCGAGGATCTGCGATCAGGTCGACGCGATTCATCGTCTGCGCCAGCTTCTCGAAACCCGACTGGCTCGCAACCGCGAGGACGAAGAGTCCGTCGTCGGCCTTGTAGGTGTCGAACGGTGTTGACACCGGATGACGGTTGCCGACGCGTGGGGGAGTGAGCCCGGTGGATTGCAGTTGGCTGTGTGCTGTCGGCAGCATGGCGAGCATGCTGTCGAACATCGCGACGTCAAGGTGCTGCCCGAGTCCGCTCGCCCGTGCACTCAGCAGGGCGGTACTGATTCCCCAGGCGGCGAACAGCCCGGCGACCAGGTCTCCGAACGACTCACCCAACCGTGTCGGCCCGGATTCCTCCGAACCGGTGATGCTCATGATGCCCGAAAGAGCCTGGACTACAAGGTCGTAGGCGGCGGCTCCGGACATGGGCCCGTCCTGTCCGAAACCGGAGATGGACGCGTACACGATCCGCGGATTGCGAGCCCGCGCAGCCTCGTAGTCGATTCCCAGGCGCTTGGTGACTCCAGGGCGAAAGTTTTCGACGACGACGTCGGCGGTCTCGATGAGCGTTAATAGCGCCTCACGGTCCCCGTCGTTCTTGAGGTTGAGTGCCACCGAACGCTTGCCACGATTGAGCACGTTGAAGTAGATGCTCTCGCCGTCGCGGAACGGGCCGAGGTGCCGAGAGTCTTCACCGTGTTCGGATTCGATCTTGACGACGTCCGCACCGGCGTCGGAAAGCAGTGCGGTGCAGTAGGGTCCGGCAAGGACGCGCGAGAGGTCGATGACCCGGATGCCGTCGAGTGGGGGAAGTGCAGTCATGTCCGCGCCTTTCAGAACTCGGTGGAACGCGGCGACGGAGCATTGCCGGCAATGGTGAGCAACTGGATCTGCGAGGTGCCCTCGAAGATGCGGAGAATGCGGCAATCGCGGTACAGGCGTTCGATTTCCGATTCGCGCATGAAACCTGCGCCACCGTGGATCTGTACGGTTTGATCGACGATCGAGAAGCAGGCTTCGGTGGCGACGTACTTCGAAATCGATGCGGCGCGGCGGATGTCCTGACCGGCGTCCTTGACGTCGGCGGCCCAGTCTGCGGTGACGCGTGATGCGACAAGTTGCGCGTCGCAGCCACCGAGGAGTAGCTGGATTGCCTGGAAGTCGAAGATCGGCGTGCCGAACTGCTTTCGCTCCGTTGCGTACTCGCGTCCCAGTTCCCAAGCGCGCAGAGCGATGCCGTTTGCCATTGCCGCTACGTCGATGCGTGCTCGGTTCAGGGCGGTCAAGGCAATGTTGCCGCCGCGACCTTCGGTGCCGATCACGGAGTCGAGCGGCAGAACGACGTCGTCGAGGTAGACGGTGTACGTCGGGGCCGAACGAATTCCCATCTTGTCCTGCGGCTCCGAGTAGCTGATTCCCGGAGTTCCCTTGGGGACGACGAAGGCGGTGATGCCTCGGAATCCTGCGCTCGGGTCCGTCTTGGCGAAGAGCACGACCAGGTCGGCTTCCTTGGCATTGGAGATGTACGTCTTCGATCCGGAGAGATGCCAGCCGTCGTCCTCGCGTCGGGCGACGGTACGCATCGAGGCGATGTCGGAGCCGGCATCGGGTTCTGTGAGTGCAAAGCCGGCCAGTAGTTCGCCCGACGCGAGCTGGGGCAACCAGCGATGCTTCTGCTCTTCGGAGCCGCCGACGAGAATCGGCTCGAGGCCCAGGTAGTGGGCGGTGTAGATCGATGCCAGCGCGGCGTCGGTGCGTGCAACTTCTTCGATGGCGACCAGTTGGGTTCGTGTCGACAGACCCAGGCCGCCGAATTCCTCGGGCACGGAAATGCCCATGAGGTCCTGCTGCCCGAGGCGCTTGACCAGCTGCGCCGGGAACTCCTTGGACTCGTCGCGTGCGGCTGCTCCTGGGTGGATCTCGGCGTTGGCGAAGGCTCGGACAGTGCTGCGGAACTCTGCGAGATCGACGCTGTCGGTGTCGGGCGCGGTCTGGGTAGTCACGGGGGCTCCTTCGAGGCGGAATAGTTACGAATTTCATCTAATGAAATCTAATTGCCACTAGTTGGCATGGACTGACTATGGCCGAGGGTGGCGAATTTGTCCAGGGGTGAATTTGTTGTGTCGCGGCTCACGTTCTGCAATGATCAACTTGTCTAAGCCTGTATAGACAAGTTGATTGCGGATCGAACCCACTACAAGTCGGAAGCAGCGTGGCTTTCGACGGAAGGTGCTGACATGAGCCTCGTTTCAGTCGACACGACACCGGACTCCGAGAATGTGAGGAGGGTGTCCAGTACGTATTTCGAGGGCTTGTCGGCGGATCGATACGCTGCGCTCGCCGAAGACCGCAAGCTGGCGATTGTCGCCGCGCACATGGACCTTTCGCGTCGACGAGGACACAACTCGTCGATCTCGCGACTCGCGCCGGCCGGGGAGTTAGGGGATGGCCCCGCGATTCAATACGTCGGCGACGACATGCCGCAGCTCGTCGAAGCGGTCTTGGCGACACTTGCCCGTGCCCGCGTGGAACCTGAATTCGTGGTGCACCCCGTGCTTCGCACAGCCGTACAACCGGCGCACAGCACCGAAGACGCCCGGGCCGGGGAGCGCACCGAATCATGGATCCACATAGGACTACCCGCACACTGTTCGGACGCGCAGGCGCAGGTGATCGCGGACGACGTCGCCGGAATCCTCGACCGTATCGCGCGTGCCTTCCGCGATTCCGTGCCCCTGCGGGACCTCGTCGACGAGGCGCGCGAGCAACTGGACTCGAACGGCTACGCCGAAGAAGCTGACTTTCTCCGGTGGTGCAGCGCCGGAAACTTCAGTGTCATCGGTGGTGCGCGAACTGTCGACAGTGACGAGCCGTACGCCATCGGCGTGCTCCCCGATCCAACCGGCTCTTCGGATTCGAAAGCGGCGCCCCTCGCGATTGCAGTGGTGTACCTCCGGCAAGGGTTCGGTGGATCCGAATACGCCACCGAGATCGACGTGTCCGTCGGCGACCGTGCGTACCGATTCGTCGGGTTCTTCACCGCGACCGGTATCGTCGCCGACGTCAGGCTAACCCCGCTCGTGCGAGGACGCGTCGCAGACATCTTCGAGGCCTCAGGATCCACCGTCGATTCGTTTGTCGGACAATCGATGCTGGCAGTGATTCAGTCGATTCCGGTCACAGTGCTCCTGGCGGCCGAGCCGGCCCGAATCGCGGACGCGCTGGACGAACTCACTTCCGTGGACGGCCGCACATCGATCCATCTGTTCTTGCAACCGGTGGGAAGTTCCCCGGCGACAGGGCGAGATCAAGAGTTGTCGGCTTTGCTCTTCGTTCCGCGCGAGAAATTCAGTACGACGATCAGAACAACGGCCGAGTCGGTACTCGCCGACGCACTCGGTGCCCACAATATCGAGTTCTCCAGTCGAGTCTCGGAATCCCCCTTGGCCGTCGTACATTTCACGGCCACAGTCGGCGGCGGCGCGAACTTCGCGTCGGCGCGACAAGCACGGGAGATTCGGGACCTCGTCGTCGACGCGTGCCTGACGTGGGACGAACGATTCGTTCTGGATGCTTCGCACTACGACGAGCGGCGCAGGCGTGCTCGGTTCGCCGAGCGAGTTCCGGCGGCATACAAGCAGGATTTCGACGCTGTCCGAGCCGCCGAGGACATGGCGGTGTTCGAGGGCCTCGCGCCCGGAGAAGTAAGTCCACGGTTGGCCCGATCTGTCGACGGACCGGGTACTCACCGTCTCGGGCTGTACGTCTCGGGTGATCCGCTCTCTCTGGGCGAGGTGCTGCCCGTATTGCAGAGCCTGGGCGTCGAAGTGGTCGACGAACGTCCGTACGAGATCGCACCGGTGGGAACCGAACAGTCCAGGATCTACGAGTTCACGCTCTACTACCCGAGTGCTCCGGTCGAAGGCTTCGACAACTTTGCTGCGCGATTCGGGGCGACGTTTGCCGCGGTTCGAAACGGTGACGCCGAGCCGGACTCGTTCAACGAATTGGTCGCGATCGCGGGACTCGGCTGGAAACAGGTAGTGGTGCTGCGGGCGTACGCGGAGTTCTTGCAGCAAGCGGGATTTCCTTACAGCACCGGTCGCGTCGCCGAGGTACTTGCCGATCATCCCGAGATCGCCGGCAGATTGTGCGAATTGTTCGAGAGCCGTTTCGATCCTGACGTCGTCGACGGAGATCGAGGTGCACGTGCAGCAGCGGACGTGGAAACGGCCGTGGCGCAGGTGCAAGGGCTCGACGCCGATCGGATCCTGCGCGCGTTGTCCGAACTGGTCCGTAACACGTTGCGTACCAACTATTTCGTGTATCCCACTGAATCGCTCGGCGCGCTCTCGTTGAAGTTCGATTCGGAGAAGCTGTCCGTATTGCCTTACCCTCGACCGAAGTTCGAGATATTCGTGTACTCACCCGATGTAGCAGGTGTGCACCTTCGTTTCGGTACGGTGGCTCGCGGCGGCTTGCGCTGGTCGGATCGGAAAGAGGACTTTCGCACCGAGGTACTGGGATTGGTGAAGGCGCAGGCAGTCAAGAATGCAGTCATCGTGCCTGTCGGAGCGAAGGGCGGATTTGTCGTCAAACGCCCACCGGTTCCAGGGCTGGGCGCAGACGCAGACCGAGAAGCTGCGTTGGCGGCCGGGATCGATTGCTACCGATCCTTCATTCGCGGACTACTCGATCTGACCGACAACGTCGACAAGCAGAGCGGGGCCGTTGTCGCGGCGCGGCGGGTCGTTCGCCACGACGGAGACGACACGTATCTTGTTGTCGCCGCGGACAAGGGAACTGCGAAGTTCTCCGACATCGCGAACGAGGTTGCCGCGGAGTACGGATTCTGGCTCGGCGACGCCTTCGCGTCCGGCGGGTCGGTCGGCTACGACCACAAAGCCATGGGTATCACGGCGAAGGGCGCCTGGGAAAGTGTCAAGCGGCACTTCCGTGAGCTCGGCGTCGATACCCAGCACGATGACTTCACCGCGGTGGGGATCGGAGACATGAGTGGCGACGTCTTCGGCAACGGTATGTTGTGCAGCAAGCACATTCGCCTGATCGCGGCGTTCGATCATCGGCACGTGTTCGTCGATCCGAACCCGTCGCCTGAGCGCTCGTACGACGAGCGATCACGTCTCTTTGCGCTCCCCCGATCCTCGTGGGCCGACTACGACCCGACCTTGATCAGTGCCGGCGGCGGAGTGTGGGAACGCTCGGCGAAGCGCGTTCCGATCAGTGACGAGATACGAGAGGCGCTGGGCCTCGAGGACGACGTCACCGAACTGACTCCACCGCAACTGGTTCGGGCGATTTTGCGGTCCCCGGCAGATCTGTTGTGGAACGGCGGCATCGGAACGTACGTCAAGGCCTCCGGTGAGTCCGACCTCGAAGTCGGCGACAAGAGCAACGACGCCGTTCGGGTGAACGGCAACGAAGTGCGTGCCCGAGTGATCGGTGAAGGAGGCAATCTCGGCCTCACCCAGGCCGGACGGATCGAATACGCACGCGGCGGTGGACGGATCAACACAGACGCCCTCGACAATTCGGCCGGAGTCGATTGTTCCGACCACGAGGTGAACATCAAAATCCTTCTCGACTCCCTGATCAGCTCAGGCGTCGTCACGGACTCACGTCGTGACGCACTACTCGAATCGCTGACCGACCAGGTCGCAGAACTCGTTCTCGCAGACAACCGTTCGCAGAACGAACTGATGGGTACCACGCGGGCGGATGCGGGGGCGATGATCGGTGTGCACGGCAGAGTGATTTCCAACCTCGAATCGCGCGGGATCGTCGACCGTGTCATCGAAGGGTTTCCGACCAAGAAGCAGTTCGCCGCGGCCGAGAAGTCGGGAACGGGGCTGACGGCGCCGGAACTCGCCACACTGATGGCCCACGTCAAGCTCGATCTGAAATCCACGCTGTTGGCGGGAAGCTCGATCGACAACCAGATCTACCGCAAGGCGCTGGTGAACTACTTTCCGGAGGGCGTTCGAGTTGCAGGGGGCGACGCCCTCGACCGGCACCCACTGCGGCGCGAGATCGTCGCGACCGTGCTGACGAACAACGTCATCGATCGGGGCGGCATCACCTATGCATATCGGCTCGGTGAAGAGGTCGGCGCTGATCCGGAAGACGCGGTACGTGCCTTCACCGTGGTTTCCGAGGTGTTCGGACTGTGGAAGTTGTGGCACGACATCAGCGAAGCCTTGATCTCGACCGCCGTATCCGACGAGTTGATCCTGCTCACCAGGCGACTGCTCGACCGGGCGTCACGGTGGATGCTGACACGTCGTCCGCAACCGCTGGCCGTCGGGGCCGAGATCAGCAGATTCGGTGATCGCCTCGCGGAGGCGTCGGCAGAGCTCGATGGCTGGCTGGTAGGCGCAGATCAGCGGAACCTGGCTGCGCGAACGGTCCTCATCACGGACAAGGGCGCGCCGGAGAACCTGGTCAGGCGAGTGGAGATATTGCTCGATCAGTTCGGACTGCTCGACGTGGTGGAGATCGCGGACCTTGCCGATCGGACGATCTCGGAGACCGGCGAACTCTATTTCCGGCTCGGTGAGCATGTTGGGCTCGTCCCGATGCTCAATCGAGTGTCGGCATTGAGCAAGGACGGAAAATGGAACGCGTTGGCGAGGTTGTCGTTGCGGGACGAGTTGTACTCGACGGTGCGGGCCCTGACCCTCGACGTCTTGGCCGACGCGGAAGCGGGTGACACGACAGCGGAAAAACTCTCGAGGTGGGAAGAAAGGAATGCGTCGAGAATCGAGAGGTCCACTCTCGCGCTCGCAGAGATCGAGGCGTCCGGGCAACACGATCTTGCTGCGCTTTCGGTTGCGACGAGCCAATTGCGGCGCATGGTGGGTTAGGTCCGGCGCGGACGCTCTCGGATGGATCGGAAAGGTGCACGAGGCGGATAGACTTCGGAGGCCGAACGGGAGAACCGACTCGGTGGTTTTCGACGAACGGGTGGTGGCGATGGCGATTGCCGAAGTGGACGCAGAACTCGCCGTGCTGTTCAACGAGGCAGGCGGCGAGTCCGCCCCTGCCTACGAACGGGTCAAGAACCTCGTGGTCTCGCAGATCAACTCGGGTCGGTGGACCGAAGGCGATCAGCTGCCTTCGGAGAATCAACTGGTCAATGCGCTGGGGTTGTCACGAATGACGATCAATCGAGCGCTTCGCGAACTCACCAGCGACGGTCTGATCGTGCGGATGATGGGAGTCGGTACTTTTGTCGCCGCCACGAAGACCGCGTCCCCGCTGTTCGAAGTCAAGAACATAGCCGACGAGATTCAGCGCCGCGGCCACCGTCATCGAACCGAGGTCGTCTTCGTTCGTGAGGAAGAAACCGACCACGGGCAGACGTTCCTTCGTGAATCGGTGGGCAAACGGGTGTTCCATTCGCTGATGGTGCACTTCGAGGACGAAACTCCGATTCAGGTGGAAGACCGATTCGTGAATCCGAACGAGGCGCCCGACTATCTGCGCCAGGACTTCACCGCGATCACCCCCAACAACTACTTGAGTGACGTTGCGCCTCTGGTTCGCGGCGAGCATGTCGTGGAAGCGGTGCTGGGTAGCCCGGACGAATGCGAGCTGTTACGCATCGATCGCGGGGAACCGTGCCTGCTGATTCGCCGCCGCACCTGGTCGGCTAACGGATTGGTCAGCGCGGCGCGCTTGATCCATCCGGGTTCACGCAATCGCTTGGAAGGAACCTTCGAGCGCTGATCGTTTCGAATGGCGAATCCTGAACACTCGCTCGTCCGATTGCACCATTTTCGGGGCCGACTTCGGTGCAATCGACCAGGACGTGACTGCGAGCACACTGAGATCATGGGTGGACGGTTATTGCTTCCGCAACCTCACTTCCCGACGAGTGAGACCTGAGCGGATCCCAGCAACGCCGTCTACGCCGCTCGCTTCCATGATCGAAGGAGTTCGACCTGTGACCGACTTGCCCAAGGACCTACTTGTCGCCCCGAAGTGGCAGGAACGCCTCGACGAACTGGCAGCCAAGCATTCGGTACCGGGCGCGCAGGTCGGTGTGATCGCGCTGGGCGAAGACGGCGCGGCGGATATCCGTGTCATCACCACCGGAGTGACGAGCCTTAACACGCGCGTCGACGTCGATGCAGACACCCTGTTCCAGTACGGATCCGCGAGCAAGATCTGGACGACGACGCTGATCATGCAGCTCGTCGACGAGGGCAAGCTGACGCTGGACACCCTGGTGGTGGAGGTGCTTCCGGAGTTCACGATCGCGGATCCTTCCAACACGAAGGAAATCACGATCCGCCAGTTGCTCACGCACACAAGCGGTATCGACGGAGACCTGTTCAACGACACCGGTGACGGTGACGACTGCGTCGAGAAGTACGTCGACGAACTCGCGACCGCGATCAGCGTCACCGAGCCCGGCGGGCATCTGAGTTACAGCAACGCGGGTTTTGCCGTTGCCGGCCGCATCGTCGAGGTCCTTCGGGAGATGACGTGGGACGAGGCGTTGGTCGAATATCTCTGGAAGCCACTCGGATTGACGCACATCATCACCAAGGCCAAGGACGCGCCGCTGTTCCGCACGGCCGTCGGCCACGTGGCCAACCCGGATCGGACGTCGCCGGAAAAGGTGATTCCGACCAAGCAGTGGCTGCTTCCGCGCGGTATCGGTCCGGCCGGGATCATCACCGGATCGGTCAGCTCGCTCCTGACCTTCGGTGCTGCACACATGCGTGACGGACTCGCATTGACGGGTGAACGCATTCTGTCCGAAGAATCCGCGCGCCTGATGCGCACTCCGCAATTCGACCTGACCGCGGTCTCGAGCGTCGATCAGGCCTGGGGCCTCGGCTGGATCCTGTCCGACTGGGGCGGCGTGACGTCCGCGCAGCACGGTGGTGCGACAATCGGCCAGATCACTCGTTTTCACACCTTCCCCGAGCTCGGTCTCGCCATGGCCGTGGTGACCAACTCGCGTGGCGGCGGCGCCCTGGCCCACGACATCGAGAAGGAGATCGCCCAGCAGCTCGATCTCGTTCTGCCGGAACCGAAGTCCGAGCCGAATGCGGAAGACATCGACCTGTCGCACATTCTCGGAACCTATGAATCGACAACCGTGCGAATCGAACTCACGCGCGGCGAGGACGGCGGATTCCAGGTGCAGAACTTCGCCAAGGTCGAGATCGACGGCGAGCCGCCGGCTCCGCCCACCAAGGTCGTACCTCTGTCCGCCTCCAGGTTCTTGATCAGTAACGAGAGCGCTTCGGGTGAGATGGCTCATCTCACGATCGATGGCGAGCAATATCTGTACATGACAAGGCTTTTCAAGAAGATTTCCGACTAGTCGCGGCGATTCTCTCCGCTGAATGAAATCTCGGGCAGGTCGAAGGCGATGAGGGCCCTCGACCTGCCCGCACTACTTTTCGAGGAAAACTCATGATGAAACCTCTCGCTCCTTTTCCGGACGTGAATCACCCCGCGGCACTCGATGCTTACGGCCTTGCGCCGGTCATCGACGGTCACAACGATCTGGCCTGGACGGCTCGCGAAACTGCCGCATACTCGGTGGAGAATCTCGAGAAGGATTCCATCTTCCAAACCGACATCGACAAACTCGGTCGCGGCGGCGTCGGTGCGCAGTTCTGGTCGGTTTACACCCCGTGTGACCGGACGGAGCCAGAGGCGGTTCAGTACACACTCGAACAGATCGACTACGTGTACCGGATGATCGAGCGATATCCGGATACTTTCGAATTCGCGCGTACAGGTGACGACGTGCGTCGCATCTGGAGCGAGGGCAAGGTCGCGTCCTTGTTGGGCGCGGAGGGCGGTCACAGCATCGGCAGCTCGCTCGGTGTCCTGAGAATGATGGCGCGCCTTGGTCTTCGGTACATGACTCTGACACACAACGACAACACCGGGTGGGCGGACTCCGCGACGGACACTCGAGTACACGGCGGGCTGACCGATTTCGGTCGCGAGATCGTGCGCGAAATGAATCGGCTCGGCGTACTCGTCGACCTGTCGCACGTCTCGGTGGAAACGATGAGAGATGCCATCGAGACGTCGTCGGCGCCGGTGATTTTCAGCCATTCGTCGTGCTCTCAGCTATGCGGTCACCCCCGTAATGTTCCCGACGACGTCATGCGACTGCTCGCGGACAACGGCGGGGTCATCATGATCGCCTTTGTACCCATGTTCCTTTCTGCCGAGTACAACGAGTGGTTCAAAGGCGGGCGAGTCGGCCCACGACCGGCGATGACAGTGGACCATCTCGCCGACCACGTCGAGCATGCCCGAGACGTCGCGGGCATCGACCACATCGGTTTGGGCAGTGACTACGATGGGTTCGACGACTTTCCGGACGGTATGCAGGACGTATCCGGTTTCGCGGTGTTGATAGACCGTCTGGCGGAACGCGGTTGGTCCGCGGAGGACTTGGCAAAGCTGATGGGCAACAACGTGTTGCGTGTGCTCGACGAGACCAGTGCGGCCTCGATGTCGAGTCTTTCCTAGCCGTATCGACGCCCGAGAAGATGAGGATGAGAATGAAGAAGATTCGTACCGTTGCACTGAAGCTGGTTGCTTCGGTGTCCGTAGTTCTGGTTGTGCTGGTATCGATAGCGCTCGTATTCAATGTCGGCTTCAGCAAAGCGAGCGTTCCGGCCGGGGAGACGGGCAACCAGTTCGTGTCCGTCGACGGAAAGAACATGAGCTACTCGATCCGCGGCAACGGCGATCAGACCATAGTGCTGTTACCCGGGTTCGGAACGTCCGCACCGATTCTCGACTTCACACCGCTTGTCAACGAGCTCGCACCCGACTACCGCGTCGTCACGATCGAGCCCTTCGGTTACGGCTACAGTGACGGAACGGACAAGGACCGCACGACTGCGAACATCGTCGAAGAGATTCATACGGCAGTACAGTCGCTGGGAATTGACGAATACATCCTCATGGGGCACTCGATCACTGGTCTCTATGCGCTGGACTACACCGCGAAGTACCGTGACGAGGTCACCGCATTCGTGGGTATCGACAGCAGTGTTCCAGGGCAGCCGAACATGGATACCAAATTCCCGATCGACGCACTCCGAGTTGGAAGGCAATTGGGCTTGGCGGAATTGCTGTCCAAGGTCGTCGGTGGTGAAGCCTCGGACGAGTACCTCGATCCCGCCGCAAAGGACGAGATGCGACAGTTGACTGCGAAGAACAACTTCAGCGATACCTATCTCAACGAGATGGATCATCTTTCCAGTAACTTCGCTGAAGCAATCGGCAAGACGTTCCCAGCCGATCTTCCGATTCTGTTGTTCGCCGTGAACAATTCAGAAGTTCAGGGCTGGACAGAGCTGCACGAGGGGCAGGCAGCCTCCGTCGATCACGGAGAGGTGATCTTGCTGGACGGAGACCACTACCTGCACCACACCAGGTCGAAGGAAATCGCCGAGAACCTCGGAAGGTTCTTGGGTGAGCTGAACTGAATCCGGGAGGACGTTAAAGTTGGAGGCGGGGCCATCGAGTCGAGATGGTCCCGCTTCTTTCTTCTCCACTGATCGTTCGGAGGCATTGTGGCGCAGACCTGGTCACGCGAAGAACTGGTGAGCGAGCTGGACTCGGCGTATTCGAAACTCGAAGCGTTACTCGACGGCGTCGCCGAGGCCGATGCGTTCGACGCCGTTGCCGTCGACGCGTGGACGGTGCACGACGTACTCGCTGTGCGTGTCTGGTGGGCAGAGGCCGTCGCAGAGTGGATAGGTGCCGGGCTGCGAGACGAGGCTCCGCAGACGCCGGCGGCGGGTTACAAGTGGACGCAAACACCCGCACTGAACCAGTCGGTTGTCGACGCGAGCATCGGCATTCCGGCTCAGGAGCTTCGTGACCGCTTGGGAGCTGCTGTTGCGATGTTGCGCAACTACATCGAGACCCTTGACGACGATCAACTGCTGTCGGTCGGGGTTTTCTCGTGGACCCGGACGTGGCCGGTCTCGAGGTGGATCGCCGTCAACACGATCACCCAATACGCGTCGTTGTCGAAAATGATTCGGCGAGAGTTGAAGTCGAACAATCAGCCCTGAAGTCGATGCATCCGCCATACGTCCGGTCCGTCGGGGAGCGAGGTCTGGCCGACGATCGTGAAACCGAACCGTTGGTACAGCGGTAGATTTCGTTCGGTCGACGTATCGAGCCAGCAATTCTGTTCGGTTCGATCCAGTTCCGCCAAAGCATGTTTCAGTAGCGCAGAACCCAATCCGGTTCCGCGTGAGCGCGGCGTCGTACCGATCGTTGCCAACGACCACGCGTTGTCGGGGACGGGAAGCGCAGACAGTTGTTCGTCAGCCTGAAGAACGCGCTCGAACCGATCTCCGTGCAGTTCGACGATCTTCTCGACGGTCGCTTCATCAGGCTCTGGAGCGTCCGGCGGCAGGACTGCGATGACGCCGTTGCCGGAATCGTCTATGTAGGAACGCCCGAACGGTAGTGCCAGGTGTTCGAGGTAGATCCGTTGCAGAGTCGCGACGCGTTCCACGTGGGAGTCTTCGGCGACGCACCAGTTCGTCCAGGGGTAGTCGGCAAACGCCTCGCCGAGAACCTCGGCGGCACGGTCGAGGTCGTCGATGGACAGCGGTCGAACAGAATTCTGCATAGTGCCACTTCAGCACAGTGAGGTCTTCCGTCGCCACTCGATTTCGGCGGTGTAGCAGGTGCGCGGGCCGTGGTCACGTACTTGTGAGTTCATTCAAGAAAGTTGGACGAGGCTGTCGATCCTGCGTTGACTGGTAGTGATCGGGCAATCGCCGAGCTGTCAACTCCGGGCACGTGAGATCCGGGTACGGCGATTCTCCGCGAAAGGAACAGATATGAACAGGCTCGAAAGCAAGAGTGTAGTGATCACAGGCGCCGCCAGTGGAATCGGGCGTGCAGCAGCACAACTCATGGCGGCAGAGGGCGCCAAGGTGTTGGTCGCCGACCTCGATCCTGCGCGTGCAGAGGAAGCGGCGGTGGCGATTCGCGAGACGGGTGGCAATGCAGTGGGTTTCGGCGTCGATGTCATGAACGAGGACTCTCTGGCAGCGATGATCGAAAAGGCGGTCACCGAATTCGGCGGCATCAACGTCCTGTGTAATCACGTGGGCGGTAGTAACCCGCGCAAGGATCTCGACCTGCTCCGGATGGACTTGGACGAGTGGGATCGCGTGATGTCGCTCAACGTCCGCAGCACTGTCGTCGCTTCACGACTTGCCATTCCGCACATGAACAGTGCCGGTGGAGGATCGATCGTCAACACGGCCTCGGTAGGTGGATTGATCGGGGATTCCCTGCAGTCTGCCTACGGATCCGCCAAAGCGGCAGTCATTCGTCTGACGCAGTACATCGCAGTCCAGTACGGAGCAAACGGTGTTCGGTGCAATGCCGTAGCGCCGGGCGCGATCATGACACCCGCTCTCGTGGACAACATCCCCGCTGATGTCATCGACGGCATGAAGCAGGCAAACGCCCTGCCTTACCTCGGCGAACCCGAAGACATCGCGCATGCCATGGTCTACCTGGCTTCGGACGAATCTCGCTACATGACGGGGCAGACCCTGGTGGTCGACGGCGGACTCACCAGCAAGAGTCCGCTCGCGACCGGCCGTTCGTCGATGTTGAGCTGAATCAGCTCCGCCAACCGCTGGGGCCGGCGCCCAGAACCTCGATGGATCCCTGACTGGCGTGTGAATGCTTGGTGCGGTGCGTCATTCGCCACTTTCCGTCGATCCGCGCCCATGAGTCGTGGTAGTCGCCGAGGGTGAAGAAGTTCAGGTGAGCCTTGCTCCCGGTGCCCACATGCATGTCGCTGACATAGGAGCGGCTGGTGGCGAGATCGCCGACCACCTCGACCAGCACGTTACCGATCAGATGTTGGGTGGGACCGCACTCGTCGAGGAACGAGCGGATGGACGCCACTACCTCGGCGGGTCCGCGCAGAGTTCCGGTGCCCAATTCTGCCGTAGCGTCCGGCGTCATGATCCGGTGGAGTTCATCCCACTCTCGCGCATCCATGGCTCGGGCGAACTCGAAGATGGAGCGGGTGATCTCGCGTTCGTCGAGAAGAGTGGTGATGTCGATGCTCATGCTGTGCGCCTTTCTTAACGTCGGGGGGTTAATAAAGGCGCACAGCAGATGTCAGCGGTTGAGCAGCTTGCGCATCGCTTCGGCAGCGCCCTTGACCATCTTGTCTCGGGGGAAGCCACTGCGCTTCTTGGCGCCTTCGTAGTTTCCTGCAGCCACCCAGATCGGGCCGTCGGCAAGGTGTTCGAGACCTTCACGTGCAACATCTTCGGGCTCTGCGACGTTCATGCCCGGGATGTCGAAGTTCAGTCCCGCGCGAATCATAGCGGGTGTGCGAGTGACACCGAGAATGAACTCGACGACGTGAACGCCGTACGGCTGGAGTTCGAGCCACAGGCTTTCGGCGAAGATGCGCCCGAATGCCTTGGACGCCGCGTAGATGCTCTGGTGCTCGGAGCCTATGAATCCGGCCAGCGAACCGAGCAGCATGATGCCGCCGCGTCCGCGATCCTTCATCAATCCGCCGAAGTGGTGCGAGAGTTCGAGCTGCTTGTTGATGTTCAGCTCGATGACTCCGGCAAATCCCGTCAGATCTCCGGTGACGAACTCGTGGCCGTAGCTGTTGGCGCCGGCGTTGAAAATGAGGAGACCAACCTCGACGTCGTCGGTGACAGCCTTGATCTGATCGAGCGCGTCCGGAACGAGCAGATCCAATGCGAGAGTGCGTACTTCGACGCCGTTGGCGCGTGCCTTGGCCGCGGTCTCCTCGAGCGGGCCCGGCTTGCGGGCGATGAGAACGAGGTTGATGCCGATCTTGCTGAGCTCGTCGGCGAACCCTGCGCCGACACCTTCTGAACCGCCGGCGATGACTGCCCACGGGCCGTAGTACTGAGGATCGATCATTACTACCTTCTTCGAAAGATGTTGGCTTGACTAGTGAAACGGAGTCGGTACGGGTTCGCTGTCGTCGACGATCGGCTGAGGCACCGGCTCGTCGTTGAGGATCTCGAGTTCGCCCGCTGTTGCAGCGTTCACGATGGACGCGATCAAGGCGCCGCACTGCTTGCGAGGGGCACCGGGTCGTCCCTCTCGCTGCCCGAATTCACGGTCGTCGGCGATTTCGAGGCACTGGGCGCGGGCCTGGTCACTCCACTGAACGGTGGTGTGTTCCCAACTGTTCTTCTGGACCAGGACCTGAGCCTTGCACTCAGCGCACTGAAGAGGCTGCATCTTCGTCTGCCTTCTTTGCAGCGAGGTTGTCTTCGACTTCCTTCTGCCAGGCTGCGACGGGTCGCGCGGTGTCGAGTTCGAATTCGAAGCGCTCGGTCATCTCGGGAGCGATGTCCGCGACATCGACGTAGAACTGTTCGTACCAGCGACGGAGCTGGTAGACCGGGCCGTCTTCTTCGCACAGGAGCGGGTTCTCGATGCGAGTCTTGTTCTTCCAGATCTCGACGTCCTGCTCGAAGCCCTTGGCGATGAACGTGCCGAAGTTCGCGGCCATCGCGTCGGCGGCTTCACCCTGGAAGCGATCCGACTTCTTGACGATGATGCCGTACTGGAGCACGAACTTGTCCGCACTGACCGGGTAGTGGCAGTTGATGAGCACAGAGTCGACGTTGTAGTCCTCGTACTCGTAGGTCAGGTCGTCGACCATGAAGGAGGGGCCGAAGTACGTCGCAACCGAGTTGCTGCCGACCATCTTCGGGGTGCCTGCTGCGTGGGGACGCATGTCCGAGCGAGCGACGCCGCGCATGTACTGCGTTGCGGCGTGGCCTTCGAAGACGTTCTTGAAGTACGTCGGGAAGGAGTAGTGCACGTAGAAGAAGTGCGCCATGTCGACGATGTTGTCGACGATTTCGCGGCAGTTGGTGTCGACGGTCGTGGTGTACCAGACCCAGTCGCTCCACTCGTCGCTGAGCGCGCCTTCGATGCGGGGGATAGCCACGTCGTCGGTCGGCGGGTTGCCCTCGGGGTCATGCCAGACGAAGAGCATGCCGTCCTGGTCGAGGGTCTGCCAGGCGCGCGTCTTGGCCAGCGGGGGGACGCGGCGTGCGTACGGAATCTTCTGGCACTTGCCGTTGCCGCCCCAGCGCCAATCGTGGAACGGACAGGCAATGGCGTCGCCCTTGATGGTGCCCTGGCTCAAGTCGCCACCCATGTGACGGCAGTACGCGTCGAGGATCTTGACGTTGCCTTCACTGTCGGCGAAGACGACCAGTTTGGTGCCGAACGCCTCGATGGAGTGCGGCTGGCCGTCCTTGAAGGACTCCGTGAGTCCAATGCAGTGCCATCCACGCGCAAAGCGTGTAGGCGCGGTTCCAGCTTGGATCTCGCGAACCTCGTCGTTGTCGGACTGAGTGATCGTCACGATGAGTCCCGTCCTTTCCAGGGGCAGTGTCGACGCCCGACGCTAGGGGAGCGTGAATTGCCTCTGGGGTCTCGTCTCACTGGCCGGGACCAGCGGCGAGCGCGAGGATCCGGCGGCTGATCCCGGCCTCCGGGACTTCCGATCACCGGAACGCGTGACCGACATATCGTGACGGGGCAGCCGTTATGTCTATCTGCCGATCCGCTCCCTCACGGTTCGGTGCGAGGAGTGTCTCCCATGGTCAACAAGGTTCTGAGTTCAGTCCGTGATCTGCTTCCGAAGATCGCGGCCCGCGCTCAGAAGGTCGACGATTCGCGCAAGATCTCCGAACGGACCATCCGGGAGCTGTCCGAAGCCGGCGTCTTCTCCATGCTGGCGCCGAAAAGATACGGAGGTGCCGAGAGCGACCCGGTTCAGTTCTACGAAGTGGTCAGGGCCATCTCGGCTGCCTGCGGCTCGACCGGTTGGGTCGCGTCGGTGGTGGGGGTGCACCCGTGGCATCTTGCACTTTTCGACGACCGAGCGCAGGCCGACGTGTGGGGAGAGGATCAGACGACGCTCATTTCGTCCGCCTATGCGCCGGTCGGTCGACTGACGGCGGTGGACGGAGGCTACGAGCTATCGGGCCAGTGGGGTTTCTCCTCCGGTTGCGACCACGCGAGTTGGGCGTTGCTGGGAGCGATGGTGGTCGGCATGGATGGTCGTCCCGTCGATTTCATGACGGTGTTGGTGCCGCGCACCGATTACGAAATCCGTGACGTGTGGGATGTCGTGGGTATGCGGGGCACCGCGAGCAACGAGATCGTGGTCGACAAGGCCTTCGTTCCCGAGCACCGATTGAAGCGCAACTACGAGACCGCACAACTGCGTGGTCCTGGCCAAGCGGTCAATCCTGGCCCGCTGTACAAACTTCCGTTCGGGAGCATCTTCACCTCGACGGTTGCCGCTCCGTGTGTGGGCATCGTCGCCGGTTGTTACGAGGGGTACCTGGACGTGATGCGTGAGCGCGTCCGTCTGAGTTTGGGTGGTGGACGGTTCAGTGAGGATCAGTTCGCTCAGGTCGCCGTCGCACGTGCGTCGTCGGAGATCGATGCTGCGATTTTGCAGATGGATCGCAATATCCGGGAGATGTACGAACTTGCTGTGGCCGGTCAGGAGCTCCCACTCTCGATGAGGCTGCGTGCGCGTCGTGATCAGGTTCGTGCGACGGAACGCTCGGTGGAAGCGATCGACATGCTTTTCAAGACGGCAGGCGGGAACTCCCTCTCTCGCGGAAACCCGATCGAGCGTGCGTGGCGTGACGTTCATGCGGGCAGCGTTCACGTTGCCAACGAACCCGAGCGCGCGTTGGCGCTCTACGGCCGGGCGGCGTTCGGACTGCCGGTGGAGGACAACCTGATCTGACGGGTTGGCGCGTCACCGGGTGGGGTATTTGCCTTTGGATGAGGGAAGTACCGGCTCTGACCATCGGCTCGATCGTCGACATGGCGGGTGTCGCGCGCGCGAAGGTGATGCCGGCCGGCCGAACCGGTGTCTTCGAGAAAGCCGGTGCGGGAGTCTCACCGAGCTGGAACGTCTTCTGTAGCGACGATCGGATTGCCTTCACCGATTCCTTTTCCGTCGTGGGTGATCTCCGGTTGCGTATCGACCGCTCCGACCTCCGTGATCTCGGAGGGGGCGTGTCGTGGGCGCCGGCGACGTTGCACGATCAAGACGGTGCGACGGCTGCCGTGTGTACTCGGTCCGCACTCACTGCCGTCGTGGCGCGGCTTGCCGCCGACGGACTGGAAGCTCGGGTGGGTCACGAGATCGAGTTCACTCTTTTCGGTGATGCGTGTGACGGAGCGTGGTCGGCGTACGGGTTAGGTGCAGTCCTGCGCCGCGAGGACTTCCTCAAGGACCTTCTGCGCAATGCCGAACGCGCACAACTTCATATCGAGCAAGTGCATGCAGAGTACGGACCGGATCAATTCGAGATCTCCATCGCTCCGGCAACTCCTGTTCAGGCTGCCGACCTGGTGATACTGGCCCGGATCTTGATCAGCCGCACTGCCAGAGCCCATGGATTGGCGGCCTCGTTTTCACCGATACCTACGGTCGGAGGTGCAGGGAACGGTGCACACCAGCACTTTTCATTGAACTCAGGTGGGCGGCCCGTCTTCTCCGGTGGCGGGCAGGAGTACGGGATGACCGACAAAGGATCGTCAGCTTTGGGTGGAATCCTCTCTCACCTCACGGAATTCACGGCCATCTTTGCGTCCTCACCGCTCTCCGGGGTCAGGCTGCGACCGGACAATTGGTCGGGGGCCTACGTCTGTTGGGGGCTCGAGAACCGGGAAGCGGCACTGAGGTTCTGCGCAGAGTCACCGTCGAATCCACACGGCGCCAACGCCGAAGTGAAAATCGTCGATCCATCGGCCAACCCGTATCTGGCGACCGCTGCGATACTTGGCCTTTCGCATATCGGTATCGGCAATGCCTCGCCATTGCCGCCGGAAATTGTGGTGAACCCGTCGACTCTCACGGAGGCGGAACGTGATGAGCGCGGGGTGACCCGAGTCCCCACCGATCTGCGCGAGATAGTGCAGAAGTTCAACTCCTCCTCGGTGGCGAAGGAAATCTTCGGGGAGTCGATCATCGAAGCGATGGTGTCAGTGAAGGGAGTTGAGCGCGAGACTTTCTCCCAGATGGACGAGGCGACAACCGTCGAGCGGCTTCGATATACCTGGAGCTGAAAGGGTTGACGCGCAAGATGTCGAGTCCTATGTTTAAGCTATTCCTTAATTAAGGAGTTGCTTACATGGACGAGCGAAGTGGCCGACTCGATGCAGTGTTCAGCGCATTGGCCGACCCGACGAGGCGTGAAATGCTCTCTCGCCTCACTGATGGTTCGATGACCGTCGGTGAGTTGGCCGAGCCGTTCGACATGAGTCGACCTGCCATCTCTCAGCATCTGAAGGTGCTCGAGCGAGCCGGTCTCATCGAACGAACCGCCACCGCGCAATGGCGCACGTGCACCCTTCGCGCAGAGGGTCTCGACGACGCCAGCGCCTGGGTCGACGAACACCGGCGAGGCTGGAACGAACGCTTCGACCTCCTCGACGAGCGTCTACGTGAGCTGAAACAACGTCGACCGAAGAAGGAGAAGGACAATGAGTGACCGGAATGCCGATGCCACTGCAGAATTCACCATCACCCGGATCTTCGACGCGCCGCGCGACCTTGTCTGGCAGGCGTGGACCGACCCCGACGAGGCGGCGCGCTGGTGGCATCCGAAGGGTGTCAGCAGTCCCCGTGAGCATGTCACGATCGATCCCAGAGTTGGCGGAACGTACCGCTACCTGATGATCAACGACGAGAACGGAGCCGAGTACCCCACCGGCGGAACCTATCTCGAGGTCGACGAGCCGAAGAGGCTGGTCTTCACCTGGGGAAATCCGAGTGATCCGGTGGATGCCGCACCTCGGATAACGGTCACGCTCGCAGAACGGGGTGACAAAACCGAGATGACCTTCCACCTGGTAGGAATTCCGGGATTCAAGGGTGACGGGAATGTGTACGACGGATGGGAATCCGCTTTCGACGTGTTGGACGAAGTTCGCGCCGGCGACTAGTCGGGAATCGGACACCGCGACAGCGGTGCCGGTGATTGAATGAGACTGATACTTCATTCATCACCGACTCAGGAGAGCCCGATGGCACCAGAAGTTGCGGTAGTTCTCGAGGGATACACCTACTTCGAATGCCCGCGCTGGCACGAGAACCGGATCTGGGTATCCGACTTCTACACCTACCAGGTGATTTCGGCCCGCGAGGACGGGACCGACATACGCGTCGAGGCGGAGGTTCCAGGGCAGCCGTCCGGGCTGGGGTGGCTTCCGGACGGCAGATTACTGGTCGTCTCCATGCGGGACCAGAAGATTCTGCGGCGAGAATCCGATGGCGAGTTGGTGGTGCACGCAGACTTGTCCGGGTACGTCAGTGCCAACGTCAACGACATGCTGGTCGACGCACAGGGACGAGCGTACGTGGGCAACTTCGGGTTCGATCTGATGAACCTGGCCCCCGTCGAGACGGCAGATCTCCTCCGCGTCGACCCGGACGGATCGGTGCACGTCGTCGCGCGAGATCTCCACTTCCCCAACGGAATGGCTCTGACGTCGACCGGAGATCTGCTCGTGGACGAAACGCTGGGAAATCGAATCAGTGCGTTTGCCGTCCAGGCCGACGGCTCTCTGGGTGAACGCCGCGACTGGGCGTCGTTCGGGCCGGTGCCTGGTGGACCCGAGATGGAGACCACCCTCGCTCAGATCGTCGTTGCGGCGGACGGGTGTTGTATCGACGGAGACGATTCGATGTGGGTGGCCGATGCCCTCGGAAGCCGTGTTCTTCATGTGGGCGCCAGCGGGGAGATAGTCGACGAAATTGCCTTCGACAGCGGTGTCTTCGCTTGCGGACTCGGCGGTTCCGACGGTCGTACCCTGTTCGTTTGTGCCGCCCCGGATTTCAACGAACACGCTCGCAAGGTGGCTACCGAAGGAAAGCTGCTGTCGATTCGCCTGGAGCCTTTGAGCTGATATGGAATTGGTGACCTCGCTACCTGCCGACACTCCGCTGCGGCAGGTAGCTCAGCACGTCCGACGCATCGAGAACCTTGGTTTCGACACGGTGCACATCTCCGAAACCATTCGTGATCCGTTTGCGGTGGCGGCCCTGGCCGTCGAGCACAGCAGTACTCTCACTGTCCGGACGTCGATGGTTGTCGCGTTTGCGCGCAGTCCCATGGTGACGGCTTTGGCTGCCTGGGATCTTGCGGGTTTCTCGGGTGGGCGATTTCAACTGGGGCTTGCGACGCAGGTGCGTGGGAACATCGTCGGGCGGTACTCGATGCCGTGGACGGATCCTGTTGCGCAACTGCGTGATTACGTCAGCGCTGTACGCGAGATCTTCCGAGTGTTTCAGGAGGGCGGTGAACTCGACCATGCGGGAACGCACTATACCTTCGACCGGCTGCAGCCCTACTTCAATCCGGGGCCGCTCGATGTTCCGGCTCCGGAGATCTGGACCGGGGGAGTGAACTCTCGCATGTGCTCACTGGCGGGAGCCGTCGCCGACGGTTTTGTTTCTCACCCCACCAGCTCCCATCCGAAGGTGCTCGCGGAGAGGATCATTCCATCGTTGACGGCAGGAGGAAGGAAGCCGCGACTGATTGCCGTTCCGAAGATGATCACCGGCAAAGATCCTGCCGCGATACTTGCTCAACGAGAAGCGGTGCGCAGTGAACTTGCCTTTCTCTACTCCACTCCGGCGTACCGAGTCGCGCTGGAGGTCCTCGGATTATCCGAGGTCGGGGAAGAACTGACAGTGATGGCGCGGGCAGGTGATTGGGCTCGACTACCTGACGTCCTCACCGACGATGTTCTCGACAGGCTGGTCACGCAATGCACCTACGCCGAACTCCCCGAGGTGCTGAGTTCGAAATACGCGAGTCTCTGCGACGGCATTGCACTGGCGGTGCCGGCGAATCCCGCCGACGACCGCGTCTTCGCAGCGATGTGTGAGGAGATTCGAGCTGCCGCAGCGTCTGCCCCGTGACGTCCAGTCGGCGCGAACTACACTCTCGACATGGGCGCGTCTACGAAGGCATCGATGAAAAGCTCACCACGTGGCTGCAGGCTCAACCGCTGTTCGTCGTTGCCACCGCACCGTTGTCTGCTGACGGGTTGGTCAATTGCTCACCCAAAGGGGGAGTCGGATCGTTTGTGGTGCTGACATCCAACCGGGTGGCGTACCTCGACCTCACCGGCAGCGGTGTGGAAACCATCGCGCACGTGCGCGAGAACTCCCGAATAACACTGATGTTCATGGCGTTTGAAGGCCCGCCGAAGATCGTACGACTGCACGGTCACGGACACGTTCTGCTTGCAGGGTCGGAACCGTTCAACGAGCTTGTCGGTAGGTTCCCTGAGCACCCGGGGCTGCGGTCAATCGTCGTGGTCGATCTGACGCGCATTTCGGATTCGTGCGGATACGCAGTACCGCTGATGGACTACCAATCCGATCGTGACGTGCTCGACCGCGTGGCGGAGAAGAAGGGCCCGGAGCGGCTCATCGCCTATCGCGCCGAGAAGAACGCGAAGAGTGTGGACGGTTTACCTGGCATCGATGCGGAGTGACGCGCAGGTTCTGTCCTTCGCTCAGTCGCCATCTCACCTGTGACGGGTGATGCGCGAACCCTGCGTGGCCGCCAGATTGGCTGCAGAGGGTTCCGCGTCAGGTCACGGTCCGATGGCATCGCGTGCTTGCGTGGGCGAGAAGACAAGAATTGGAGGAGAGTACTCATGGGTGCTGAGACCAAGCCTGCAACGCCGTTCACGGTCGAGGTCAACCGCGCGGCTGTCGATGACTATCCGATGTCGGACCGCGAGGATTTCGGCGACGCGGACCGCGGATTCATCGCCGGGTGGGAGAACGATCAGGTCTTCAACGACAACGGAGATCTGATCCACGACGGTCAACCACTCGAATACATCGCCGATGACAAACAGGCTCCGGAGTCGGTGAACCCGAGCCTGTGGAGGCAGTCGCAGTTGGTGAGGCGCTGTGGACTCTACAAGGTGGTCGACGGTCTCTACCAGGTCAGATTCGCAGTCAACCTGACCATCGTCGACGCTCCCGACGGACTCGTCATTATCGACACCACCACCAGTGCCGATCTTGCCAAGGCAGGTCTGGAGTTGTTCCGTCGTGAACTGGGCAACAACAAGCCGATCGTCGCGATCATCTACACCCACACGCATTTCGACCACTACGCCGGCGTCAAAGGCCTCGTCGACGAGGCAGACGTGGCTTCGGGCAAGATTCCTATCGTTGCGCCCGGAACCATCGAATCGTTCAACAAGTTCGCTATCGGTGAGAACGTCATCACCGGCAATGCGATGTCACGGCGTATGGGTTACACCTTCGGTTTGATTCTGCCGCAATGTGATTGCGGCTTGGTGACAGTCGGCCTCGGTTCGGGTGCCGACAACATGAACATCCACATGACGTATATTCCGCCTACCGACGGCATCACGAAGACCGGCGAGGTGCGCAACCTCGGCGGATGGGACTTCGAGTTCCTGTATGCCCCGGACACCGAGGCACCGGAAGAGATGCACATCTGGATACCCGCCATCAAAGCGCTGACGTGCGCCGAGAACGCCAACCACTCGATGCACAACATTCAGACGATCCGTGGTGCGCGCACCCGCGACGCCCGTAACTTCGCACGGTATCTGGACGAGACGTTGGTGCGCTGGGGCGACGATGTCGAAGTGCATCACGGCCCGCACACGTGGCCTGTGTGGGGGAACGCCACAGTGGTGGAATTCCTTGAATCACAACGGGACATGTACAAGTTCATTCACGACCAGGCGCTCCGATTCGCGAATCAGGGCTACACGCCGCTCGAAGCTGCGGAGGTCGTGCGACTACCGGAAGCCATCGGCCAGAAGTGGTACAACCGCTATTATCACGGCGGACTGCACCACAACGTGCGCGCTGTGTTCCACAAGGAGCTCGGCTTCTGGGACGGTGACCCTGCGACGATCCTGCCGTTGCTGCCCGAGGATCACGCCAAGCGGCACGTCGACTTGATCGGGCGGGAGAAGATACTCGCCGAGGGCCGCAATGCTTTTGATGCAGGCGACTATCGGTGGGCGGTGCAGCTTCTTCATCACTTGGTATTCGCCGATTCTGGCGACGAGGAAGCGAAGAATCTACAGGCGGATGCCTACGAACAGCTCGGGTATCAACAGGAAGTGCCGCAGTATCGGTCGATTTTCCTCGCCACCGCAATGGAACTGAGAAACGGGGTGACCGGCGTCGGCCAGGTCAACACCGACAGCACGGACACGATTCTGTCGATGCCGATAGATCTGCTCTTCGACTACGCCGGTGTGCATCTCGTTGCGGAGAAGGCGAACGACGTCGACATTTCCATCAACTTCAGTTTTGCCGATACCAAGCAGGATTGGAACATGTGGGTGCGTCGGGCGGTGCTGAACGCACGCTCCGGACGTGCACCCGACGCGCAGCTGACGGTCACGGGCCCGAAGCCGTTACTTGCCGGAATCCTGCTCCAACCGGGCAAGGCATCCGCCATTCTCGAAAGCGGGAAGGTCACGCACGACGGCGACGTCTCGACACTGTCGCGCTTTGCCGACATCATGGACGTGTTCGACCCGAATTTCAACATCGCGACGCCGTGAGACAGAGTGTGGGGCAGCCGATTGCGATATCGGCTGCCCCACGATCTGTTGCCACACAGTGCGATTGAACTGTGTTACTTCGTTACTTCGCCATGTCCTGGGCTGCTCGGTACGAGAAGACCATGGCCGTGCCGAGCGGAACGCCAGGACCGGGGTAGAAGCGGCCGCTCAGTGACGCGCTCGTATTGCCGGCGGCGTACAGGCCGTCGATGGCGCTGCCGTCGGCACGCAGGACTCGACCGTTGACGTCGGTGACCAATCCGCCCTTGGTGCCGAGGTCACTGAGGACGATGCGGGCCGCGTAGAACGGACCGTTCTCGATCGCCGTCAGTGCCGCATTCGCGCCGCCGTTGGGTGGGCAGAAGAATGCGTCGTACGGGTCTTCGCCGCGATGGAACTCTTCGTCGACTCCCAGCTTTGCGGCATCGTTGAACTTTTCGACAGTGCTGCGCAATGCGTCGGCCGGCAGTCCGGTCTTGGCGGCGAGTTCTTCGAGAGTGTCGGCGGCGACCCAGGTTCCGGCCTCGAGGTGCTTGGCGGGCGCCGTGTTCGGGATGCAGATGGCAGGTAGTCCGCCACCCTCGCGCGAGTCGAAGATCATGAACGACGGCACTGCAGAACCGTTGTCGTCGTGCGCATCCATGGCCCGGCCGAACTGGTCGTACGGGAGAGACTCGTTGAGGTAACGCTCGCCCGCGTTGTCGACGACGAGTCCGCCGCGAACGCCGACCATGAATGCGGCGCTGCCGTCCGGCTGCTCGACGCCGGGGCAGAACCACGCCTGATCGAGCAAAGCGGTTGCGCCACCGACAGCAATTCCGGCGGAGATCGCGTCACCGGTGTTGGCGCCGAAGGGACCCATACTCCAGATCGCTTTGCCGGGGGTGCCGGCCTGCTCACGCATCTCGGCGTTGCCTTCGATGCCGCCCGCTGCCATCAGCACACCGCGGTTCGCCTTGATTCGCTGGGTTTCGCCGCCGGATTCGACCTCGGCGCCGACAACCCGACCGTCTTCCACGATCAGGGAGGTGAGGATGGATTCGGTACGAAGTTCTGCGTTACCGGTGCTCTGGACTGCGGCCAGCAGTCGGCCGATCAGTGCGCGCCCACCGATCATCGGGCCGGGAGCATGATCCTGACCGGTGCGGTCTTGGTCGAGTTCCGGACGCACCTTGCCGGCGAGGTCACCGATGTCGGCGGGATCGAGATCGAGAGGGTTGATGGAGCGTCCCGTGTCCATCCGGCCTTCGGCCTTGTAGTAGTCGGGGAACGCACGGAACTCGAATTCGATGTGCGGGTTCTGCTCGAGTAGTGCGACGACATCGGGAGCGGTCTCGACATAGGCATCCTGGCGCTCGGACTCGGCGTCGCCGAGCAATGCGCGCAGATAGGTGCGTGCGTTCTCCGTTGAGTCGGGGAGTCCCGCACGTTCCTGTACTTGGGTTCCCGGCAGCCAGATGGATGCGCCCGAGTACGCGGAAGTTCCGCCGAAGCGATCGGTTTTCTCGAGGACGATCGTCGTCAATCCTCGAGCTGCCGCGGTGTATGCGCCGGTCAGCGCGCCGCCGCCGGAGCCGACTACCAACACGTCGCACTCGGTGGTCCAGTCCTGCATCATTGCGTCCTAACTCCAAGAGGGTGGGGTGTCCACGGAATACCGCACGGGGAGAGAAGGCCATGCCAGGTCCCACTGAGCGGGCAATATGCCGAGATGGGTGGTCGAGATGAGAGAATTGGCGAAATCGTTCGCGACCGGGACACAGAATCGATGATGGGGGCGACGTTGCCGAGAATTGCCGAGGTCAGGGACGCTGCAGAGCCCAGTTCGGACGAGCAGCGGGCGCGCCATGTGCGGATGCTGGAAGCGGCGGCCGAATTGGGGACCGAGAAGGAACTCTCACGGGTACAGATGCACGAGGTCGCCAAGCGGGCGGGCGTGGCCATCGGCACTCTTTATCGCTATTTCCCCTCGAAGACGCACCTCTTCGTCGCTGTGATGGTCGAGCAGATCGACCAGATCGGTGCCAGCTTTGTCAGGCATCAGGTTCAGTCGGACAATCCGCAGGATGCGGTGTACGAGGTATTGGTTCGCGCGACTCGCGGGTTACTGCGTCGGCCGGCTCTCTCGACTGCGATGCTGCAGTCGTCCAGTACCGCCAACGTCGCGACGGTGCCGGACGTGGGAAAGATCGATCGCGGCTTCCGGCAGATCATTCTCGATGCGGCCGGGATCGAGAACCCCACCGAGGAAGACAACACCGGGTTGCGTCTGCTGATGCAGCTGTGGTTCGGGGTCATCCAATCGTGCCTCAACGGTCGAATCTCCATCCCCGATGCGGAGTACGACATCCGCAAGGGATGCGACCTGCTTCTGGTGAATCTCTCACGGCACTGACGTGACTTCGCCCCTCTCTGGGGAGGGTTCGTCATGTTCGCAAAATTGAAATCAATTCTATTTTTGAATCCGCATCAGTTGAGAGTTGATGTCAATCCGGACATTGCCCTGACATCGTTAATAGAATAAATTACAGAAAATTAGACGGTGAGCCAGCTCACCGACCGAAAACTCCACGAAGGAGCGAACATCATGGGTCATGCAGTCATCGTCGAGGCCGCTCGGACACCGATCGGCCGTCGTCGCGGCGCCCTGGCGGGACTGCACCCCGCCGAGATTCTGGGAGCAGCGCAGCTCGGCGTTCTCGAACGGGCAGGCGTCGCACCGGAAGACATCGGACAGATCGTCGGCGGCTGTGTCACCCAGGCAGGTGAGCAGTCCAACAACGTCACGCGGCAGGCGTGGCTGCACGCCGGATTGCCGTACAGCACCGCGGCAACCACTATCGACTGCGCCTGTGGATCCGCCCAGCAGGCAGTGCATTTGATTTCCGGCCTGATTTCGTCTGGTCAGATCTCGGCCGGTATCGGCTGCGGCGTCGAGGCTATGAGCCGTGTGTTCCTGGGTCAGGCAAACGCACCCGGAACGGGAAACCCGTACCCGGACGACTGGACCATCGACATGGGTGACCAGTTCACCTCCGCGCAGCGAATTGCCGAGAAGCGTGGGATCACGCGCGCCGACGTCGACGCGTTCGGTCTGGAATCGCAGCGCCGCGCAGCTCAGGCTTGGGCAGAAGGACGCTTCGACCGCGAGATCGTGCCCGTCAAGGCTCCCGTGGTGGACAAGGAAGGCGTGCCTACCGGTGAGATCGCCACTGTCACTCGCGACGGGGGACTGCGTGAGACGACGGCAGAAGCGCTGGCTGGGCTCAAGCCGGTCATCGAAGACCATATCCACACCGCCGGCAACTCGTCGCAGATCAGTGATGGCGCGGCTGCGGTACTGCTGATGAGCGAAGAGCGCGCACAGGAACTGGGATTGAAGCCCCGCGCGCGGATCGTCGCGTCCGGCATGGTCGGATCCGATCCCTTCTATCACCTGGACGGGCCGATCGAGTCCACCCAGATGGTGCTCGACAAGGCCAAAATGACCTTGGACGACATCGATCTCGTCGAAATCAACGAAGCCTTTGCCTCGGTCGTGCTCTCCTGGGCGCAGGTTCACGGCGCAGACCTGTCCAAGGTCAACGTCAACGGTGGTGCGATCGCGCTCGGACATCCCGTCGGTTCCACGGGCGCTCGTCTGATCACCACTGCGCTGCACGAACTCGAGCGCTCGAACAAGTCGACGGCTCTGGTCACGATGTGCGCCGGTGGCGCTCTCTCGACCGCCACCATTATCGAACGCATCTGACCCGTACTGACACTGTCGAATTGACGAGGTAGACATGACTATTGGATTGAGTGAAGAAGATCGTGACCTCCGCGACTCCGTACGGGGCTGGGCGGCGCGTCACGCAACACCCACCGTCGTCCGTGAAGCCGTCGAGGCGAAGGTCGAAACTCGCCCCCAACTCTGGAACGGGCTTGCCGAGCAGGGGCTTCTCGGACTACACGTAGCCGAGGAATTCGGCGGCGCAGGATACGGATTGGTCGAACTCGCCATCGTCGTCGAGGAACTTGGACGCTCGATGGTTCCCGGACCATTCCTGCCGACGGTAGTGGTCAGCGCTGTTCTCAGCGATGCCGGAGAAACGGACAGACTGCCGACGCTCGTGGATGGCAGCACGCTCGGAGCTGTTGCACTACAGCCGGGTTCGCTGAAGATCACCCGCGACGGCGACAACACCACCCTCAGCGGAACGTCCAGCCTTATTCTCGGCGGCCATGTCGCTGACCTGTTCCTCCTCGCGACGGACAGCGGATTCGTTCTGCTCGGACGTGACCGCCTCGAGGTCACGGACTTGGCCAGCTACGACGTCGTGCGTCGAAACTCCGAGGTCACCGTCGACGGTTTGGTGCTCACCGATTCCGAGATCCTCACCATCGATACCCAGCGTGTACTCGACATTGCCGCAACACTGTTCGCGGCCGAGGCATCAGGCTTGGCCGACTGGGCAGTCACGACGTCGGCCGACTACGCGAAGGTGCGTCAGCAGTTCGGTCGCCCGATCGGCCAGTTCCAGGGTGTCAAGCACAAGGCTGCACGTATGCTCGCGCTTGCCGAACAGGCACGCGTCTGCGCTTGGGACGCTGCGCGTGCGCTGACTCCCGCCAACGGCGTCGGTGCCGAAGAGGCTTCTCTCGCAGCAGCCGTCGCCGGAGCCACGGCCCTCGAGGCTGGCTTCTCCGTCACGCGTGACTGCATCCAGGTGCTCGGCGGAATCGGCTACACGTGGGAGCACGACGCGCACCTGTACCTGCGCCGCGCGCAGTCCCTGCGAATTCTGCTGGGTTCCACGGCATCCTGGCGTCGTCGCGTTGCCGAGCTGACCATTGCCGGCACCCGTCGCGTGCTCAGCATCGAGTTGCCGCCCGAGGCCGAGGCGGTCCGCGCCGACGTTCGCGCCGAGCTCGGTCCTGCGCTCGAACTCGAAGGTGCCGCGCAGAAGACGTACCTCGCGGAAAAGGGCTACACCGCACCGCACTTCACGGCTCCGTGGGGCAAGTCCGCTGACGCCGTCAGCCAGCTGGTCATCGCCGAAGAACTGCGCGCTGCGAAGATCAAGCCGCACGACATGATCATCGGCAACTGGGTCATCCCGACGCTCATCGCGCACGGCAACGAAGAGCAGCTCGCCAAGTTCGTCCCGCCGTCACTGCGCGGCGACATCGTCTGGTGTCAGCTCTTCTCCGAGCCCGGCGCAGGTTCCGACCTCGCCGCGCTGAGTACAAAGGCCACCAAGGTCGACGGTGGCTGGAAGTTGCAGGGCCAGAAGGTGTGGACGTCGATGGCACGCGACGCGCACTGGGGAATCTGCCTCGCGCGCACCGACGCCGACGCCCCCAAGCACAAGGGTCTGTCCTACTTCCTGATCGACATCAAGAACAGCGGCCTCGACATTCGCCCGCTTCGCGAGATCACCGGTGAAGCACTGTTCAACGAAGTCTTCTTCGACGACGTCTTCGTTCCCGACGAGTGCCTGGTCGGCGAGCCAGGCGACGGCTGGAAGCTCGCTCGCACCACGCTGGCCAACGAGCGTGTCTCGCTGTCCAACGACTCGTCGCTCGGATCGGGTGGCGAGGCTCTTCTGAGCCTGGTCGACGGACTGCCCGGTGGCATCGACGACGAGCAGCTGACCGTGCTCGGAAAGGTGCTGTGCGACGCGCAATCCGGTGGTCTGCTCGGTCTGCGCACCACGCTGCGCTCGCTCACCGGCGCGCAGCCGGGTGCCGAATCCTCGGTGGCGAAGCTGATCGGTGTCGAGCACATCCAGCAGGTCTGGGACGTGGCAATGGAGTGGGCCGGACCGAGTTCACTTCTGGGCGAACAGCATCGGATGTCTGCAACCCAGATGTTCTTGAACTCGCAGTGCATGTCCATCGCGGGTGGTACAACCAATGTTCAGCTCAACATCATCGGTGAGCGAATCCTGGGTCTGCCTCGCGACCCTGAACCGGGAAAGTGACCTGCACATGAGCAATCGCACCTTCGTCATCGGCGTCGGCATGACCAAGTTCGAGAAGATCGAGACCCGCGACTGGGAATACCCGGACATGGTGACCGAAGCCGTCTCGAATGCCCTGACCGATGCCGGAATCGGCTACGGCCAGATTCAGCGTGCTGCGGTCGGTTACGTGTTCAACGCGTCGACAGCAGGACAGCGAGCTCTCTACGAGACCGGTCTGACCGGCATTCCGATCTTCAACGTCAACAACAACTGCGCGACCGGCTCGACGGCGCTGATGATGGCGCGCGAGTGGGTCCAGGCCGGACAAGCCGAGTGCGCCTTGGCCGTCGGCTTCGAGAAGATGACCAAAACGGCGTTGACCGGTAGCGGTGAGATGCCCAAGGTCACGACCTTGGACTCTCAGCTGAAGATCATGGTCGAGGATTACGGGTTCGCCCGATCGCCGATGACAGCTCAGCTGTTCGGTAACGCTGCCGTCGAGCACATGAAGAAGTACGGCACCACGGTCGAGCAGATCGCAGCGGTGGCGGTCAAGAATCACAAGCATTCGGTGAACAATCCGTACGCACAGTTCCGTGACGAGTACACCCTCGAACAGGTACTCGGCGACAAGATGATTCACGAGCCGCTGACACGTTCGCAGTGCTCGCCGACCTCGGACGGCGCCGGAGCCGCGATCGTCGTGAGCGAGAAGTTCGTGCGTGAGCACGGCCTCGAAGACCGGGCGATCGAAATCGTCGCACAGGCGTTGACCACTGACACCGAGGCAGCGTTCGCCGAGAAGTCGATGATCGACGTGGTCGGCGCGCCGATGACGGCAGCTGCGGCAGAGCAGGTCTTTGCGCAGGCCGGGATCACCATCGATGACGTCGACGTCATCGAACTGCACGACTGCTTCGCGATCAACGAGATCATCACCTACGAGGGCCTGGGGATGTGCGCGGTCGGAGAAGGCGGAAAGCTCGTCGAATCCGGCGCGACCACGTACGGCGGCCAGTGGGTCGTCAACCCGTCGGGTGGTTTGATCTCGAAGGGACACCCGCTGGGCGCGACGGGCTTGGCGCAGTGCGCCGAACTCACGTGGCAGCTCCGCGGGACCGCGGATGCGCGGCAGGTCGAAGGCGCTCGTATTGGCTTGCAACACAACCTCGGACTGGGCGGCGCGTGCGTCGTGACGGTCTACCGAGCCGGAACTTTGGAGAACTGATGGCTATCGATCTCGAGGTGGCGTTGGCCGCCGAACCGACTGTGCGCGAGGCGTCGTGGACCGATCGCGACGTCATGCTCTACCAATTGGGACTCGGGGCAGGGGTGAATGCTCTCGATCTCGCTGAACTGACCTGGGTGTACGAAAAGGGGCTGAAGGTACTCCCGACGTTTGCAATGGTTGCAGGCCAGGGAGTTTCGGCGGGTGTACTGCCCGCACCGTCGATGAGTATGCCGGGAATCGACATCGATCTGCGAAAGATCCTGCACGGTGGGCAGTCGCTGGCACTTCACGCGCCCATCCCGTCGACGGGTGCTGCCCGTATTTCCTCTCGGGTCGCCGATGTCTGGGACAAGGGAAAGGCAGCTGTGATCGTTCTCGAGACGGCGGCCGAGGACCTGGACGGGAATCCGTTATGGACCACCGGAATGCAGATCTGGGCGCGCGGCGAAGGTGGATTCGGCGGCAACACCGGGCCCGAAGTTGTTGCCGGGGTGCCTGATCGAGCGCCCGACAAGGTACTGACGTCGAGCACGAGTCCCTCACAGGCGCTGGTGTACCGACTCAGTGGAGACATGAACCCGCTGCACGCTGATCCCTCCTTCGCGAAGATGGCGGGCTTCGATGCACCGATTCTGCACGGCCTCGCGTCGTACGGCATCGTCTGCAAGGCCGTGGTAGACGGGATTCTCGACGGAGATCCGACGCGGGTGAAGAACTACTCGGTGCGGTTTGCCGGTTCGCTTTTCCCCGGCGAATCCATCACCACCTCGGTATGGCAGGACGGCAACACACTGACGTTGGCGGCGACGTGCCCCGAACGCGAGAACTCCCCGGTTCTCACGCACGCAACAATGGAGATCAACTGATGGACCTCGGTTCGCACCCCACAGCAGCGACACATCCGGGCGGCACGATTCTGACGTCGCCGCCGCAGGACGCCCCGGTCGACCGGGCCACGGCAGCAGCGCGTCGCGTTGTCGACGCGATGCTGCGCACCGACCGCGGAAACGCCAATCTGGACCGGGTTGCGGAGGAGCTCAACAGCATTGCCGAGCACCTCGAGCAGCACTCACCCGAGGTGGCCGAGCGCTTGATCGACATGTGGAACGGTGAGGGCGTGACTCGTCACGACCCCGTGACCGGCCCCGAGAACGCCATTGCGCCGCCGCTCGTTCTGGAAGGGCTCGCTGACGGGTCGGTGCAGGGAGTGGTCACGTTGACGCTGCCGTACCAGGGCCCTCCCGGCCATGTGCACGGCGGTGTTTCGGCGCTGCTGCTCGATCACGTTCTCGGCGTCGCGAACGCCTGGGGTGGAACTTCCGGCATGACAGCACAATTGAGCACTCGGTACCATCGCCCGACTCCGCTGTTCGAGCCACTCACGATCAGCGGCAAATTCCTGTCCAAGGACGGCCGCAAGATTCACACCGTCGGTGAGATCAAAACTGCGGACGGCGAATTGTGTGTGTCGGTAGAGGGACTGTTCATCGACAAGACCGTGCCGCGCCCCAGGTAGGGGCTTCGCCCCCGTGCGCCTTTTTGGTAGTGGGAACTACCAAAAAGGCGCACAGGGGTTCTGACGAAGGAGGGCCCAGTGGGCAAGCTCGACGGACGTGTAGCAGTGGTCACCGGTGCCGGTATGGGCATCGGGCGCGGAGTGGCGGGCGCGTTCGCGCGTGAAGGCGCGTCGGTGTTGGTTGCCGAGATCGACGAGGCGGCGGGCCTCGAAACCACCCAGTGGTTGCGGGACGAATGGGGCGCGGAGGCGGAATTCGTCCGGACCGACGTCACTGACAAAGCTCAGGTTGTTGCCATGGTCGACAAGTCCGTCGAGCGGTTCGGACGCCTCGACATCCTGGTGAACAATGCTTGGCGGACTTTCGGTTTCGCTCGGCTCGAGAAGATGTCCGACGAGCAATTGCGCGGCGGTTTCGACATGGCAGTGATGGCGGCATTCTGGGCGATGCAGGCTGCCCTGCCGGAACTGGAGCGTCACGGCACGGGCCGCGTGATCAACATGTGCAGCCTCAATGGCGTGAATGCTCACATGTACTCGGTGCAGTACAACGCGGCGAAGGAAGCATTGCGAACCCTGACTCGCACTGCTGCCCGCGAGTGGGCTCCCAAGCAGGTGAACTGCAACGTCATCTGTCCCGGTGCGCAGAGTGCGGCGTACAAGCGTGTCGCCGAAGCCAATCCGGAGAACGTGGCAGTGATGGCCGCACAGAACCCGATGGGGCGGATCGGCGATCCCCTCGACGACATCGGCCCCGTTGCGGCCTTCCTGGCAAGTGACGACAGCCGTTACGTCACCGGCAACACCCTCTTCGTCGACGGTGGTGGGCACATCAACGGCGTGCAGTGGGCGCCGACCGTCGACTGATCGACGGCGACGCAGCCGGTGTATCCGGCGTCTATTTGGCCGTGAACCCGGCGTCGACCGGCAACGCGATACCTGTGACGTACCGAGCCTGATCCGAAACCAGCCAGGCTATCGCGTTGCTGACGTCGGCAGCTTCGATCAACTCGACGTTCAAGAGGTTGCCCACGTAGGCTCCGCTCGATGTCGGGGAGTCCGCAAACAGCTTCGCGACCGCGTCGTTGACGACCATCGGTGTATTCGCGCCAGTCGGGTGCACGGAGTTGACACGAATATTGTGGGGAGCAAGCCAGTGCGACCACGTGCGCCCAAGCCCCACGATGGCGTGTTTACTCGCGCAGTAGCCGTCGGATCCGCCGGTGCCGTCACCTCCACGACCGACAAGTCCCAGAGTTGATCCGGTAAGGACTATTGCGCCACCTGTACCTTGTTCGATCATCGCGGGCGCTGCGGCCTGGACGGTATTCCAGACGCCGAATAGGTTGACCTCCATCTGGTCGCGGAAGGCGCGAGCATCGTCGATATCCGGGGACATCATGCCGATACCGGCGTTGGCCAGGACGATGTCGACGCTGCCCAGCTCCGCAATTCCTTCGGATACCGCAGTTCGCAGTGCGGACAGATCGCGAACATCCACTTCTCGCGCGACGATACTTCGTCCCAGGTTCTCGACCGCTGCTGTTGTCTGCCGCAAATCGTCGGCGGTTCCCATCGGGTAGGCCACCGATTCGATCTGACGGCAGATGTCGAGCGCAATGATGTTCGCGCCCTCCTGCGCCAATCGCACGGCGTGGCTCCTGCCCTGACCTCGGGCGGCCCCGGTGATCAGTGCGGTTTTGCCTTCCAACTGTCCGGGCATGCGTGCTCCGTCCGTCGTGAATCATGATTACTCGGTCATGAGTACTGACCCGAGGGGACGGCGAAATTCGTCGCCGGCGACGTAGTCTGAGTTCAGTTACAGCGGGAACTCGCTTCGGAAGAGAAGAGGCTCGGGATGTCCGATTGGGTGAAGAAGGTCGAAGCTGAAGCCAAAGGGCTCCTCGCCGAGGCGGAAGAAGAGCTGACCGTCCTCGAAGGTGTCGACACCATAGATCCGCTTGCCGACGACGATCCGGCACCAGAAGACGGCACCAAGCCGACGTCAGACTGACCCTGCGACACGTCGGCGCGCCTCGACACCGCTCGGTATCTCAGAACGGTGGCGGGTCGTCTCCGAAATCGATGGGTTCTCGGTGAGCCGGCGGTGATTTCCACTGCCTACATTGAACGTGCTCCTCTGCTCGTTTCTGTATCCGTCGGCGCTGGCGATTGCGTTCACTCTGGATACGGGCAGCTTTGTTCTCCGCCTGGGTCCGCCGATTTCGACCGCCCTGGGGCGGTGTCGGTTCGTGCGATCCAGCCATCAATCCTGCGGGTCGCGTTCGGTAACAATGCCCGGTCGGCGACGTCAGCGACATGGTCCGATCCTCGTTCGACGTGAACCGCCACCGGTCGGAATGCTTGAGGCGATGATGGTTGCGGCAGAACGCACTCATATTCGACGCGATCGTTTTACCGCCGCATTCGGGGTCGCCGTGATGGAACGGTTCATTGTGGTCCAGATCGGAATTCCAGGCCGGGACATCACAATGCAGCCATTGGCAGCTGCCCGCAATGATCCGTAACCAGGTATCGAGTACGGCGCCCGGCCGGTAGACGCGCGCCGAAGCAGGCACCGGCTCTGCGACGTCATCAGCAGGTGCGCGGACGTTTCGAATTGCGGCGTCACGGGCGATATCGCGAGCATGCTCAGCGCTGATCACCCCGTACCCGTCGAGGTGGGCGGGCTCACCGCCACCGTGCAGAGTGGAATCAGTCATCACGACGTGAACCACGGGCCGACGAACGACAACACCACCGCTACGATCCTGCGGGCAATCATCTCGGCCACAGTTGCACGGCAAGAATTGTGATCCGTTGGTCAACTCGAAGAGCGAGTCGGCTCGTCGCTGCTCGTACGTTCGTGAGTCGTTTCGGCATACCGACACTGCCAACTCGCGTAGTCGGCCGTCGAATGCCCGAGCCTGCTCTGCCGGAACGCTTCCCAAGATCTTTGCCATCCCGTCCTCGGCAGCGCTGACTCCGACGAACCGATCGGTGAGAGCACGGCGTCGGCGTTCTCGCATACCTTCCGGGTCCACCATCGCCACGATCCGATCGATCGCCGCTGTCAGTCGCCTTCCCGTCAAGCCCGTTCCGCCTGCTACTGGTGGGGCGAGAACCTGCTCGAGCAGTAGTCGTTCCACCTCGTCGATCAATTCGTCTTTCACGTTCGCGGTCGCGGAATCGATCAAACCAACTCGGTACAGATCCAACTCGCCACGGGCCATCGCCGCTCGAGTGCGATGCAGACGAGTCTTTAACGAGAACCCCAACCCGATCAGCTTGCCGGCAGCCGCGCGACCCATCGTCAGTGACGCACCGACTTCCGACTCCGCCAACTCGTGTGCGGTCGACGACCACGCACCACTGGCGACATGCTCCGAGCTTCGCCGCGAAAAGAACTCGGCAATCACAGCGAGCTTGCGTTCGACCAGCATCGCCTCGCATGCATGCAGATCGGTCATGAGATCAACCAGCGCACAATCAGTTTCGGTACCGGTCAGCTGTGCTGAGATACCGAAAGAGCTCTGTTGTCGGGTTGAACATGCATCCATTCTATTCGAATGTGTGTTCGATGCGAACTGAATTCTCAAATCAGTCGGAAAAGTCCGAATCGGCCGAAATGCTTATTGTGCTTGCGTTTTGGATCCTGTTCATTCGAAACTCGAACGTGATTGTCGTGCCACTGTGTAAGTATCGGCTTGTGGCAGACAACGCGGTGAAACTCAGTGAACAGTCGCTTGTGCTCTTCATGGACTATGGACAGTTTTACATATACGGCGACGACGACGGTTTCGGGAGGGAAACGGACCTGCTCGAACTCGCGATGGCTTCGCGCCCTGCGTACAGTGACGGCACAGTTGTGATTGTCCTGAGCCCGCACCAGAACAACTTCAACATGCATACAACGGTCGAAGTCTGGTCCTCCCGACCCACATCCGATCGCGAGAAATGGCAGCAGGTCAGTGAGTCGTTTCTGACGGTTGGTCCGCAGGGGTCAATCAGCTTTGATTCACCTCCGGGTGGGGAGTTCATTGTCTGTGATGTACCCGAGGGGTCATATCTGGTCGAGATTGCCGGCCGCGGTTTTGTAAACTACGGCTGGCCCGGATCGACGGAACCCGGAGATGTTTGGCGGGTGCGTATGTGGCCTGCAGGTGGTGAAGAGGTGCGGCCATCGCTGCAGTGGGACATGCCGGGATATGGCGTTCCTGTGGACGAACCGATACCTGAACCGATTCCTCGTCCACAACGGGACATCGAGTCGAAATGGATAACGATTTACGGCGAGAACGGCGAGCCGTCCAGGGTTGTGCAAATCAGTGACCTCCGCGCCGAAGCTGCTGAACGAGAGCGGCAGGAGTGGGGAGGAGATCCGATGCCTGAACTCGAACGATTCCAGTCCGGCAAAGATCTAGCTCGTATGGACCGACCACTTCTCGAAGCGGTCGTCCGCATGAACGTCGCGACTCTTCGTCGACTCGCGTTTTGGGCCGCTGTGCAGGCGTATGAGCATGCGGGATTAGCCGACAGGGATTGGGTTCGTCCGGCCCTCAACGCTATGCCTGTGGGACAACAACTTCCGGAACCCTTCGGAAATCGCACAACGGCATTCGAGCACCTACACGAGGAGGAATTCGGTGCGGGGATCGAGAATGTGGAGTTGGAAGTCAAGATCGAGATAGTGGACCATTCGCCGCAACCGGAGTCCAATCCGTTCGATCACGGGAATATTCATGTTCCGTCCTACGCTCTCAATGCGATTTTCGACGCGATCGAATCGGACCCGTTGACCGCAGCGGTCAATGCATTGGGAACGGCAGCAGTCACGTTCGGGAAGGATATCCGCATGTTGTTCGCGAGAGCGCGAGTTGAATTCGACCTCGAAGACTGAACCCCAAGTTATTCAAGGGACCTTCGTAGTGCGGTGAGCGGATCCGAGGCATCTCGACGCCCACGCGGACCAGGCCCTTCGGGGTTGACGAAGCGGCCCTCGTCCGAGCGAGTCCACTCGCGTACGGCCCATCTCTCCTTGATCGCCCAACGGCCGTCGCGCCGCTCCATGTGGTCGATGAACCGCGCACCACTGGTGAAGTTGATCATTCCGATGTCTTCGGGCCCGCCCCAGTGTGTGGACATCGAATAGGCCTCGCTGATCGCGTGGTCGCCGTGCAGTTCGACCAGGTGGTTGCCGATGTGGTGCATCGTGCCGCCGATCGCGGAGAGTTTTGTTGTGGCCCAGGCGATGTACTCGTCGATGGTGCCGTCGAATCCGGTGTGATGGTCGATGGCGTCCGGGTGGTAGGCGCTGCGGACGAGATCGAAGTCGAGGCGATCGATGCCGCGGCAGTACGTCAGAACCACCTCACGAATTGCCTGCTTGTCGATGAGATCCTGCAGTGCCTGGTCCATGTCACGCCTCCTTGATGATGGTCATCCAGTCGAGTAATTCCGGTAGTTCTTCGGCAGCGCAATCGAATACGGCAGGCCGAAGCACCACGGCAGACGCGCCGCGGTCGGACCAGTCCAGGACCTTGTCAGCGGTTGCCGAGAGGTCGACGGACCGATTGTCGCGCCGAACCGGCGCCGCAGACACTTGCACACGTGCGGTATCCGGCTCGCGGTCGTGGGCTTCGAACGTGTTGCGCAGCAATGTGACACTGTCGGTGAACGTTCCCAGGTCGGTCGGGTTCACGGTCCAACCGTCGGCGGCGCGTGCTATGCGGTCGAAGTTCCGCCGGCTTGGTCCGAAACCGAAGAGCACCGGTACGCGATTTTGGATCGGCAGCGGGAGGCTGTGGTAGTTCTCGAAGGCGAAGTCGCGTCCCTTGAAGGTGGCCGGAGCATTGGTCCACAGTTCGCGACACGCTGCGACAGCCTCCTCCATGCGCCCGAATCGCGCGTCGAAAGGCATGTTGGTAGCGGTGTATTCGGCTTCTTGCCAACCGACGCCGAAACCCATGACGGCTCGACCTTCGGACAATGAGTCGAGAGTTGCAACCTGTTTGGCAAGCAGGGCGGCTGGGCGAACAGTGGCGATCAGAACCGATACTCCGAGGCGAGCGCGTTCGGTCACTGCGGCGATCGAGGAAAGAAGTGAAATCGGTTCGTACCAAGGGTGATCCAGCGGGAACAAGAAGTTGTGTTCGGCTACCCGCTGAGCGTGTGCTTCGGCATTGAACCCGAGATGATCGCCGGTGCAGATCAGATCGATCCCGGCACGGTCAGCACGCGCGGCGAAGTCCAGAACCGGGCGAATCTTGCCGTCGAACAGGGCCTCGAGGCCCAAGATGTTGACGCCGATTTCCACAGTCGTCGTTCCTCTACAGTGCCCGCTTGGCATGCGCGGACATCTCGCCCATGTTGTCCAGACAGAAGAGTCTCGAGCTGAACTGCCACGACCCGTCGACGCAGGTGAAGCGATCGAAGTAGCGCCCCGCCAGAATGGGTTGCAGGGCAAGATCTTCGGTACCCTGGATGACCGTGACGTACGAGAGTGCCGTCGCTGATTCACCGTCGACTGCGATTCGCGTGTTGGTCAGCAGATGTTTGGTTCGTGGAACCGGCGGATCACCGTACATTCGAATGAAGCCGCTGCAGGCTGCGAACACTGCGTCGGCGTCGGACGAAATGAGCGTGATGGCAACCCCGTCCGGCCCGCACTGCCCGTAGTCGGACGAGGCGAACAATGCAGCGACTTCACGCAATCGGCCCTGATCGATCAGATGCGTGTACTCGCAGAGCAGGTCACGGATCGCCGACTCGGCGACGATCCGTGACAGCTCCGTGGTCATACGGTGATCTCGCGCCGAACCATCTTGCCGGTTGCATTGCGAGGCAACAGATCGCTGGTGATGCGCCACTTCGACGGCACCTTGAAGTAGGACAGTCGCTCGGCGGCGTAATCACGCAGCTCCGCCTCCGTTGTGGCGGCTCCGGGACGCAGGACAACCACGGCGGACACTTCCTGGCCGAGGTCGGGGTGCGGCATGCCGATGACAGCGCACTCGATCACGTCTGGATGTTCGTCGAGCGTCTGCTCGATCTCGGTGGGGTAGACGTTCTCGCCGCCACGCAGGATCAGGTCGGAACGACGACCGGTGAGACGGAGACGCCCGTTCTCGATTACGCCGAAATCGCCGGTGCGGAGCCAGCGTCCGGGGGCAATTGCCGACTCGGTCGCCTCGTCGTTCTCCCAGTATCCGAGCATGACGAAGGGGCTGCGTACGCACACTTCACCTTCGATGCCGTCCGGCAGCCATTCGCCGAAGGGATCGCGAATCTCCATCGAGACGGTGATGATCGGACGCCCGAGAGTGCCTGGGAACTCTTCGAGTTCGGCGCCGACGGCGACCGCAATGGCGGTGCTGCATTCGGTGAGGCCGTAGCTGTCGACCAGAGCATTGCGTGCGAACGGCACCTGCTCCTTGAGGCGTTCTTTGAACGCGGGCGACGACGGCGCGGATGCCAGCGAGAATGCAGTCAGCGAAGAGACGTCGTACTTGGCGATGTTGCCGTGCTCGAGTAGCCGCGATGCCATCGTGGGGACAGCACCCCAGTTGGTGACACGCTCGCGTTCGACCAACCCGAGCACCTTGTCGACGTCGAAGCCGCCCTCGGTCAGGATGACGGCACTGCCCGTCGCGAGACGGGGAACCACCAGATTGTGAAGGCTGGCGATGTGGAAGAGCGGGGAGGTGAGTAGATAACGCAGTGGGCTCGGCTTGGAAGCGTCGTACTCACGGCCGGTGAATGCGGCGCCGATCGCGTCGCTGTACTTGTGGTAGTCGACGACGGCCATCACGTTGCGGTGCGAATGGAGTGCGCCCTTGGGGCGGCCGCTGGTACCACTGGTGAACAGGATGACGGCGGGGTCGTCCTCGTCGATGTCGGTGCTCGGCACGTCGGAGCCTGCATACTCCGCGATGAGCGCGGGCAGATCCTCTTCCATGGTGAGGACCGTGATGTCTGCCGGCAGTTCGGGGAGGGCGGCGCCGCGCTTGGCATCCACGACCAGAACCTTCGGACGTGAGAGCTCGATCCCGTGAGTGACCTCGCGCGGAACCCACCAACCGTTGAGACCGACTGCGATCGCGCCGAGCGCCTGCGTCGCGAAGAACGTCATGACCCATTCGGGAGTGTTGGCAGCGAGGATGCCCACACGGTCGCCCTTGCGGACTCCGTACTTGTCCCGCAGAGCAGTTGCCAGCGCGGCAACGGAATCGGCATGCTCGGTGAACGAGATTCGACGATCGCTGGTGACGAGATAGTCGCCGTCGCCCCAGGCGCGAGATGCCGAGATCAGTTCACCGATGGCGTGACCGCGGTTCTTCATCACAGGCATGACGGTGCCGAGAACCTCTTCTTCGACGATCTCGAATGGCCCACCTGGACCGGTGAGGCGTGAGACCGCCTGGTCCAGAAGCAACTGCGGATCTGCGGGGGCAGTCATGGAATGGCCTTTCGTATTGTGGCGCTTTTCACGTCACAAAATCTCACGAGAAAATCATATCTGTGGCGGCGGTTACCACTGAGCGAGACTGGGACGGTTCCGGCTCTGAGGCGTCGATACGTTCGAGTCGTATCGCAGTTGGAGTAATCGACATTCCGATATCGACTAGGACACAGGACACGATGACGAACACCGCCACCGAAGCATCTTCGAATGCAGCTCTTGCAGCTCCTCAGCGCGAGGACGTCGCGCAGATGTTGATCGACCGTCTCGGTGATCAGCACCTGGGTCTGCGGACGCGGACGCAGGACTGGAGCTGGGACGAGGTGGTGCGCGAGAGCGCAGCGCGCGGCTCGCTGGCGAAGTCGCTTCGCGCGCCCGGACCGTTTCACATCGGAGTTCTTCTCGAGAACGATCCGGAGTTCCTGTTCTGGCTCGGCGGCGCGGCCCTGACCGGGGCCACGATCGTCGGCATCAATCCGACCAGGCGTGGAGCTGAACTCGAGGCTGAGGTCCGGTACGTCGACTGCCAGCTGATCGTCACCGACAAAGCAGGCTACGAGAAGCTTGCCGGCCTGGACCTCGGGCTGACCGAAGATCGTTTCGTCCTCGTCGACGACGCGTCGTACCCGGACAAGATTGCAGCACATCACGTCGAGTCGCCTCAGATCGACCTCGGTGTCGACGCGTCGACGCTGTTCTTGCTTCTCTTCACCTCGGGCACCACCGGAATGTCCAAGGCGGTGCGGTGCAGCCAGGGGCGTCTGACGCGGTTGGCCTACGCGAACTGCGCCAAGTACGACATCGACCGCGACGACGTCTGCTACTGCTGCATGCCGCTCTTCCACGGCAACGCGTTGATGGCTCTGTGGGCGCCGGCCCTTTCGCAGGGAGCTACGGTCTGCCTCGTTCGTAAGTTCACGGCCTCGGGATTCATGCCGGACGTTCGGTTCTACGGCGCAACATATTTCACCTACGTCGGTAAGGCCTTGGGGTATCTCATGGCGACGCCGGAACTGCCCGACGACATCGAGAACACCCTCACCCACGGCTTCGGGACCGAGGCGTCGCCGGGGGACAAGGCAGAGTTCATCCGTCGTTTCGGTGCACAACTTTTCGAGGGATACGGTTCGAGTGAAGGTGCCGGTTCAGTAGTGCTCGATCCGAACCAACCTGCCGGAGCGCTGGGCCGTCCCGCGAGCGAGAACATCGTCATCGTCGATCCCGATACGCGCGAAGAGCGACCCCGCGCAATTCTCGACGAGCACGGTCACGTGCTGAACCCCGACGAATCCATCGGCGAGATGGTCGACAAGGCCGGATCGAAGAAGTTCGAGGGGTACTACAAGAACGAAGACGCGATCGCCGAGAAGATTCGCCACGGTTGGTACTGGACAGGCGATCTCGGCTACGTCGACGAGGCCGGCTTCATCTACTTCGCGGGACGCAAGGGCGACTGGATCCGCGTCGACGGTGAGAACACCTCGGCTTTGATGATCGAGCACATCCTGCGTCGGCACCCCAAAGTGATTGCCACGGGTGTCTTCGCGGTACCGGATCCGCGTTCGGGTGATCAGGTCATGGCTGCGATCGAGGTCGCCGATCTCGCCGATTTCGATCCGGTCGAGTTCGCCGACTACCTTGCCGCGCAGGCGGATCTGGGTACGAAGGCGGCGCCACGATTTGTTCGCGTTTCGACCGACCTGCCCGTCACGGGCTCCAACAAGGTACTCAAACGTGAACTTCAAGCCGATCGCTGGCGGACCGACGAACCAGTGTTCCACTGGGTGGGCCGAGGCACTCCCGAATACACGTTGATGACCGAAGCTGACGTGGTGAACCTGGAGAAGGAGTTCGAGACTCACGGCCGCACGCGGTTCCTGTGAGTGGAGTTGCGCTGGTGACCGGCGCTTCCCGGGGGATCGGCCGAGAGTGCGCGCTGGCATTCGCGCGCGCCGGATTCGACGTTGCAATCACTGCTCGCACCGTTCGTGAAGGAGAGGGGCGGGCAGCCCCGCGAACGAGGCAAGGCGAGCAAGTGATTCCGGTGCCCGGCAGCCTGGAGACGACGGTTGCCGAGATCGAGTCCTTCGGTGTGCGCGCATTGGCCGTTCCGATGAACCTGCTCGATCTGGCATCCGTCCGCGGCGCCGGTGAACGGGTGCTGGCCGAGTGGGGACGCGTCGACGTGCTGGTGAACAACGCCTATGCGCAGACGGTCGGAAACATGGACCGGGTGCTCGACATCGAGATCGACGACGCTCAGGCGATGGCGATCGGGAATTATCTGCACCAACTCGCTCTGGTCCAGGTGATACTCCCGTCGATGATCAAGAGCGGCAACGGCGTAGTGGTCAATCTGGCATCGGGCTCGGCGACCATGGATCCGCCTGCGCCTCCCGGCGAGGGTGGTTGGGGTCTGTCGTACGCCGCGTCGAAGGCGTCGTTCGGACGTATTGCCGGAGCGATCAACTCCGAGTACCGAGACGCCGGAATCAAAGCGTTCAACCTGAGTCCGGGATTTGTCATCACGGAATCAGGGAAAGCCCGTGGTGGCGCGGACGCAATCGTGGACGCCGGATTTGCGGCCACACCGGCATCCGTACCCGCTGCAGCGGCGGTGTGGCTTGCAACAGATCCCGATGCGGACCGGTACCTCGGTCGCGTCGTGGATGGTCCGAAATTGATGGCGACACTGGAGGAAACGGTATGAAGCTCGGCGTGGTCGTTCCGGTCGAACTGGGTCGAAGCGGAGACCCTGATTGGATTCTGCAATTCGCCCGTGCGGCCGAGTCGCTGGGTTTCGACGAGATCTCGGCAGTGGAGCACTCGGTGGTCATCGCCGACACCGAGAGCGAGTACCCCTATTCTCCGACCGGAAAATCGCATCTTCCCGATGACTGCGACATCCCGGATCCGCTCGAACTGCTTTCGTTCGTGGCGGGTGCCACAACCACTTTGGGCTTGTCCACTGGAGTTCTGGTGCTGCCCAATCACAATCCGGTAGTGCTCGCCAAACGATTGGCGACGCTCGATCGCCTTTCCGGTGGGCGATTGCGCATCTGCCTCGGCCTGGGGTGGATGAAGGAAGAGATCGAGGCGTGCGGCGGTGACTTCGAGCGCCGCGGCAAGGTAGCCGATGAGGCCATCGCGGTGATGCGTTCACTCTGGGCGGGCAAGGAAGCAGTCGATTTCGACGGCGATTACTTCTCGTTCAAGGGTGCGTACAGCTGGCCGAAGCCGCACCGCGAATCCGGAGTTCCGCTCTACATCGGTGGACACAGTCTCGCTGCTGCTCGGCGAGCAGGCCGGTTGGGTGACGGTTTCCAGCCGCTGGGACTGGCCGGTGAAGATCTCGACAAGGCCGTAGCAGCGATGAAAGCTGCTGCGGTGAAGGCAGATCGAGATCCTGCCGACGTCTCGCTGGTACTCGGTGCGACACTGCCCAGGCTCGACGAAGCGAAACTCGAGTGGGCACGCGGGTTGGGAGCCGATCGAATCGTGCTGTCCGCCAGTCGTCGTGGCACGTCGCTGGAACTGATCATCGACGAAATGGCCGAATGCTCGAAGCGGCTGGGGCTGAGTAACTAGGAGTGCGGGCGTGACCGGCAGCCATCGGAGCGGCTGCCGGTCATTGCTGTCGGAACGTCGATCAGTTATTGCTTGGTCAGCAATTTGCTCCGGAGCTTTGCGATCGTGTCGGCGTCAAGTTTCAGCACGTCCTGCGAAAACTTCTCCCACCCACCGAACTGGTCGCGAATCTTGTCGAGTACTGGCTGAATCTGGCTGGGACGCTGCTCCATCAACGGTTTCAACAGATCGACATCGATTCCTTTCGAAGACAGAAACGTGTAGGTCTGTTCGTTCTTGGCTTTGTTGTAGGTGTTCGACAGGACGAAGTCGTCGACGATGGTCTTGTCAGGAACACCCAGAATGCCGAGAAGTAGAGCTGTCATCAGTCCAGTGCGGTCTTTGCCTGCCGTGCAGTGGTAAGCGACTGCGGACTCGGAATCGGCGATGGTCCGTAGGGCTTGGGAATACCCAGTCATTCCGTCAGGCTTGGACAGTTGGTCGACGGCGCCGGTGTCGCTGATCCGGACGGCTTCACCGCCCCCGAGCACCTGCTCCACAATTGCAGGGTCACCAGATTTCAGGGCACTCGTAATCGCTGTGGCAAGAGCCTGAGTGCCGGCATCCAGGACTGCCGTGTTGACCACTTTCACGTTCGCGGGAACCTTGTCTGCTCCGTCCTTTGCGATCTCGCTGTCACCTCGGAAATCGACAACGGTCCGGATGCCTGCGTTCTCGATCGTTTGTTGATCGTCAGCAGTCAGATCGCTCAAGCGGTCGCCACGAAAAACCAGGCCCCACTTGACTGATCGGCCGTCGGCTGTCTCGTATCCGCCGACATCACGCACGTTGGCTGCGCCCTGCAGCGTCACGTGGCGGGTTGACGCGATGGTGGAAGTGCCGTCCTCGTCTATGACCTCGAAGTACCAGCGTGACAGTGGGTCGAGGCCGTCGACCTCAGTGGAGAAGCCGTCGACCGTGCCAATTTCCTTTCCTTCTGCGGCTGGGTTTTTCGGGTCGGTGGCGGCGAATACACGCACCTTTTCCGAGCCGCCGTGTTCCCAGACCAGTGAGTAGTGTCCGGCGGACGCTGATGTCACGTCGAGGTCGGTCGGCGTTTTCGCCGACTCGGCCTTGCTGCATGCGCCGAGTACGAGCATGAGTCCTGCCGCCGACAGCGCAAGAACTCGAGTTTTGCAAGTAGCCATGGGTCCTCCGAATCCAATTGGAAATCGGAGGCTACGCACCAGAGATCACTGTGTCGTGACCGTGTTGTGCAGAGCGGGAAAACTGCAGGCTGGAGTGCTTGTCGCCGATGATGATCAGGGATGGGCCAGCCCGTTCAGGAGCATCGCGCCGACAAAGATGGCACTGCTTGTGCGGGCGCTGCAGGACGGGTTGATCGCAATCGACGAACTCTGATCGAAGCGCGAGCGATCGGGTGCGTCGATCCGGGAGTCAGTCGAGGGCGGTGGCGTCGGTTGTCGGCGTCTTGGTGCCGGGAGTCGCTTCGATGTCGAGAACGACCTGGCTGTCGGTGGCTTCTTCGGGGAAGACGTACCGACGCATGGCCCACCAGCGGAAGGCCGTCGCCAGCAGGGTCCCGATGATCGATCCGCTGATGAAGTCCGCGAAGTTTTCCATCAACACCGACACCTCGGGTTGACGCAGATGGAACACGTACCGGGAGGTCCAGAGTGGTACCTGGTTGATGGCCAAACCGATACCCGCGACGATGAAGAACAGAGCGGCCTCGTGATGGCGCTGTCGACCACCGCGCTGCGCAAACGACCATTCGCGGTTGAGGACGTAGGACAGAACCGTCGCGATCAGGACCGCAAGGATGTTGGCCGTCACCGGGTGCTGAGGCAGAACCGTCCACTTGATGCCGAAGAACAGCACCGTGGTGACGATGAAGGCGATGCCGCCGACCACCAGGAACTTGAGCATTTCTGCGTGCGGCAGGACGCGCACGAGAACCCGCTCAGGAAGCCTATTGACCATCTTTTCGACAAACGCCATTGTTCGAGGCTAACCCTGAATACGACCGAGGGCACAAATCGTCGATGCCCGTGTCGGCAAGATCATCAGAATCCGTACCCGAGAATTGCGGGCTTCTGCGCGTTGAAAGCGAAGTCGAAATTCAGGATCTCCTGCGGATCGGACGCGTGGAGTCGGTGCGCCGCCGCGAAGGTCTTGGCCTGGTGCTCGCCCAGGTACAAGCTGCTCAGGACATCAGAGGGCATCGTGATCGCAGGCACCGCGTCAGTGGCCGTACAGGTGGCCTTGCCGTCCTTGACCTGAAGTGCGAAGGTTCCGCCGGCCTTCAGGAACGGATCTTCGACCTTGATGACTGTGTCCAGGTCAGCAGCATATTCACGAGCCTCGAGAGCCGCGGGAACGTCCATGATGCGCAGCCACAGTCGATCGGAGCGCGTCGTCGTCCGGGCAAGGCGGTAGTCCGTGAGCATCAGCCGGAGTGGATCGGCAGGATGCTGGCGTGTCTCGATCCGGGTGACGAGGTCGAGGCCGCAGATCGTGCGCCACAGCGCCGCGTGCGCATCTTCGGTGATCGTCACGAACTCGTCGATCCGGGCGATGCTGTCGCGGCCCTCGCTCGTGTGCCGGTAAGCGATGTATCCGTCCGCGTGTGTCAGAAAGAACAGTCCGGAGGCGCCGTCACGATCCTCGGACGGGTCGGCGAACATGTGGTCCCAGAGTGGTTGCGGACGGACCTGCGCGCCGGGAGTCTGCAGTCGCCAGCGGTCGTAGATCTCGGGAAGAAGCGTCGAGGCAGCTTTGATGTCGACGATGGACACGCCACCGTTGTCGGGCACCTCGGGGCGGAATCGTGCGAAGCGGCGATCGAGGGTGATGCCTTCGCTGAAGGTGGCCGGGCCGTATCCGAAGCGGTTGTAGATGCCGGCCTCGCTGGCCGTCAGGGCGGCAAGCGGTGCTCCGGTCGACTCGATGTGGGCATGAAGCGCAGTGAACATCGAGCGTAGGACGCCACGACGACGGTGAGTCGGGGCGACGGATACCCAGGTGATTCCGCGCGTGGGGAGTTGGCGTCCGCAGGGCACGGTGAATTCCATGTCGATTTCGATGGCCACGCCGACGGGTAGGTCACCGTCGACGGCGAGGATGATGTCCTCGGGCTTGTAGAGCGCCTTCGTCAGTTCGCTGACCGCGGGAGACGGGTGAAAACCGAACCCCACCGAGTCGAGTAGTTGGAGAGCCGGCCAGTCACTCTCGGTAGCGGTGCGGATGGTGATCTTGTTTTCGGGGCTCACGTGTATCGACTCTGGCATAGATTGCGTGAAGACGCACATGAATATCGGGGCTGACGTTTCCGCACCGGCTCCCAGGGGTACCGCCCGACGGACCAGTCCTGCGGCACGGAGAAAACCGATACGGAGAAACACTGTGGCGATCACCGACATCAAGGAATATGCCCATCTCACCGAGGAAGACGTCGAAGCGCTCGGGCGCGAGTTGGACGCCATTCGGCTCGACATCGAGGAGAAGCGCGGCGCGCACGACGCTCGATACATCCAGCGGACGATCGCGTTTCAACGCTCTCTGATGGTGGCCGGCCGCATCGTCTTGTTCGCCAGCAAGAAGAAGCCTGCCTGGATTCTGGGGACTGCGCTCCTGGGGGTCGGCAAGATCATCGAGAACATGGAACTCGGCCACAACATCATCCACGGCCAGTGGGACTGGATGAACGATCCCGAGATTCACTCGAGCAACTGGGAGTGGGACAACACCTGCCCGTCCTCGGGATGGAAGCACTCGCACAACTTCACCCATCACAAGTTCACCAACATCGTCGGACTGGACAACGACGTGGGCTACGGAATCATGCGCGTCACGCGCGATCAAAAGTGGCACGCCGACTACCTCTTTCAACCGATCACGAATTTTGTGCTCGCGACCCTCTTCGAGTGGGGAGTGGCACTGCATCACCTCGAAACGGACAAACTCCGCAAGGGTGAGGTGAAGTGGTCCGAGAAATCGGAGATGGCCAAGGACGTCGGTAAGAAGATCGCGCGTCAGGTGGCGAAGGATTACATCCTGTTCCCCGCCCTGACCGGCCCCGCGTGGAAGACCACGTTGACGGCGAACGTCGTTGCGAACCTCATCCGAAACTACTGGAGTTACGCCGTCATCTTCTGCGGGCACTTTCCCGACGGTGCCGAGAAGTTCACGCTCGAGGAATTCGAGAACGAATCGCGCGCTCAGTGGTACCTACGACAGATGCTGGGCTCTGCCAACTTTCATGCCGGTCCCGTCATGGCCTTCATGAGCGGCAACCTCTGCTACCAGATCGAGCATCACTGCTTCCCGGATCTGCCGAGCAATCGGTACTCGGAAATCGCGGTGCCGTTGCGCGACCTGTGTGACAAGTACGACCTCCCGTACACGACCGGGCCGCTGTGGAAGCAGTACGGATTGACTCTGCGCACCATCTGGAAGTTGTCGCTGCCCAACAGGTTTCTCTCGGCTTCCCAGGACGACGCTCCGGAGACGCACTCGGAGTTGAAGTTCCGCATCCGAGGCGGAATCAAGGAAGTGTTCGGCGTCGATCCGCAGACGGGTAAGCGGCGCGGACTGCGAACAGCGATCGCGATGGTCTCGAGCTGATCAGTTACCGCTTGTGCGCCATTGAACGAACCACGAGATCGCCGGTCGACTGGATTGCCTGCACCAGCACGATCAAGATCACGACTGCGACGAACAGCACCGGTGTGTTGAATCGTTGGTAGCCGTACTTGATTGCGAAGTCGCCGAGTCCACCGGCGCCGATGGCACCTGCCATGGCCGAGAAGCCGATCAGCATCACCGCCGTCAGGGTTGCTCCTGCTACCAATCCCGGAACGGATTCGGGCAGTAGCACCTTGGTGATGATGTCTTTGTCGGTGGCGCCCATGGACCGCGCTGCTTCGACGCGTCCGGAATCGACTTCACGCAAGGCGTTCTCGACGACGCGCGCAAAGAAGGGCACCGAACCGATGGTCAGCGGGACGATCGCTGCCGTGGCGCCGAGCGCTGTTCCGACGATCGCCCTCGTTGCCGGGATGAGGAGCACCAACAAGATGACGAACGGCAGCGAACGGCCGATGTTCACCACGGTGCCCAGAACCGAATTGAGGACGCGGTTGGGACGGATTCCGTCGGGCGCGCTCGCGTGCAACAGAACACCGAGAGCGATACCGATGATCACGGTGAGCACGAACGAGACACCGACCATGTAGAGCGTGTCGAGTAGGGCTTCCCATGCTTCGCCCAGGGAATCCTGCCAGGACGTCTTGTTCATGAGAACGTCACCTTCACTCCGCGCTGCGAAAGATGTTCTTCGACAGACTTTCTTGTCTCTTCGTTGCTGACGAGTCCCGTGTGCGAGGCGAACTCCACGCGAAGGCGACCGACCTGATGGGATCCGATGTCCTCGATACCGCCGGAGATCACGGTGACGTCGACGTCGAGATCTCTTGAGAGTTGGGAAATCACGGGTGAGGTGGACAGTGAATCGACAAAGGTGAGGAGCGCCGGAATTCCGGTCTTGGACGTTCGTACCGTTCCGGTCGGCAGTAGCGCCTCTCCGAGGGGTGAGTCCGGGTCTGCGACCAGTTCGGTGAGCGTTCCCTCGTCGACGATGCGGCCCTGATCGATCAGCGCAGCGCGATGGCAGATCCGTCGAACCACGTTGAGCTCGTGGGTGATCAGAACAATGGTCACACCGAGTCGTCGATTGAGATCGGCGAGCAGGTCGAGGATCGAATCGGTTGTGTCCGAGTCGAGGGCGCTGGTGGCCTCGTCGCACAGGAGGACGTCGGGTGAAGCCGCCAAGGCTCTCGCGATGCCGACGCGTTGTTTCTGGCCGCCGGACAGTTGCGAGGGGAAGGCGTCACGTCGGTCTTCCAAGCCCACCAACTCGATCAGCTCGTCGACGCGGGCACGTCGATCTGCCCGCGAGTATCCCGCCACTTCGAGAGGGAAGGCGATGTTGGCGGCGACCGAACGGGAATGCAGCAGGTTGAAATGCTGGAACACGACACCGATCCGCTTGCGTGTGTCGCGCAGTTGCGCTGGGCTCAACGCGGTCAGATCGGTGTCGCCCAACAGAATCCGGCCACTGGTCGGGCGTTCGAGCAGGTTGAGGCAGCGCAGCAAAGTCGACTTGCCGGCGCCGCTCTTGCCGATGATGCCGAAGATTTCGCCGTCTTCGATTTTCAGGGATACGGAATCGAGTGCATGCAGAACTTGTGTGCCGCTGCGGTATTCCTTGGAGACCGATTCGATCGAGAAGACCATGACGGGTCTCGATCAGGTAGCGCTGGCCGGAATGACCGAGCCCTGATAGGTCTGCTCGATGAACGTCGCGACGTCGGCGGACGTCAATGCCTCGGCCAACTTCTGTACTCGCGCATCGTTTTCGAGCGAGGTGCGTACGGTCAGGACATTGGCGTACGGGTTGCCCTCGGCCTTCTCGAGCACCAGGGCGTCCTTGGCCGGGTTGAGGCCACCTTCGATTGCGTAGTTGCCGTTGATGATTGCGAGATCGACATTTCCGTCGTCGAGCGTGCGCGGCAGCTGCGGGGGATCGACCTGGGTGAACGTGAGTCCCTTGGGGTTGTCGATGATGTTCTTCTCGCTGATCTGCGTGATGTCGGTGCCGGGGGCGCCCAACTGCTGATCGAGCTTGATCAAACCGGCCTGCTGCAGCAGGTACAGCCCACGGGCGAAGTTCGTCACGTTGTTGGATAAAGCGACCGTTGCGCCCTGGCGCAGGTCGGCCACGTTGGTGACCTTCTTGGAATATGCACCGAGGGGCTCGACGTGGACCTTCGCCACGGCGACCAGGTCGTCGACACCCTTTTCCTTCGACCACGATTCCTGGTACGGCACGTGCTGGAAGAAGTTGGCGTCGGTGTCTCCGGCTTCGAGCACCTCGTTGGCGTCGAGATCGCCGGTGATCTCGCTGACCTCGATCTTGGTGTCACCGAGCAGGCCCTTTTCTTCGACGAACTTCAGGATCTCGGCGTGCGGAACCGAAGAAGCGACGATGCGAAGAGGTGCGTTCTCGTCGGAGGAGTTGTCGCTCGAGCACGCGGCTACGGTTCCGACTGCGACGGCGGCCACTGCGAAGGCAGCGAGGAATCTTCTGGTGCGCGAGCGTGACATGTGAATCTCCAAGACATAGCCGAACGCACGCCGAGATGGCGTGACAGTTGCTGAACGCTAGCCCGGTAAACCTCCCGTGAGGAGATACAGAATCACCGCGATTTTTTCATGTACCTATTGTCCGAGCAGGATGACCGGAACGTCCTCGGCAAAATCGACTACCAGTTCGCGACGCGAGAACAGCCAGGTGCCGTCGATCTTTTCGAAGCTGTCCTGGTAACGAATCTCGATCCGGTTGTCCCGGTGGCCCTCGCCCCGCGGATAGATGTGGTGAGCGGAGCAGTAAGCCTCACCGTGTGCGGTGGTGGGGCCGTCGAGGTCGAGGATCTGCTGCTCGACGATGTGCCGGGTCGAGTGCAGATGTGAGACGGCATCGACCACCGAACTGCTGACGACGGAGTTCCCACGTATCTCCGTCGGCGCACCCGTTCCGTTCAGTGCCGGCGGCAAGACGAATGCCACGTCGTCAGTGAAGAGAGCCGCAAGTGCAGTGGTGTTTCGGCGGTCGACGGCCTGTGCGTACCTGGCGGCCAAGTCGGTGAGAGCGACGCGATCCGAGGAGTCCATGCGCATATCTCACCCTATGTGACGCCGCTCATGTTTCGGCTTCCCGCTCATCGAGACACTCACAGCGCCCACCTGGGCATCTGGTTAGCGTCCAGGCCAAGAGTTGCCAGCCATGAATGCCATAGGAGAAACAGCGATGGATCTGAGGGAATCGCCCGAGCAGCAGGAGCTCCGCAAGGAGTTGCGCGCGTACTTCGCGGCGCTGCTGCCGGAAGAGAAGCGTCGCGCGGCCGGCGAGCAAGGTGTGGGTGGCGAGTACTTCCGCGAGATCGTGAAGTTGCTGGGCAAGGACGGTTGGCTCGGTATCGGCTGGCCCAAGGAATTCGGTGGACAGGGACGCTCCATCGAAGAGCAGTTCGTGTTCTTCGACGAGGTTCAGCGCGCAGGTCTGCCGTTCCCCTTCGTGACGGTCAATACCGTCGGACCGACGTTGATGAAGTACGGCACCGAAGAACAGAAGGAACGTTTCCTGCCCGGCATCCTGGCCGGCGACATCGTCTTCGCAATCGGGTACACCGAGCCCGAGGCCGGCACCGACCTCGCGTCACTCAAGACTCGTGCGGTTCTCGACGGTGACGAGTGGATCGTCGACGGCAACAAGATTTTCACCAGTGGCGCCAACACTGCCGACTACGTGTGGCTGGCCTGCCGCACCGACGCGGATGCCCCCAAGCACAAGGGAATCTCGATCCTGATCGTCCCCACCGAGGACGCAGGCTTCGAGTGGTCACCGATCAACACCGTCGGCGGCTTGATGGTGACGTCCACGTACTACTCCGGCATTCGAGTTCCGTCGAAGGACGTTGTGGGCGAGGTCAACGGCGGCTGGCAGCTCATCACGGCTCAGCTCAACCACGAGCGAATCGGCCTGGCGGCCATCGGTGGTCGCACGTACGGTCTGTGGAACCTGGTCCTGGACTGGGCCAAGGAAAACGGCGCCATCGACATCCCGTGGGTGCAACAGGACTTCGCTCGCACACACGCCAAGCTCGAGGCCATGCGACTGCTGAACTGGAAGATGACGGCAGCCGTCGCACAGGACACGCTCTCCGGAGCCGACGCCGGTGCCACCAAGACGTACGGGACCGAGACTCACGTCGACGTCTACCGCACCCTGCTCGGAATTCTCGGCTCCGCCGGTCGCATCCGCCCCGAGTCTCCGGGCGCTCTGCTTGCCGGTCAGATCGAGCAGATCTCGCGTCAGGGTGTCGTGAACACCTTCGGCGGCGGCGTCAACGAAGTTCTGCGTGACATGGTCGGCACCATCGGCTTGGGACTCGTTCGCGAAAAGAGGGTCAAGTGAGCGACATTTCGGCGCAACTCGACGCTTTTGTCGGCCAGACGCTTGTTCCCACCACCTGGGGGCCAGACGAGGTCAACATCCCCATGATCCGGCATTGGGCCGAGACCATGGGCGATACCAACCCCGTCTACCTCGACGACGACGCTGCCCGCGCCACCGGCCGTGACGGCGTCGTCGCTCCCGCTCAGATGCTTCAGGTCTGGATCATGCGGACCTTTACCGACAAGATGGCGGGCAACGACCCGTCGCAGGTGTGGACCGATCTGATCGCCACCCTCGACGCAGCCGGCTACAGCTCTGTCGTGGCCACCGATTCCGATCAGGAGTTCTTCGCCGAACTGCGCCCAGGCGATCGCGTTAACTACACCGAGGTCATCGAGTCGATTTCGCCGGAGAAGAAGACCGGCCTCGGTGTCGGACACTTCGTCACGACGCTCAAGACCTACCGCAACGGTGACGATCAGGTTGTCGGCACCCAGCGGTGGCGGACGCTGCGGTTCAAACCTCAGGAATCTGCTGCGCCCGAAGCTCCTCGTGCACTGCGTCCGCGTCCGGCTCTCAACGCGGACAACGCTTTCTGGTTCGAAGCAGCCAAGGAGCACCGTCTGGTGATCCAGCGCTGCACGTCCTGCAAGACGCTGCGTCATCCCACCGGCCCGATGTGCGGGGAGTGCCGGTCACTCGAGTGGGACACGATCGACGCGTCGGGTCGTGGCACGGTGTACAGCTTCGTGGTCAATCACCACCCCAAGATCGACGCGTTCGACTACCCGCTCATCGTTGCGGTAATCGAACTCGAAGAGGGAACCCGATTGATCGCCAACATGGTGGGTATCGCGCCCGAAGATGTCGTGGTCGACATGCCCGTGGAACTTGACTGGATCGACGCCGACCCGGATCTGACGCTTCCCGCGTTCCGGCCGGCCGTACGCGAGGAGCACTGATGGACTTCAATTTCAGCGAAGAGCAGGAAGCAATTCGCGCACTGGCCGACGAGGTCTTCACCAGCAAGGCAACGATCGAGCGCACCAAGGAGATCGAACTCTCCGCCGAGCGCGTCGACCGTGAACTGTGGCGCGAACTCGCGAGCACCGGGTTGCTCGGTATCGCCCTGCCGGAGGAGTTCGGCGGCGGTGGCCTCGGCTTGTCCGAGCTGTACGCACTGCTCGAACAGCAGGGACGTCACGTTGCGGCCGTGCCGATCTGGGAAACGACCCTTGCAGCATTGGCTGTCAACGAATTCGGCTCTGATTCCCTTCGCGCCGAACTCCTTCCGGGAGTTGCCGACGGCAGTCGATTCCTGACCGTCGGTCTCGAAGAGTTCGGTCCGTACACTGGCGGCGACCCACTGACCACGGCTGAGCAGGACGCCGACGGCAACTGGACTCTGACGGGTGAGAAGGCAGTAGTGCCGATGACTCACGTCGCGAACCTTGCTCTCGTTTCGGCAACCGCTTCCACTGGTACGGCACTGCTGCTGGTCGACCTGAGTGCCGAGGGAGTGACGCTCGAACAGACGCAGTCCACCAGTTGGGAGATCTGTGCCAACGTCACCTTTGCCGGTGCCCCCGCGCAGCTGATCGGTGCGGCTGACGGCACCACGGTTCCGTGGCTGATCGACCGCGTTCAGCTGGCATTGGCCGCAATCCAATGGGGCGTCGGGTCGGGTGCAGTCGCGCAGGCCGTCACGTACCTGAACGGCCGCAAGCAGTTCGGCCGTCCGCTGGCGACCTTCCAGGCCGTCAATCATCAACTCGCTGACTGCTACATCGATCTCGAAGCGATGCGCGTGACACTGTGGCAGGCCGCCTGGCGCATCTCCGAGGGACTTGATCTCGGCACCTCGGTACTGGTCGCCAAGTGGTGGGCTACCGACGGCGGACAGCGCGTCGTGCATCGCACCACGCATGTTCACGGCGGCATGGGCGTCGACACCGACTACCCGGTTCACCGTCACCTGTTGTGGGGCAAGCAGATTGCTGCCACCCTCGGTGGTTCCAGCTCCGATCTAGCGCGTCTGGGTGCGCAGCTCGCATCCGGTGTGGAGGTGCTCGCATGACCGTACTTGCCGGTCGCAGTTACGCAGACGTCGTTGTCGGAGAGGCATTGCCCGAGTTGGCGATCCCGCTGACCCGCACGTTGATCGTCGCCACGGCAATCGCCACTCGCGATTTTCAGGACGTGCACCACGATCCGAGCCTGGCGCAGGAGCGTGGCTCGAAGGATGTCTTCATGAACATCCTCACGAGCAACGGTCTTGTCGGTCGATACGTCACGGACTGGGCCGGATCTGCATCGACCCTGCGCCGCATCGCCATTCGTCTCGGGGCGCCCAACTACCCGGGTGACACCATGACGATGACCGGTGAGGTCGTGTCCAAGGAAGACGGAGTGGTCGTGGTCAAGGTGCAGGGTGCAAACAGCCTCGGCAACCATGCATCCGGCACCGTCGCAGTCGCTTTCAAGGAAGAGGAGAGGCCCTGATGGCGATCAGCCCACTCTCGGGAGCCGCCGCCATCGTCGGCATCGGATCCACCGAGTTCTCCAAGAACTCCGGCCGCACCGAACTGCAGTTGGCGTGTGAGGCCATCGTCGCGGCACTCGCTGACGCCGGTATCGATCCGTCCGAGGTCGACGGTCTGTCCACCTACACGTCGGAGACGAACGGCGAAGCGATCGTGGCTCGCAACTGTGGTCTCGGCGAGCTGAAGTTCTTCTCGCGCATTCACTACGGTGGCGGCGCTGCGTGTGCCACCGTGCAGCAGGCGGCCATGGCAGTTGCGACGGGTGTTGCCGACGTCGTGGTTTGTTACCGCGCCTTCAACGAGCGCTCCGGTGTGCGCTACGGCCTAGGGCAGCACGATCGCCCCATGGACAGCACCGCGGATCGCGCGGCATATGCGTGGATGACTCCGCAGGGATTGTCGACTCCCGCTCAGTGGGTCGCCATGTTCGCCCGCCGCTACATGCACCAGTACGGTGCGACGAGTGAGGACTTCGGACGAGTTGCAGTGGTGGCGCGCAAGCATGCCGCCAACAACCCGGCCGCTTGGTTCTACGAGCGTCCGATCACGCTCGAGGACCACCAGAACTCGCGCTGGATCGCCGAGCCGCTGCACCTGCTCGACTGCTGCCAGGAAACCGACGGTGGCCAGGCATTGGTCATCGTCTCTGCCGAGCGCGCAAAGGATCTGGCCAACAAGCCCGTCGTCATCAAGGGCGCCGCTCAGGGCAGTAGCAAGGATCAGCACATGATGACCAGCTACTACCGGCCCGACATCTCCGGTATCCCGGAGATGGGCCTGGTTGCTCGTCAGTTGTACGGCCAGAGCGGCCTGACCCCTGACGACATCAACGCCGCGATTCTGTACGACCACTTCACTCCGTTGGTGCTTCCCCAGCTCGAAGAACTGGGCTTCTGCAAGCCAGGCGAAGCAAAGGACTTCATCCGCGAAGGCAACCTCGAGATCGGTGGACGCCTGCCGTCCAACACTCACGGTGGTCAGGTCGGCGAGGCGTACCTGCACGGTGTCAACGGAATTGCCGAAGGTGTGCGACTGGTGCGAGGCACGTCGACCAACCAGCCCGAGGGCGTCGAAAACGTATTGGTCACAGCCGGAACAGCAGTACCCACCAGCGGTCTCGTTCTCGGCGCTGTTTGAGAGGAAAAGACAGTGACAACTTCGGAAGCTGCGAAGACCGCCGGCGATTGGCGTGGAGCCGATCTCGGGACCCGCACCGTGTCGTACACCGAGCGCGACGCAATCCTGTACGCACTTGCCGTGGGCGCCAAGGCGACCGAGCTGGACCTCGTCTTCGAGGATCAGCTTCGGGTACTGCCGACCTTTGCTCTGACGCTGGCGCAGTGGGCTCCCGACGCTCTGGGTTCGGCGGGCGCCTTCGACACCTCGACGGCGTTGCACGGCTCGCAAGAGCTGAAAGTGCTTGCTCCGCTTCCGCGTAGCGGTGACGTGACCTTGAAGGCTTCGGTCGGCGAGGTGTGGGACAAGGGCGCAGCGGCCGTGTTCGAAGTGAAGGTGGAGTGCGAATACTTCGTCGCGACCTGGTCACTTTTTGCCCCCGGTGCCGGTGGATTCGGCGGAGAACGTGGACCCTCACGTCCGGCGGAGCCGACCGGCGAGCCTTCGTTGACCGGTGTGCTGACCACAGCGGAGAACCAAACGGCGATGTACCGGCTCCTGGGCGACAAGCACCACATCCACATCGATCCCGAGGCTGCGGCGCGGATCAACCAGCCGCGTCCGATCATGCACGGCCTGTGCACGTTGGCCGCGAGCACGCTCGAGCTTGCCCGGGTCGCCGGAGTGCATCCGGCGGACCTCGTGAGCCTCGAGGGTCGATTCGCTGCGGCAATCCATCCGGGTGAAGCGCCGTCCATCGTTGCGTGGGGAACTCCCGACGACCTGGACTTCCAGGTCACCAAGGGTGATCAGGTAGCGATTTCCGGTGCACGAGTGAGCTTCTCCGCTCGCTAGTCCCTCCAGACTCAACTGCGGGGTGCTTGACCCCTCGTCGCGCCCCGCAGTTGTTCACACGAAGAAGCAGCCCCCGAGCGAATCCGCTCAGGGGCTGCTTCGTATTTGTTTCAATCCTGGTGGGTCGCCATGTAGCGAGCCGGGTACTCACCGCCGCCGTGAACGGCGATGTCGGCGCCGTTCACGTACGAGGAGAGCGGGCTCGCCAGGAACAGGCAGGAGTTGGCGATATCGGCCGGCACGGCCATGCGCTCCATCGGAATGGTCCTGGTGACCGCAGCGCCGCCGTCGGCGCCGTAGACCTCGGCGGCAGCCTCGGTACGGATCAGGCCGGTGGTGATGTGGTTGATCCGGACCTTCGGCGCCCATTCGAGGGCCAATGCCTTGGTCAGAACGAGGAGGCCTGCCTTGGCTGCGCTGTACGCCGCGGTTCCGGGCTGCGGATCGATCGCCGAGACACTGCCGATGTTGATGATGGCACCGCCGTCGTCCTGAGTCTGCATCACTGCATTTGCGGCCTGGGCAACGTTGAAGGGTGCCAACAGGTTCAGGGCCACGATCTTCTCGACGAAGCGGGGTGACACCGTCGCAGCGTCGGCGTCGGGGGAGCCGCCGGCGTTGTTGACCAGGACGTCCAGACGGCCGAAGCGCTCGACGGCATCCTGGACGAGGGCTGCGGCGTCGGCGGGATCGCGGACGTCCGTGGCGCGAAAGGCTGCGCTACGACCGTCGGCGGTGGGTAGGTTTTCGGGCTCGTTACGGCCACAGACCAGCACGTTCGCACCCGCGGCGAGGAAGGTTTCGGCGATGACGTAGCCGATGCCTTTGGTGCCGCCGGTGACGATCACCGAGCGTCCGCTGAAATCGACGGGGTTGGGCAGTGTCACGGTGGAGCCTTCCTGGTGCGGTGCCGAGCTGAATTGCCGCCCAATGTGATTGACGCGACGTGGTCGCACACCTTAGGGTCAAGCAAGTGCTTGGTTGTTTTGTAGGTCGAGTGTAGACGACAAACAGCGGCAGTCACCAGAATCGACCGGTCCCTCCCGCAAAAGGGACCTCTGCGTCGACGGACATTGGAGTAGTCACATGGGCAAGCTCGAAGGCAAAGTCGCACTCATCACCGGTGCGGGTCAGGGAATCGGGCAGGGGATTGCCCTGGCCTTGGCCAAAGAGGGCGCCGTGATCGCCGTTGCCGGCCGCACCGAATCCAAGTTGCACACCACGTGCGGACTACTGGCTGACATCGGTGCGCGCGGTGAGGCGGTGGTCTGCGACGTCAGCAAGAAGGACGACATCACCGACGCCGTGGACCGTACCGTCGAACTGTTCGGCGGAATCGACATCCTGGTCAACAACGCCAACGACTGCAAGCCCGGCCCACTCTTGAGCGTGCTCGACGAAGACTTCGAGCGTTCCTTCGCGACGGGGCCGCTCGCCACCCTGCGCATGATGCAGGCGTCGTACCCCCACATGAACAGTCGTGGCGGTGGCGTCATCATCAACATGGTCACCTCGGCGGCGGTGCGCTGGGATGCCAGTAACTACGGCGCTTACGGTTCCATCAAAGAAGGCATGCGCTCGTTGACCCGCGCTGCCGCCTGCGAATGGGGCAAGGACAACATTCGCGTTCTCAATGTTGCCCCGCACGCCAAGACTCCCGCGTTGCAGTGGTGGATGGAAAAGAATCCCGAAGAGGCAGCGGCATTTGTCGCAGGTATTCCGCTGGGACGCGTCGGAGACCCCGAGACCGACATCGGTCGTGCCGTCGTCTTCCTCGTCAGCGAAGACGCCGGGTACCTCACGGGTGCCACGATCCCGCTCGACGGCGGCCAGTCGCGCTGGGGCTGACCGCCATCGACCCGATCAGGTCATCACGGCGCCGCCGTCGACGGCAATCGTCTGGCCGGTGACGTTGCGAGCCTTGTCACTGAGCAAGAAGGCGACCATCTCGGCGATGTCTCCGGGCGTCTGAGCTCGACCCATCGGAACCATCTGTGCGACAAAAGAATCGAAGACGTCAGCATCGGAAACATCTGTGAGCGAGGGATCGCGTCGACGCAGTTCCTTGATGGTTCGAAGCCACATGTCGGTGAGGATCAGGCCGGGCATGACCGTATTCGAGCGAAGTCCTCGAGTCGCACCGATTCGGGCGACGCTGTGACTCATCTCGATCACGGCGGCCTTCGACGGTCCGTAGTGCGCGAGCATGTCACCGCCCAAGCGGGCACCGATCGACGCGATGTTGACGATCGATGCCGGACCCTCGGTTCTGCTCACGAATTCGCGGCACATCAGGAAGCTGCCCTTGGTGTTCACCGCAAAGGTGTTGTCCCACTGGTCTTCGGTGATCTCGAGGAACGGAGTGAAGACGCCGATTCCGGCGCCGTTGACGAGTGCAGTCGGGCTTCCGGCCGATGCAGCCACGTCGAAGGCGTTCTTGACGTCACCTTCACGTCGAACATCGCATCGTGCCGTGTGGACTGCTACGCCAAGGCTTTCCAGGCGTGCTGCGGTGTCGGCGAGTGCGGCCTCTTCGATGTCGAGGAGAAGCAGGGTGCCGAAGTCCTCCGCAAGGCGCTCGGCAATAGCGGCGCCCAACCCGGCAGCTGCGCCGGTGACAATGGCTACGGGCGCGCTCACGGCAGGTGCGTTTCGAGCAGTGGGGCAAGCAGTTCGGCTGCGCGCGCCGCAGTGATGACCTCGCTCGGGTCCACCTTGGTCACGACTTTCGAAGCAGAATCTTCGTAGACATGCTCACCGATGAGTCGCCCCTGCTCGTCGTACGGCCAGACAAATGCCAAGGTCCGACGCACGAGATACCAACCGTCGGGGTCGATGTCCGACGACTGTTCGGGGGCTGCGGGGGTGGATCCACCCGATTCGTGCACCGCGCCGAACACCCCGTCTCCCAGAATCGATCCTGGGACGAATTGACTGAAGAGAGTCTCACCCGAGAATCCGCTGTCGGAGACCGCGAAGTCGGACTGTCCGGTCCACATGACAAGGGTGTCCGTCTCGGCGAGTGACTGGTAGAAGTTGGTGACGGCGTCCATGCCGTCGAGGACAATCGACTGCCCGTCTTCGAACAACCGGTAGACGGGTTCTTCGACGGTCATGTCGGGCGAGAGGATTTCCTTGTAACGACCGGAGACCTCGAGCAATGCGTGGCGCCGGTAGTTTCGGAGGATCTTCTGGTGCCGCGGATTGTCGATGGTTTCCAATTGCTTTTCGACGCCATCCATCATGTGGACGAATTCGTGCTCGTACTTGCTCATCACATCTCCTGGTTTCGCGGATTCGGCGGGCTGTCCGGATCTGCGACAACTGTGACCTGACGTGGCATTCGCTGTACATGTAGAACTTCGTTCGACAATTGCCGGTTTGCTTAACTCCGCTGTTCAGATACCGTGATGGTCATCACTTTGCTGGCGAACGGCGGCCTAAGACAACCGAATGGACGGTAATGAAAAAGGCGAGAAGAGGTGAAGATCTGAATCTGCGGTTGGTGTCCTCGTTGCTCGTCGTCGTGGCGGAAGGGCACTTCGGACGAGCGGCAGACCGGTTGTTCGTCACGGCGCCTGCTCTCAGTCAGCAGATTCGTCGACTCGAGGAGCAGGTGGGAGTCGAGTTGATCGATCGCAGTTCGCACCCGGTGGTGCTCACCGCCGCGGGTGAGGTGTTCGTCGCGGATGCACGGCCCGCTCTCGAGTTCGCCGTCCGCGCGATGAACGGGCTCGACGCACTCGAGCGTCGGCGGGCCAGGCGGTTGCGGATCGGATTCATCAACGGGGCGGCCGGAAGTTTGGGACGTGCGGTGATCGATTCGTTGCATGCGGAGGTGGAGCTGGTCCAATTGGACTGGTCCCAACAGGTTTCCGCGGTGGCGAGCGCGACCGTCGATGCCGCCTTCGTGCGCCCTCCACTGCCGGTGCTCGACGGTGTGGTGCTCGAACGGATCGGCGTCGAACCGCGGGTGGTGGCCCTGCCTCGAGGGCACCGACTGGCGGGCCGTACGAGCATCGAGATTTCTGAAATAGATGGGACTGTGCAGGTTTCGAGTGACGGTGCGCCACCCGAATGGGTGAAATGGTGGTCGGTGGACCCGCGCCCCAGTGGTGTACCCGTCCGGTACGGTCCCTCTGTCCGCACGATGGACGAAGCGCTCGAGGTTGTCGCCAACGGTCGGGCGGTGGTGATAACGGCAGCAACCATTGCCGAGTACTACACCCGCTCGGATATCAGTTTCGTGCGCATTTCCGATATCGAGCAGTGTTCGATCGATCTGTGTACCCGTGAGGGCGACAGCAGTCCGGCAGTGATCGAGCTACGCAAAGCTGTTTCAGCCCTCGGTGCCGACAGGTGATTGCTGTGTCCTGATGTGATGCGCATGTACTCGGATGAAATACGCATTCTTGCCGTTTTCGTTTTAGTCGCTTAGACTAAAACCATGAAAACGACGCACACTGCACTCGAAACGGTCGAGACGGCAAAGGTTTCGGCTGATGTGTTCGGGGGAGTCCCCAGTGATCTCGACTCCCGCCGCGCTGCAAAGCGTCGTTTTCATCGGCTCGCCTCAGCCATTCATCCGGACCGGGCGAAGCCCGAAGATCGGGTGCGATACTCGGCCGCAACATCTCGATTGAACGAGCTTTACCGCAGTTGGACAGTGGAGTTCGAGCCGGCAGATTCTCGACCCGTTTATGTCGGCGAGCGGGGCGAGTACATGTTGGGTGGACTGGTAGAGCGCGGCTCGGTCGCTAACCTGTACCGGTCCGATGCCGGTGTCGTACTCAAGATTCCGCGAAACCCTCGGGCGAACTCGATGATCGAGGCCGAACGGAATGTGCTGACGGACATCGAGAATTCGTGCGAAGCCGGTTGGGCAGTCTCGTACTTCCCGCGATTGATCGATCGAATCACCCATGTGGGCAGCGGCACGAGACGTCAGATCGATGTGCTGGACGATCTGACCGAAGGTTTTGTGAGTCTCGCCGACGTCCGTGAGGCGTATCCGGGTGGCCTCGATCCACGGGACTGGGCGTGGATGCACCGACGGCTACTTCGGGCTCTGGCAGCAGCACATGCGACTGGTTGGGTGCACACCGCGATTACCGCGGAGAACGTGCTGATCGAGCCTGATCGGCACGGGGTGGTGCTGGTCGGCTGGTCCTTTGGCACCCGTACGGGCAGCCGCCCGGTGGCGACGATCGGTTCCGATCGTGATTCGTACCCACCGGAACTCGGCGAAGGAGCGTCTCCGGCCTGGGACGTCTACATGGCTCATCATTTGATGCTCCGAATGCTGGGCGAGCAGACCCACGAACGGATGAAGGTGTTTGCCGACGGCTGCATGCAGGACAACCCGAGATTGCGTCCCGACGCGGTCGACCTACTGGGTGAGTTCGACGAACTCCTCGATCTTCTCTATGGCCAGCGGACATTTCGTCCGTTCGCCGTTCCATCCACGAAAGGACAGTGATTGTCATGGGCTACGGATACTGGGACGACAACACCTATTTGGCGGGCAAGACTTTTCGTGCCGCACGCGGTGTCGACGATTTCGGTTACACCGATTCGCTTCGGTCGCGTCCGCGAAGCAGTTGGAAAGCGGACCCGACCCTCGACCCCTTCGGCGTCGACAAGCGTGAATGCCGAGACTCGGCCGGGCACCCCGATTCTCTCCCGATAGCAGTGCTTTTCGATGTCACCGGCTCGATGGGCGCTGTTCCGCGAATCATGCAGGACAAGCTCGGAAAGCTGCACGGGCTGCTGCAACGCAAGGGATACGCGGATGATCCGCAGATTCTGTTCGGTGGTATCGGCGACGCCGATTCCGATCAGGTGCCACTACAAGTCGGTCAGTTCGAGTCGGGTAACGCGATGGACGAGCAGCTTCGGACGATCTTCCTCGAGGGCAACGGTGGCGGACAGAAGTCGGAAAGCTATGAATTGGCAGCATATTTCATGGCGCGCCACACCAGTACGGATGCCTGGGAGAAGCGCGGAAGGAAAGGCTACCTCTTCATCATCGGCGACGAGCTGAACAAGCCGCGGCTCTCGGCTCGTCACATCCGTTCGGTGATCGGGGACAAGGTACGTCAGGACGTATCGGTCTCGTCGATCTACCGTGAACTCGAAGAAAGATGGAATGTCTACTTCGTTCTGCCAGATCAGTCGTCGTACTTCAACGATCCGGAAATCGCGGATCACTGGAAGAAGTTGCTCGGTGAACGCTTCGTCAAACTCGACGACCCCGCTGCGGTGTGCGAACTGATCGCGCTGACGGTCGGAATCGGCGAGGACCGCATCGACCTGCGTGACGGACTGGCGGATCTCCGCGACATCGGTTCAAGAGCTGAAGCCGAGACCGTCGGCAAGGCTCTCGCTCTAATTCCAGGGCGCAGCACCGCGACGGTGGCCGGGTTGCCCCACGATCTCGGAACCGATACGGACGATGTCGATTTCGCATAGAAGGAGAGCATGATGGAGCCGTTCGAAGACCGCGATATCGTCGTCGTAGACCTCGGGTTCGGAGATGCGGGGAAGGGAGCAACCGTCGATTGGCTTTGCTCCGACCAAGCCGATTTGGGTGTGGCCGCAGTGGTCCGCTTCAACGGTGGGGCACAGGCAGCGCACAACGTGACGGTCGGCGAGCGCCACCACACGTTTTCGCAGTTCGGTTCGGGAACGCTGTCCGGCGTCCCGACGTTTCTCTCGAGATTCGTGTTGGTCGAGCCCATCGCGCTCGCCCGGGAGGCGCGTGCTCTGGAAGCGCTCGGAGTTCGAAATCCGTTCGATTTGATACGGATCGACGCGCGCGCATTGTTGACGACGCCGATTCACGTGGCCGCCAACAGGGCCCGTGAGGATGCTCGCGGCGGTAACCGACACGGCTCGTGTGGCAAGGGGATCGGTGAGACCGCGGCGTACGCGCTCGAAGTTGCGAATGCGCCTACGGTGGGAGACTGCCGGCGACCTGACTCCTTGCGTCGTAAGTTGTCGGCGTTGGTCACATTCTACGGACCGTTGATCGCGGAGAGTCGCCACGGTTTTCCGCCGATCGACGACATGGTCGACATGTACGCGGAATTCGGTGCCGTCGTGGACATCGCCGACCCGGATGCGCTGGGCGCGTTGGGTGCCGGTGGTCGTCTGGTATTCGAGGGGGCACAAGGTGTCCTTCTCGACGAGTGGCGGGGGTTTCACCCACACACCACGTGGTCGACGGTCGAGCCGTCCAACGCGCGAGCAATGATCGACGAGTTGGGCCGGGACAGTTACGTACTCGGCGTCACCCGCACCTACATGACACGACACGGAGCTGGGCCCTTCCCGACGGAGGATCCGGAGTTGGCGAAGGTGTTGCCCGAGCTGCACAACGGGACGGGTGAGTATCAAGGCGGATTCCGGACGGGCCACTTCGACGAGTTGTTGTTGCACTACGCAATCGAGGTGAGCGGTGGCGTCGACGGTTTGGCGCTTACTCATCTCGATGCGATGGATCGCGCGCGGGCTGCAGGCATCCCGATCCACGGGGTGCACGCGTACGAAGGATTGCCGTTCGTTCCCGTCGGAGAGTGGAAGGATCTCGATCACCAGCAGGCGCTGACAGATTCCCTGAAAGCCGTAGGGGTCGTGCCGAAGGAACTTCCGGCCGACCCGGAGGATTTCGCCCGGTATCTGAGCGAGGAAATGGGTGCGCCGGTAGTGCTGACCGCGAACGGTGCCGACCGGGTCGATCGTCAGGTGCGCTGCCCAGTGCCTGCATGATGGACGGTGTGGACCAGTCACTTGTCTCGATCGATGTCATCGCGCTCCGGTTCGGCAATCCGGAACCCGGGATGTTGCGATTTGCCGTCACTCCGCGGCAAGCGGAGCCGTACACCGGGCAGTTGGCGCTGCCCGGTGTACTGCTGGGCGCCGGTGAGCGGTTGCAGGACGCCGCCAGGCGAGCCGTGACCACCAAGCTCGGAATTCCCGACGAGAAGATCCTCGTCAGCGGTCAATTGACCGTGTTCGACGAACCCAATCGAGACCCCCGCGGTCCGACGCTCTCGGTGACCATGTGGGCAGTGATCTCGTCGGACGAGGTGCCGGGTTCGGCCGAATGGGTGAGCTGGGACAACCCGGGGGACCTTGCGTTCGACCACAATCGGATAGTCGCCGATACCCGCCCGATCCTTGCTGACACCCTGTTGTGGCGAGATCAGGCATTCACGCGGGCACTACTGGGTCCGTCGTTTCCGGCGTCGTACGCGCTGGCCGTGGCGGAGGAGCTTTCCGGTGTGCGTCCGGACCCGGGCAATTTGAACCGGACGCTCAAAGCGTTGCCAGGGCTGGAACGTACGGACGAACGAGTCCGGGTCAGTGCCACCGGGCGACCCGCGGTGGTCTGGGCGTGGACCGAAAACAGCTGACCTACCTCAGAAGTTGCCCCGCGCGGCCTGCTCACGCTCGATCGCTTCGAACAGGGCTTTGAAGTTTCCCAGTCCGAATCCCAGTGAGCCGTGGCGTTCGATGATCTCGAAGAACACGGTGGGACGATCTCCGATCGGCTTGGTGAAGATCTGAAGAAGATAGCCGTCCTCGTCGCGGTCGACGAGGATGCCTCGCTTCTGCAATTCCTCGATCGGAACTCGAACCTCTCCGATACGCGCGCGCAATTCGGGATCCTCGTAATACGAAGCCGGAGTAGAGAGAAACTCGATTCCTTCGTCGACCAGAGCATCGACTGCTCCGAGGATGTCGTTGGTCGCAAGCGCGAGATGCTGAGCGCCGGGACCTTGATAGAACTCGAGGTACTCGTCGATCTGTGACCGCTTCTTCGCGATGGCAGGTTCGTTGAGTGGGAACTTGACTCGGTGATTGCCGCTCGAGACGACCTTGCTCATCAGCGCGGAGTAGTCGGTGGCTATGTCGCCGCCCACGAACTCGGCCATGTTGGTGAATCCCATGACCCGGTTGTAGAAGTCGACCCACTGGTCCATCTTGCCGAGTTCGACGTTGCCGACGACGTGGTCGAGGGCCTGGAAGATGCGCTCGGGCGCGCCGTCACGCTTGCGGTACGACGACGTCCGTTCGACGTATCCGGGAAGGTAAGGGCCGGTGTAGCGGGAACGGTCGACGAGGGTGTGCCGAGTCTCGCCGTACGTCGCGATGCTGGCCAGGCGAACGGTGCCGTGCTCGTCGGTGACGTCGTGCGGTTCGCTCAACACCGTCGCACCTTGGGTGATGGCGTGCGCGATGCACTTGTCCACGTCAGGGACGCTGAGCGCGATGTCGCGGATGCCGTCGCCATGACGGCTGTGATGCGCGATCAACTCGCTTGTCGGATCCACAGCACCTTTGACGACAAAGCGCACGGCACCGCTCTTGAGTACGAACGCGTGGTGGTCGCGGTTTCCCGTCGACGGGCCTGAATAGGCCACCAATTCCATGCCGAATGCGGACTGGAAGAAATGTGAAGTCTGCGTGGCGTTTCCGACGATCCATTCGAGGCCGTCCCAACCACTCACCGGGAAGGGATCGTGATCGCTGTCGTACTCGACCAGTCCGACCAGCTGGCGTAATTGCTCCAGATCCAGGCCGGCCAACTGTTCGTCGTCGGTGAGAGTCTGTTCGACGGTCATGGTGAGTCCCCTCTGAGTGCGATGTACACAGCGCGGTGCTCGAGTTATGTTCGGCACTGCCGGTACAAACAGATAAGTCCTTCAGAGGTTGGGTAGTCAACGGAGGTAGTTGAAAGTAGACACAGCGCCGGAATGCGAAGATGGTGGCACTGTTTTGTAGGCAATTTGCATAGTTGAACGACGAGTGGAGCGGACGTGAATCTCGACGCAGTGGATCTGGCTCTGTTGGACGCGATGAACAAGCACCCGAGAGCCGGTGCGTTGGAGCTTTCGCGTCAGGTCAAGGTTGCGCGGGCGACAGTGCAGGCGAGATTGAAAAGGATGGAAGATGCGGGCGTCATCGCCGGATACGCGCCGCACGTCAATTTGGCTGCAGCGGGTTTCGGAGTACAGGCATTCGTGACTTTGCAGATCGCCCAGGGGGCGCTCGACACCGTCACCGCGGAACTCGAGGCGATCCCCGGTGTGCTCGAAGCCTTTGCCACCACCGGCTCCGGCGACGTGCTGTGCCGGATTGCCGCTGCGTCGCACGAGGATTTGCAAGCGACGCTGCTCGAACTGAATCGGTCGGGGATAGCCACCCGGTCGACCAGCGTCATGGTTCTCTCGGTTGTGGTGCCGCTCCGGTCGATGCCCCTCCTGCAGACTCTGCAGTCGGAGCAGACAACCAAGGCCCCGGCGTACCGACGAGGCGGTCAGTCTCGCTGACGACCCGGAGCCCAGAATCCCAGAACGATCGCGGATACCCACATGATCGCAGCGAGCGTGAGTGCTCCTTGATCCATGCCTTTGATGAAGGCTTCACGGGCGAATTCGGCCAACTGGGCACCCTGCGGCCCGGCTGCTTCGGCGACGTGGAGAGCGGCGGCCAGAGAACCGGATACCGGCTCCTTGGCCGGTTCGGGTAGCAAGTCGACCGCGGGCTGGACGTGATTTCCGTAGCCGGCGGCGAGGATACTTCCCGCCAGTGCAACGCCGATGGCGGAGCCGATCTCACGGGTTGCGTCGTTGACTGCTGATGCAACACCCTGTTTGGAGTCCGGTGCGTTGGAGACGATGGCAGCAGTGGCGGGGGTTGTCGACAAACCCAATCCAATAGCGGCCACTACCAAGGGAACACAGACTTCGGCATAGGTCGAACTGGCGTCCAAGCGCGTCAAGAGCGCAATTCCGGTTCCGAGGAAGGCAACCCCGGTGGCGGTGAGGGCGCGAAGGCCGATACGCGGAATCAGCAGGGGAGCAACCACGGACAGCGCCATCACCGGCACGGCGATCGGCATGAGGGCGAGCGCCGATTGCAGGGGGGAGTAGTCGAGCACCAGTTGGAGATACTGCACGATCAGGAAGAACAAGCCGAAAGTCGCCAGGAATTGCAGGGTCAGTGACGCTGCGCCGCTGCCGAATGCACGATTGGCAAACAGTCTGACGTCCAGAAGTGGGTGGCGAGTGCGTAATTCGACCCAGCTGAAGATTGCTGTCATGGCAATTCCGCCGACCAGCAACGCGAGAACTACCGGATCGAGCCAACCACGGGCCGGCGCCTCGATCATCCCCAGGACGAACAGTCCGATCGAGCCGGCGATCAGCGCTGTACCAGGTAGATCGAGTGGAGTTGCCTCCGTGTCCTTCGACGTCACGATCGTGAACGACACCACGAGGATGAGGACCGAGACGACGGCCAGGCTGACGAAAATCGAATGCCAGGACCATTTTTCGAGGAGTAGCCCGGAGACGACGAGTCCGGCGATTGCACCGGACCCTGCGACGCCGGACCAGACTCCGACGGCGCGGGCACGCTGCGCCGGCGGGAAACCTGCAGTGAGTAGAGACAGCGTCGCCGGCATGACAAATGCGGCGCCGACGCCGGATATCACGCGGGAGACGATGACCCACGACGGTTCGTCCGCGAAGACCGGAATCGACGAGCCGGCAGCAAAAACGAGTAGTCCGAACATGAGCAGTTCTCGTCGACCGTATCGATCGCCGAGTGCGCCCGCCGGCAACAAGAGACAAGCCAGCGTGAGCGTGTACCCGTCCACGATCCACGTGAGCTGGCTCTGTGTTGCACCGGTATCGCGGGCCAAGTCGGGAAGGGCCGTGTTGAGAGCGGCCATCGCTGCGACGACCAGCGCGACGGCGCAGCACGCGACCGTCAGCATCCAGATCTGTCGGATGGTCCACGTGGACTGTTCGAGCGTCGTATCGCTACTCACGAAACCTCCCGATAGAAACAAGACCATCAGTATCGTTACAAGAACAGCAGTTCCACAACCCCCAAGTGGGTATAACTGAAGTTGTGACGGTGGGAATCGACAAGCAGGGAATCGAACAGCAGGGAAACGACGAGGACCCGCGCAAACAGCGTTCCAGGTCCAGGTTGCTCGACGCAGCGACCACGCTGCTGGCAGAAGGCGGCGTCGACGCCGTGACGATCGATGCCGTCACCAAGTTGGCCAACGTCGCGCGTGCGACGCTGTACCGCCATTTCGACAGCGGCACGGAGTTACTCGCCGCGGCATTTGCACGTCTACTGCCGCCGGTGCCGGAGATGTCCGGTGAAGGCGATCTCCGCGCGCAGTTGCTCGAGTTGTTGACCAGTCAGGCCAAGGCCATCGAAAGCGCACCGATCCAGGTGACGGCGATGTGCTGGCTCGGCTTGGGGCCGGAACTGAAGGGTTATTCGAGCGTCGATGCCCTGTCCACGGACAAGCCCGAATTGCGATCGCTGCGCCAGACGGTTTTCGAGCAGTACCGACACGCGTTCGATCGGATCCTGCGCTCGCCGGACGCGATCGACGCGTTGGGGGAGTACGACTACGACGTCGCACTTGCTCAGTTGGTCGGACCTTTGGTGCTCACCAAGCTGGCCACGCTGACGCCTCTCGGGGAGGCTGCGTGTGAGCAGATCGTGGACGACTTTCTGGCTGCACGCGGAGTGTCGAGCTGAGAGCTCACGGCTCCAGATTGCGGCGTAGCACGTACTGCTCGAGCCTGTCGATGCCGCGCACTCGTCGCGGACGAAGGTGTCGCAGTTTGAAATTGGCGTCCGAGCCGAGCTGGGTGGCCAGCTCGGAGTCGATCAGCACAGTGCCGGGACGAGCAGAGCTGGTGAGACGCGCGGCCTTGTTGACCACCGAACCGTAGAGATCTCCGAAGCGAACCAACGTCGGCCCCATGGCCAGACCCACCCGAAGCTGCGGATCGTCGTGATCGGCGAGGACCGCCTGCTGGATCTGCAAAGCGATCTCGGCGGCGTGATGAGGACTCTCGGCGGCAAACATGACCTCGTCACCGACGGTCTTGACCACCCAGCCGTAGTTGCGACCGATGATTTCGGTGGACGCGGACTCGAACCGCTCGAGCAGATCGTTGAGTTCGGCGGAGTCGAGGCCGCGGGTCAGCGAGGTGTACCCGACGATGTCGGCGAAACCCACGACCAGAACACGACTCGCTACTTCTTCGCCCGGGTTTCCGACGTTGCGGCCCGTCGACGACGCGACGTGGCGCTTCCACACGTACGTCTGCAGAGATTCGACAGCGGGAATGATCTCGGCGCCGAGGCGCAGAACGATCTTCCGGATCGCTTCGGGCTCGTGATCTGCCGAGTCGGCGAGCTGGTCGATGATGTGTGTGCTGATCAGCGAGACCTGCCACTCAGCCAACCTCGACATCGACTGCCCCAGTGAACGGGCGGCAGCCACCTCACTGCTCTGCGAGATGACTCCTCGATTGACCATGTCGATGATCGTCTTGAGGGCGTTGGCGTCTTGCTGGGTGAACATGACGGCGTCGGGATCCTCGTCGACGGCAAAGCCCATCGCGACCCACAAACGATCGGCACGCTCGCGTGTCACACCGGCGAATTCCGCGATCTGCGATTGCGTGAAGCAGCGCGGTCCGCCGAGGAGGGACTCCTCGATGTCGGCTTGAATCCGGCTGAGCAGATGAGCATCGACGTCGACCGGATCAGCGGTGTGAGGTTCGGCAACGTGAGATTCAGCAGGGGCGGGTTCGGTGACCTCGTCGATCCACTCTGACTCCGAACTGCTCACCGTGCTCCTTATTGCCGCAACGAATTTCTGTCCACCATCTTCCACGCGGTGCCACGAGAACAGTACTGAATTGGCCGAACCGTCTACGGATCCTCGGGCTCAGGCGGGCGGTGAGAGTCAACACGTCGGTGGCTTGTGCAAGAGTTGCCCCGAGAAAAGCACTGTCGATACCGAAATGCACGAGATACTTCTGAAAGGACCTGCGCATGCCACCCCGTAGACGTTCCGGCGCTGCCGCATCAACGCCGGATCACCTCACTGCGGACAATCTGGCAGCGCTCGCCACGGCTGTCGCCGAAGGCAAGCGCGCCACCGTCTATCTGCGCGAGGCGACTCCCAGCTTGGGGATCGAAGCCGGTACCTCGGCGAAAGTCGTGTCGGTGGACGGCAACACCGTGATGATCCGCCCCAAAGGCGTCAACGACGAATTGCCTTTCGAGGCAGAGGAATTGCGCATAAACCGCGTCTCCGCGGCACCGGCCAAACCGGCGCCACGGCCCAAACCAGTTGTGGAGTCCGAGCCCCTGATGGAGCCACTCGTAGAGCCTGTTCGACCGAAGCCGCGTGCGCAGCCTGCACCCGCTCCGGTCCCGACTACCACTGCTGCCCCTGCCGCGACACCTCGTCCGGCCGTCAAGCGTGCGAAGAAACTGCCGGCCGGCATCAGCGTCACGATCCATGCGGGCGCGGACAACGACTGGAGCGTGACGGTCACACAGGGCGCCAAGCGTCCGGGCAAAGCAGTTCCGGTCGCACCCGATGCGGTCGAGCGAGCTGTCCGCGAGTTGGGTGAGCCCACCGCAATCGAGGCTGTCGAGTCCATCATCGTCGCTGCACGGGACATGGCTGCAGCGCGAGTCGACGAGTTGAGTCGTCAGCTCGAGGAGGCACGCAAGATGCTCGAAGCGCTCGGAGCTACCGACTAGAAACGCTGCGTAGGTCCGCACTTTCCGGGGTATGCGTTTTTTGCAGCGGGGAGATTACCGGCGGAGAGATTGTGATGTTGCAGCGAATTGTTTCGGCTCTGGCAGCGTTGGTCTTGGCACTCGGACTCGGGTTCATCGTCAGCAGCAACGCTGTTGCTGCACCCACGCCCATGGGTGGTGGTTCGGGCATCATCATCGACAATCAACTGGTCTGTACGTTGACCACTATCGGTCACGACAACGGCGGCAGACTCGTGGGTATCACCGCAGGTCACTGCGGTGGTCCTGGATCGTTCGTGATCCCGGAAAGCAACGAGGACGCAGGCGTGGTCGGCACGTTCGTCGAGTCGAACCCGGACCTGGACTACGGGGTCATCCAGTTCGATCCGGGCAAGGTCACACCAGTTCGAACGGTGGGCGCGGCAACCATCACCTCGATCGGCGCTCCGGCCAGCTTCCCGGCTACAGCCTGCAAGGAAGGCCGTACGACGGGCACGACCTGCGGCGTCGTCTGGGGAGACCTGAGCGCCGACGCATCCACCTGGACTCAGATCTGCGTCGACCACGGTGATTCGGGAGCCCCGGTCACGGTCGGGACGACGCTGGTCGCGATGGTCAACGCCTACCTCTGGGTGCCATGCCTGGGGCCGGAACTCGGCACCAACATGACCTCCATCGTGGACACGATCAATGCCCACGGAGGCGTCGGCGCCGGGTACCGGCCCATCTAGCAGCGGGCTGGGATCAGCCGCACACTGCTCCACCCGAGGCTGATCCCACGAGCTTGGAGTACTTGGCCAACACACCACGTGTGTAGCGAGGCGGCAACGGCTCCCAGCCCTTCTTGCGGGCTTCCAATTCGGAGTCGTCGACCAACAATTCGAGTTGTCCGGTACCCACGTCGAGTCGGATCTGATCGCCGTCGCGAACGAACGCGATGGGACCGCCGTCAACCGCCTCGGGCGCAACGTGTCCGACACACAGGCCGGTGGTGCCGCCCGAGAATCGTCCGTCCGTCAGCAGCAGGACGTCCTTGCCGAGACCCGCGCCCTTGATCGCGCCCGTGATGGCCAGCATCTCGCGCATGCCGGGACCACCCTTCGGGCCTTCGTAGCGGATGACGACAACGTCACCGCCGGTGATGGTGCCGTCCTCGAGAGCATCCATCGCGGCGCGCTCGCGTTCGAAAACCCGTGCAGTGCCGACGAATACATCAGACTCGAATCCTGCCGACTTGACCACCGCGCCGCCGGGCGCGAGTGACCCCTTCAAGATCGTGATGCCTCCGGTGGGGTGAATGGGCTTGTTCATCGCCCGCAGGACCTTGCCGTCCGGATCGGGCGGGGTGATGTGCGCGAGATTCTCCGCCACGGTCTTACCGGTGACGGTCAGGCAATCTCCGTGCATGAGTCCCGCGTCGAGCAATGCCTTCATGATCACGGGGACGCCGCCGATACGGTCGACGTCCGTCATGACGTGCTTTCCGAAAGGCTTGACGTCGGCGAGGTGCGGGACCTTCGCGCCGACGCGAGCGAAGTCGTCGAGCGTCAGGGGGACGTACGCTTCGTGCGCGATCGCGAGGAGATGGAGCACCGCATTGGTGGATCCGCCGAATGCCATGACTACTGCAATGGCGTTCTCGAACGCTTCCTTGGTGAGGATGTCCCTCGCGGTGATACCTCGACGCAGGAGTTCGACAACGGCTTTGCCGCTCTCGCGGGCGAAGCCGTCGCGGCGACGATCCGGTGCGGGCGGTGAAGCGCTGCCGGGCAGCGACATTCCCATGGCCTCGGCGGCGCTGGCCATCGTGTTTGCCGTGTACATGCCGCCGCACGCGCCTTCGCCCGGGCAGATCGCCCGTTCGATGGTGTCGACGTCGGCGCGGCTCATCAGCCCACGCGAGCAGGCGCCAACCGCCTCGAACGCGTCGATGACGGTGACTTCCCGCTCACTGCCGTCGGAAAGTTTGGCGACGCCGGGGAGGGTGGAGCCGGCGTAGAGGAACACGCTGGCGAGGTCGAGGCGGGCCGCCGCCATCATCATGCCGGGCAACGACTTGTCGCAGCCGGCGAGAAGGACCGATCCGTCGAGACGCTCGGCCTGCATGACGGTCTCGACGCTGTCCGCGATCACTTCACGGGAAACGAGGGAGAAGTGCATGCCCTCGTGCCCCATCGAAATGCCGTCGGAGACGGAGATAGTGCCGAATTCGAGAGGGAACCCGCCGGCTTCCCGTACGCCCTCCTTGACGGCCTTGGCCAGGCGATCGAGGGACAGGTTGCATGGCGTGATTTCGTTCCAGGACGAGGCGACGCCGATCTGCGACTTGACCCAGTCGTCGTCGCCCATTCCTACTGCACGCAACATGCCGCGCGCTGCGGTCTTTTCGAGTCCGTCGGTGACGTCACGACTTCTGGGCTTGATGTCGGGTTCGGTCATTTTCCAAGCATAGGCGTCAGCGGGGTGTGTTTCCGGCAGACGAGCGACTCGACTTGCCGACAAACGCCGTCCGTCGTGAATAGACTCGTCGCATCGGGTGTGGGTGACTTTCTTTGCCGCTCTGCTGATACTGCCCATCCTGTTCGGCGCGTTGATCGCAGGTTATTCCGCGTTCTCCGAGGTCGACGGGTCCGAGGCTCTGCTTCCGCCGGCGTTCTGGATCCTGATCGCGGCCGGGGGTGCACTCGGCGGTTACATCGGAGTCAAGGTCGGTGTGGTTCGAGGCTCGGCCCTCGATTACCGGTTGTAATCGGGATCGACTCGATCAAACTTCCAGAGAAGCGCAGGCGAAGCCTGGGTGAACATCCCGAAGCTCTCTTGAACGCCCGTTCAGGTGCGGGTTCACTCCTAGCGTGCACACGAATGCCTTCGATCGAATATCCAGACGTGGCCTGCTGCAGGGATCGGCGGCCCTCGCCGGCGCAGTAGGTCTTGGTGTCGCTTCGGCGAGCCACGCCGGTGCCGAGGTTCCGGGTGGCAGCCCGGGCTTCGCGCACGGCGTGGCATCCGGTGACCCGTTGCCGGATGCGGTGATCATCTGGACCCGCATCACCCCGACGGCAGACGCGACGCCCGGTTCCGGCGTCGGGCCGGCGGTGACTCTCAACTGGCAGGTCGCGACCGATGAGGGGTTCGCGAGCGTCGTTGCGTCCGGAAGTGTTGCTGCTTCGGCGGATTCCGATCACACCGCGAAGGTCGACGTCACCGGACTCGATTCGTCGACGGCGTACTGGTACCGATTCACTGCGGGTTCGGCTGTTTCTCCGGTGGGCCGCACCCGTACGGCTCCGTCGAACTCGGCAGATCTCGATCGTCTCCGCTTCGGCGTGGTGTCCTGCTCCAATTGGGAGGCGGGGTATTTCGGTGCCTATCGTCACCTCGCATTCCGCGAAGACCTCGACGCGATCATCCACCTCGGTGACTACATCTACGAGTACGGGCAGGGGGAGTACGGCGCGAGAAACGGATCCGTTCGCCTTCACGAGCCGGCCCACGAGATCATTTCGCTGGCCGACTACCGAATTCGGCACGCGCAGTACAAGACAGACCCGGATCTGGCAGCTCTGCACCTGAAGCTCCCGTTCATCACCACGTGGGACGATCACGAATCGGCCGACAACGCGTACCGGGACGGCGCCGAAAACCACACTCCCGGTGTCGAAGGTGACTGGGCAGATCGAAAGGCCAACTCGGCCAAGGCATATTTCGAGTGGATGCCCGTCCGCCCGTCGGGTAATGGTTCGAGCGTTCAGCTGTATCGTCGGTTCCGCTTCGGGAATCTGGCCGAGATCTCGATGCTCGATCTGCGTACCTACCGCGACGAGCAACCGACCATGAAGCAGGTCGACGATCCGTCGCGCACCATTACCGGACGCGCACAGATGGATTGGTTGACCAACGGAATCGTCACCTCCCCGACGCAGTGGAAGGTCGTCGGCAATCCGGTCATGATCACGCCCTGCGTGTTCCCGCCGCTGGAACCGGCGACCACCGCGGCGTTGACCGAACTGGTGGGTGTGCCGCAGGCCGGTGTCCCGTACAACACGGATCAGTGGGACGGGTACACCGCCGACCGCACCAGGCTTTTCGACGCGATCACCTCGAACGGTGTGGACAACACCGTCTTCATCACCGGTGACATCCACACGTCGTGGGCCTGCGACCTACCGACCAACGCCGCCAACTATCCGGGTGGGCCGACCGTCGGCGCCGAGTTCGTCGTCCCGTCGGTGACGTCGCCCAATATCGACGACATGCTGAAAGTGCCACCGCGCACGGTAACCGTTGCGGCAGAAGAAGCATTCAAGGCCGTGAACCGACACGTGCGGTACGTCGAACTGGATTCGCACGGCTACGGCGTATTCGAAATCGCCCGCGAAGGTACTCAGATGGACTGGTACTACGTCGACGATCTCACCAATCCGCAGAGCAATGCGCACTACGCCGTGAGCTACCGTCTTCCGGCAGGCGCGGGCAGTAGAGTCTCACCCACCTCGGCCGCCCTCGATCAGGCCTCGTACCGACCAGGAGTCGACCAGTGAGCATCGAAGTTTCGCGTCGTAGCGTTCTGATCGGCGGAAGTGTTGTCGCCGGAACGGCATTGCTCGGAACGCCCGCTCGCGCGAGTGTTCCCACCAGCGCCGGAATCCCAGACCTGGACGTGCATGTCATAGTCGTCGACGGCATGCGGCCGGACGAGCTGCGATCGGAGCTCACCCCGACGCTGACCGGGCTTGCGGCCGGCGGTATCCACTACCCGGACGCCAGTGCCATCACGATCGCAGAGACGCTGCCGAACCACACGGCGATGATGACGGGAGTGCTGCCGGCGCGTTCGGGTGTACCCGCCAACTCCGTCTACGATCCGGCCATCGACAAGAAGCGTGACCTCGATCGGCCTTCCGACCTGCAGGCATCGACGGTTCTGGATCGGGTGCGCACCGAACTCGGATTGACCACTGCGAGTGTGCTGTCGAAGCGCTACCTGCACGGGTTGTTCGGTGACCGCGCCTCATTGGTGTGGGATCCGCAGCCGCTCGTTCCCGGTACCGAGCATGCGCCGGACAACTTCACGATCGACGCCTTGATCCGTATCGTCGGCGGGAACTCGCCGCGGCTCTCGTTCACCAACCTCGGTGACGTCGATCGGGTCGGGCACCTGGATCTGTCCGGTCCGTCCATCCGGATCGCTCGCACGGCTGCACTTCAGAACACCGACAACCAGGTTCGCCGCTTCGTCGACTTCCTTCATGACACGGGTCGCTGGAATCGGAGCATTCTGATCGTGTTGGCCGACCACTCCATGGACTGGTCGGAGCCCGCGCGGCTCATCGGCTTGGATCGACCGCTGAACGCGGACCCGTTGCTGGCAGGCAAGATTCGAATCGCCCAGAACGGTGGCGCAGACCTGATCTACTTCATCGGACCCGATGGCGAACGGGCGGAAGCCGTCAGCCGGATTCAGCAGATCGTGGATGGTGTGGACGGCGTCGAATCCAGCCACCTCCCCGCCGAATTCGATCTCGGCACCAATGCCGGTGACGTCGTTGCGTTTTGCGCTCAGGGCTGGCGGTTCAGTGATCCGACTCCACTGTCCAACCCGATTCCCGGCAACCACGGCCATTTCGTGACACTGCCCATTCCGTTCTTCCTCAGCGGCGGGCATCCCGCTCTGGACGGTGGACGGAAGATCGACACGCAGGCTCGCACGATCGACGTCGCGCCGACGGTTGCGGCTCTGCTCGGCCTCGGTGCACCTGCCGGCGGCTGGGACGGCGTCGCCCGCACGACGGGTGTGTCGCTGAACGTCTAACGAGGATCGCGACCGGTCAGGGCAATCAGCTTGTCCTGCAACGACGCATCGTCCGGGAGGTCGACGGGATCGGAGAAGAGTCCGCTCTCGGCGAGCATGTCGCGCTGCCCGTCGAGGTCGGACCAGACGGCCTCGACGAGGTCTGGATCGAGTCGCTCGTCTGCTCCGACCGCTCGCGCGAGGTCCCAGGTGTGGATCGTGACGTCCGAGGTCTGCTGGCGCAGATAGGGTTCCACCTTCACCGTGCCGTACGAGAGGTGAACGTGGGCACTGAGGTCCGTCGATTTCCACGCTTTGATTGCGGCATCGGAGTACTTCTGCCATTCGGTCCACAGGTCGTCCCCGACGGGAACGATGTCCGGTGTCGCCTCGCCGACCGTCAGTCCGGCCAGGAGCGGCGGTACCCACTGCTGCTCCTCGATGACGTGGCGGACGAGGTGTTCAACGTGCCAGTCGGAGTCGGGCGTGGGTGCGTTCCAGTCCTCGACCGCAGCGAGTCGTGAACCGAATTCGCGGTGGGCGGTGAGTACGAGTTCGAGCCAATCGAATGCCATCACTCGAGGGTAACCCGATCAGCGTGACGTTAATCGGTGCGTGAGGCTTCGATTCGGTGAAGACTGTCGGGGTTGTCGCTCAGTCGAATCGAGGAGTTTTCATGACCGTCCCCACCGTCACTCTGGCCGAAGGTCTCACTGTCAGCGCCCAGGGATACGGCGCGATGTCCGTCGCCCCGGTCTACGGCCCGGTGGATCCGGCCGAGGCGCTCGCCACGCTGCACCATGCGGTGGACATCGGGATCACGTTCATCGACACCGCCAACGTGTACGGCGAGGGCTCGAGTGAGCGTGCGGTGGGAGAGCTTCTCAAAGACCGCCGGGACGAAGTGCAGTTGGCGACCAAGTTCGGTCTGGTCGGCAACATCGCCAACGGTCAGCGCGGGATCAACGGAGACCCGGCTTACGTGCCGCGGGCACTCGACGAGTCTCTGGGACGACTCGGCGTCGATCATGTCGACCTCTACTACTTGCACCGGGTCGACCCGAACGTGCCGATCGAAGACACCGTCGGCGCGATCGCGGAGCAGGTGAAGGCGGGCAAGGTCCGCAACATCGGACTGTCCGAGGCGACCGGCGATGAACTGCGTCGTGCGTACGGGGTACATCCGATCGCGGCGATCCAGTCGGAATGGAGCATCTGGAGCCGTGACGTCGAGAACAAGGTAGTACCCACCGCGGCGGAACTCGGAGTCGGGTTCGTGCCCTTTTCACCTGTGGGCCGAGGCTTCTTGGCGGGATCGTTCGATGCGGCGACGCTCAGTGACAACGACCTACGCCGACGCTTCCCCCGCTTCTCGGACTCCGCACTTCCCGCCAATCAGAAGGTTCTCGACGTGGTCCGCGCCGTCGGTGAGGAGCTCGGCGCGACGCCTGCACAGGTTTCCCTGGCATGGCTCGATGCCAAGGGCCGCCAGTACGGGTTGCCTTCCGTTTCGATTCCCGGCACTCGGTTCGCTGCACGAGTCACCGAAAACGCCGGAGCGTTGGACATCGTTTTGAGCGAAGACCAGATCGCTCGCCTCGACTCCCTCGCCGCGATCACCGAAGGCTTCCGTTCGGCCGATCTGAATTGGGTGTCTCAGGGCCGCGAATAATCATGTCCTGAGCCTTGCGAAAGACAGGAGTAACATACAGACCCGATGAAAAAAGTGTGGTTGGTCTGGGGTGTCGGTGTTTTTGCCTACGTGATCGCCGTGCTTCACCGCACTTCGTTCGGCGTCTCGGGTCTGTCTGCTGCTGATCGGTTCTCGATCTCGCCCAGCGTTCTGTCGAGCTTCGTCGTGCTGCAGATCGTCGTGTACGCCGGCATGCAGATTCCGGCGGGAGTCCTCCTCGACCGCTACGGTTCGCGGATCATGATCGCAGTCGGTGCGTTCATCATGATGTCCGCGCAGTTGGCTCTCGCCTTCACCGAATCGCTGCCCGTCGCGATCGGTGCACGTATTGCCGTCGGTGCCGGGGATGCACTCACCTTCATCTCGGTGTTGCGGTTGGTACCGCAGTGGTTCCCGCCCCGGCAGGTGCCGTTGGTCTCGCAGTTCACGGGCATCCTCGGTCAGCTGGGCCAGGTGATGTCTGCGCTTCCGTTCATGTTGCTGTTGTCCGGACCGGGCTGGACTTTTGCCTACGGCAGCGCTGCCGCTGTCGGACTGTTGGCGTTTGCGCTGGCGTTGAGTGTCATCCGCGACGCGCCTCCCGGTGCCGACGTGGTCGCCGTGCCGGCCGGCGCCAAGGAGATCGGGCGACAGATCAAGACGGTGTGGATGCGGCCCGGCACCCGACTCGGGTTCTTCAGCCACATGGGGACTCAGTTCTCGATCACGACGTTCGCGCTGCTGTGGGGTGTGCCGTACCTGAAATCGGCTCAAGGCCTCGACTCCACGACGGTCGGCTCGCTGCTGACGCTGTCAGTCATCTCGGCAATCGTGGCCGGCCCGATCCTCGGTATTCTCACCGGTCGCTATCCCATGCGTCGATCGTGGTTGGTTCTCACCATCATGGTGGCCAGCGCGCTCATGTGGACGATCGTGCTTTCACGAAGCGAACCGTCTCCGCTTTGGTTGTTGACGATCCTGGTGGTCGTCATCTCGGTGGGTGGGCCGGGTTCGGTGATCGGCTTCGACTACGCGCGCACATCCAATCCGAGTTCGGCGATGGGCACCGCCCAGGGCATGGTCAACATCGGGGGATTCCTCGCTTCCCTCATCGTGATTCAAGTGATGGGCGTCATCCTCGGGCACATGGGCGGGTACACGTTCGACGGATTCCGCGTCGCCTGGATGGTGCAATATCCGGTCTGGGTTCTCGGCATCGTCGGCGTGCTCGTCACCCGAGGCAAAGCCCGGCGCGCCCTCGCAGCAGAAGGCGTACACGTACGGCCGATTCGCGAAGTCATTCGTCGCAACAAATAACTCGATCGCATCGGGTAATTCATCCCCTGCGGGTGAGGTTCCCAAGCGTCCGAGCCACCAGGCTTGATGGATGAACGACGCAATGAACATCGGACCGGTCGAGCTCGTGGTGCTGGCATTCCCAGGTTCAACTGTGGATCCTGAAGCTGTCGCCGCGCTGCAGAACGTGGTGGAACGAGGTTTTGTCACTCTGCTCGACCTCGTGTACATCGCCAAGGACGCGGACGGACAGGTGTCGCAGATCGACGTCGACGAAGATCTCACCGACATCGGACTGGCGATTCTGTCCATCGAAGCCAAGGCATTGATCAGTGACGAGGACCTGGACGTGGTCCGTGAGTCACTCGAACCAGGAACGTCAGCCGCAGTCATCGTCTACGAGCAGACGTGGGCGCGTGAGCTCGCGTCGACGGTTCGCGGTGGCGGCGGCGACGTAGTCCTTCACGTTCAGATACCGCGCGAGGTAGTCGTCGCAGCGGTCGAAGCAGCATTTCAGTAGCGACAATTACCCAAGGAGTTCGGCATGGTTTTTCGAGGTGGACGCAGAGGGCGGCCGGGGTTGCTCGGCACGGTGGCGCGCACGGCGGTAGTGGCTGGAACCGCAAAGGCGACGTCCAACGCCATGGATCGACGGAGTCAACGAAAGGCCAGCGAGCAGCAGCAGGAATATCAGCAGGAGTACCAGCAGCAACAGCCGCCGCCGCAGCAGCAGGTCGCCCCCGTGCAGTCCGTTCCCCCTTCAGGCGCGGACGATCTGGTCTCCAAGCTGCAGGAGTTGGGACAGCTTCATCAGTCCGGCGTGTTGACCGATGCCGAGTTCGCGGCGGCAAAGGCGCAGTTGCTGAGCTAGCCCTGCTGTTCTCTTCAATTGCGGCAATGCGCATTGCCGCAATTCGGCGTGAAAGGCTGACTTATGATCGACCCACGTGCGGCATCGGCCGCAATCGAAGCCGCGAACGCCCGAGTCGCCGAGACTCTACCGTTCTCCGACGACGCCGACTTCACCGAGGCGAAGCGGGGTTTCGTCGCCGCGCTCGATCCGGGGCTGGTTGCCGATTCGGACGGGAAAGTCCTGTGGAACAACGATTCCTACGCCTTCCTTGACGAGGACTGCCCGCCAACGGTCAATCCGAGCTTGTGGCGTCAGTCGAAGTTGGTCGCCAAGCAGGGACTCTTTGCGGTGACGGATTCGATCTATCAGATTCGCGGACTTGATCTGTCGAACATGACGTTGATCGAGGGAGATACCGGAATCATCGTCATCGATCCACTGATCTCCCGGGAAACCGCTGCTGCCGGGCTCGCGTTGTACCGGGAACACCGTGGTGATCGACCAGTAGTCGCGGTGATCTACACGCATTCGCACATCGACCACTTCGGCGGGGTCAAAGGTGTGACCACCGACGACGACGTCGCCGCCGGGCGATGCGTGATCGTCGCACCCACCGGGCTCGTGGAGCACGCGGTCGAGGAAAACGTCTATGCGGGAACGGCAATGGCTCGACGCGCGGCCTACATGTACGGGGCGGCCTTACCCCGAGGTCCCCGAGGTAGCGTCGGAGCCGGGTTGGGGCAGACCACCTCAACCGGCACACCGACGCTCATTTCGCCGACGGTGTCGATCTCGAAGACAGGTCACACGGAGACGATCGACGGCGTTCGGATCGAATTCCAGATGACGCCCGGAACCGAGGCCCCGTCCGAGATGAACTTCTACTTCCCGTATTTGCGCGCACTGTGTATGGCGGAGAACGCAACTCATACTCTCCACAACCTGCTCACGCTTCGCGGTGCCCTGGTACGAGATCCTCACGTCTGGTCTGCGTACCTGACGGAATCGATCAATCGTTACGCCTCACGATCCGACGTTCTGTTTGCGTCCCACCACTGGCCGACGTGGGGGACCGAACGGCTCACCGAGTTCCTGTCATTGCAGCGCGACCTCTACGGGTACCTTCACGATCAGACACTTCGTCGAATCAATCAGGGGTGGACCGGTCTCGAGATCGCCGAATCGATCGAGCTGCCAACTGCATTGGCGCAAGCGTGGCACACGCACGGGTACTACGGTTCCGTCAGTCACAACGTCAAAGCCATCTACCAGCGATACATGGGTTGGTTCGACGGTAACCCTGCGCATCTGTGGGAGCATCCACCCGTCGAATCGGCCAAGCGTCACGTGGAGTTCATGGGCGGATCAGCAGAAGTGTTACGGAAAGCTCGGGAATCGTACGAGCGCGGCGACTTTCGCTGGGTTGCGCAGGTGGTGAACTACGTGGTCTTCGCTGAACCGGACAACGTCGAGGCCAAGAATCTGCAGGCCGATACCTTCGAGCAACTCGGGTACGGCGCCGAGAACGGCACCTGGCGGAACTTCTACCTCACCGGTGCATACGAACTGCGCAACGGCTCAGTGGGGACGCCCACGGTTGCCGCGGCGCCCGACATCACCGCAGCGCTGTCGGTAAGTCAAGTCTTCGATGCAGTATCGCTGCGCGTGGATGGAGTGCGCGCAGCGGGCTCGCACATCGTCGTCGATTGGAACATCACTGACGAAAACATCGTTCACCGAACGGAACTCAGCAACGGAGTTCTGATCCATTTCGACGTGGAAGGTGGGTCTGCAGATGCTGGGTCTGTGGATGCGATGTTCAGTTTGAGTCGGCGCGACTTACTCGGTGTGCTGCTCGGTGGTGTGGACTTGGGTGCCGAGATTGCGAATGGAACCATCTCGGTTTCCGGCGACCCGGCGAAGCTCGCAGAACTTGCCGGATACCTCGACGAGCCGGATCCGAACTTTGCGATAGTCACTCCGACCTAGCGCTGTATCAGTCGTGAACGAGCCTGTACTTCAACAGGTCTCGAGTCGCGCACCTTTTTGAAGTTGTCCGTTTTGTCTCTGGTTCTCGAAAGTATGTTCGATTAAACTTTCGGCATGGATAGTCGGGGAGCGTGGCAGCTGGATGGTGAGGACCTCAAGAGTGAGGTTCTGGATCTGGTGCGTGTCCGGCACGAGTTGCAGTCGCGGTTGGTGTTGTTGATCGTGGAGATGTTTTCCCGTGAGGTTCTCGGTGGGAAGGGTTTTCGGGCGATCGCGCTGTGGTTGCATGGTTCGACGAATTTGGAGATCGGTGAGTGCAGTCTGCTGGTCGGGTTGGCGCGGTTGTTGATGCTCGAACCCGTGGTGGGCGATGCGTTTCATCGTGGTGACGTGGATGCGTTGAAGGCGCGGCAGGTGGCGTCGTTTTGTCAGCATCCACCGAAGAACATGACGCCGGCGGATGTGGACAAGGCTCGCGGGATTCTGTTGGGGTTGGCGTCGCAGAACATTGCCGATTGTGATGCGGTGCGGGCGGCGATTCGGCGGATCGAGAAGCAGTACGGCAAGCGCGAAGACGGGGTTCCGGTGGGTGAGGATTCGGAGCGTAACGAGTTCTACGCGTCGAAGGGCTTGTACGGGCGCGTGTCGGTGAAGGGTGATCTGGATGCGGTGAACGGGGCACGGTTGATCACGTTGTTGTCGAGTCTGTCGGCTCCGACGCCGGAGAAGGACGGTGTCAAAGACACCCGCACTCCGGCACTGCGGCGGGCGGACGGGTTCTGCGAATTGTTGCGCCGGTACGAGCGGGCGGGGTTGGGTCCGATCGAGGGCGGGGTGAAACCGCACATCACGGTGACTGCGTCTGCGAAAGACATGACGGACCTCAAAGCCTTGAAGGATCTACTGCCGTCGACTCAGGAACTGGGTTTCGCATGGACGGATTGGGTAGGTCCGATCAGTATCGATACCGCGCGGATGTTGGCGTGCGACTGCACGGTAACGCGGATCCTCCTGGATGAGAACGGTGTTCCGCTCGACTGCGGCAAAGAAGCAAGGACCGCGACGGTACCCCAGCGGCGGGCGTTGGCGGTTCGTGATGGTGGGTGTGCGTTTCCGGTGTGCGGAACTCCGTCGGGGTGGTGCGATGCTCATCATATTGTTCACTGGAACGATGGTGGCCCAACAGATCTCGATAATCTGGTCTTGTTGTGCGGTCATCATCACCGGACGCTGCATCACACGGAGTGGCGGGTGGAGATCGGGCCCGATCGGAAATCGGTGTTCTATCCGCCGATGTCGATCGATCCGTATCAGCAGCCGATCGGCGGGAACAGCCCACCGACAGCGGCGTGAACCGCGACAACTGACGAATACGCCGGGGCACAACCATGCCCCGGTGCTTGCTCAATCCAGTATTTACTCAAGACAACGTGATGTCGGCAATCAGGCCGTGGTGATCGGATCCCTCGATCTCGATCCGTTCCAAGGATGTCGCCACGGCGCCTTTCGTGATGATGTGGTCGATACCGACCACCGCCGGATACCGCTTGTCGGTCGGATAGGTCGGGATCAGGCCGGAACCCAATTGGTCGGCGGCGCTGGTGTATCCGTTCGTGAGAAGATTCCGGAACTGTTTGTTCGAGTACGACGCGTTGAAGTCGCCGCTCACTATCACGTTGTCCCGTCCGGCGACTTTGTCCATGTAAGACCCAAGCCTTCGCTGCTCGTCCGCCCACACCGAAGGCGGTGAGATGTACGCCGGTGCCGGATGCACGGCGAACAATGTGACTGGCTGCGCCAAGCCGACATTCAGTTCTGCGGACAGCGTTTCGGGTGAGAATCCGTCGAGGCTACGCGGATTGGAGAGTGGAAAGCGACTGTAGATTCCTGCCCCGCCACCACCGTCGGTGTACGGGACGAGGAATTGGTGGCTCAGAACCTCGTCAAGCCCGGCGGCTTTGAGCGCGTCGGCTTCCTGGTACGTCAACTCCTGGACCGTCACCACGTCGACCTCGCGTTCGCGGACCATCGCCACAAGCGACTCCGGATCCGCTGCACCGACCATCAAGTTGGCCTGCATGATTCGAATCGATGGACCGTTCGCAGACGTCGACTCCCCAGTTCCGCCGATGTACAGCGGGCTCACAGACCATCCGAACAACCCAAGGACGAGGATCGAGGCGGCGCACACGATCCACTGACGCCCGATACCCGAGACGACGGCACCGATCAGCGGAGCAATCATCAACAAGGGCGCCACCGACGCCAGAACGATCACGATGTTGTGATCGACGTCCGACTGAGTTGCGATCAAGGCAACCAAACCAGTCACGATGCCGGCCACACCGGCCACGGCCGAAAGGCGGCGAAGAACCAGTCGACGAGGGGTCACGGCATCGGGTTGCATGACGTCCATGGAAGCAGAAGAGCGTCGTAGCTCCGGGAAACTGCAGGTGGAGTCGGTGCGCCCTATTGTTTGCGCCCTATTGTTGCGGATACGGAAGATGGCTGCTGCTGTTCTCACTGACGGAGATCGAGCGGCCGAGTTGGGGGAAGGCGCGTTGAGAGCACGCTGGCCTGTCACAGACTTTGCACCCCGCGCCGATCGGCACGATGGTCGCGGGGTCGTCCGTCTGAATTCCGTGTGAGTAGACCATGCGATCGGCGTAGCCGATGTCGCAACCGAGTCCGACGGCGAAGTTGCGCTCGGGTGCGAGGTACCCGAGTCCGCCGCTGTGGGTAGTGCGCGCCACCCAGAGGTATGTCCGGCCGTCGGGCATCTTCGCGACCTGAGTGAGGATGCGACCTGGGCTCGCGAATGCCTCGTGGATGACCCACAGCGGGCAGCTGCCTCCGACTCTGGAGAAGTGAAAGGCGGTAGCAGACTGACGCTTCGAGATGTTTCCGGCGCGATCGGTTCGGACGAAGAAGAAAGGGATGCCGCGTTGGCCGTGTCGTTGGAGAGTGGACAACCGGTGGCAGACTGTCTCGAAGCCGACCTCGAACTTGAGGCTGAGCAGGTCGATGTCGTACCGCAAGGCCTCAGCGGATTGCAGGAATTGGGTGTACGGGAGTAGCAGTGCGCCGGCAAAGTAGTGTGCGAGTCCGACGCGGGCCAGCGCTGCGGACTCGGCGCTCAATGATTCATCCTCGGCGACAAGGGAATCGATCACGTCGGCCTGCGTGAAGAAGGCCAACTGCATTGCGATCTGGAACGCGCGTTGTCCTGCCGACAGACGACGGGCGAGTGTGAGGACCGACTTGTTCGGATCGTAGTAACGCTTGGGGCCGAGCTTGTCGGGTTCGTCGGTACGGATCGTCACGGTGACGCCGTGCTGATCGCGAAGTAGTCGTGCCAGTTGCAAATCCACTGCGCCCACGGACAATCCGTTGTCCAGGAACATCTGCTCGGCAGCGTCGTCCAGAACGGCGATGTGATTCTTTCGGTCGTAGAAGAAGTCCCGAACTTCCTCGTAGGGCATCGGTACGAGTGACACATCGGACGCTGGTTCGCCGGACAACTGCGTCGAGAACTGGTCCAACTGCTCTGTCGCGGCGTGAAGGCGGCGGTGCAACATCACGAGGGTGCGTCCGACCGCCGGCATGCGGGCCACCAATTCGTCCACCTCGGCCAGAGATACGTCTCCAGATTCCGAAGTTTCGGCCAAGGCGTGATGAACGTCCGCAACCAGGCGTGCGTCGGAATCGGAGGCGAAGAATTGCACGTCGAGATCGAACTCGGCGTTGAGCTTGAGAAGGACGGGCACCGTCAGCGGTCGTTGATCGTTCTCCAGTTGATTGACATAGCTGGGGGAGAGTTCGAGTGCCTTCGCCAGTGCGGACTGTGACAGGTTTCGTTCCTCCCGCAGCCGTCGCAGCCGCGCTCCCGCGTACATCTTCTTCATCGAATCTCCTCGGTGCCGATCGCGTTCACCCTACCGAGAAGCTATTCGCAACATTCGCAACATCGCAGCATTGTCATTGCACAAATAGGCAATTGCGAGGGCCTATCCCGAGGTGAATGAGCTGCGTAGCGTGCAAATAGATACCGAAGAACGTGAGAAGAGGACCGATGAAGACGCATCTCGTACGCACTCACCGCTCTGCCGAAGAGTTCCCCAAGGAAGACCACCTCGCGTGGAAGATCGCGGAAGTTGCGACGGATTCCGTCGACGTCACCGACGCCACATCCGACATGATCGTCAACCGGATCATCGACAACGCGGCAGTTGCCGCAGCTTCCCTGGTGCGCCGTCCCGTGGTGAATGCGCGGGCGCAAGCACAGTCGCATCCGTATACGCCGGGCTCCACCGTGTTCGGTATCCCCGGTACGTTCTCGCCTGAATGGGCCGCCTGGGCCAACGGTGTCGCGGTTCGTGAACTCGATTTCCACGACACGTTCCTCGCCGCCGAGTACTCGCACCCCGGAGACAACATCCCGCCGATCCTCGCCGTCGCTCAGCACACCGGCCGTGACGGTCGAGACCTGATTCGTGGTCTGGCGACCGGCTACGAGATCCAGATCGACCTGGTTCGGGCTATCTGCCTGCACGAGCACAAGATCGACCACGTCGCACACCTCGGTCCCTCGGCTGCGGCAGGTATCGGAACTTTGCTGGGCCTGGGCACCGAGACGGTCTACCAGGCAATCGGCCAGGCGCTTCACCTCACGACGGCGACACGTCAGTCCCGCAAGGGCGAGATCTCCAGTTGGAAGGCGTACGCGCCTGCGCTGGCAGGCAAGGTTGCCGTAGAGGCGGTCGACCGCGCGATGCGCGGTGAGGGCGCACCGTCACCGATCTGGGAAGGCGAAGACGGCGTCATCGCCTGGCTACTCGGTGGCCCGGACAAGGAGTACCACGTTCCGCTACCCGGTTCGGGTGAGGCGAAGCGCGCCATCCTCGACTCGTACACCAAAGAACACTCCGCGGAGTACCAGAGCCAGGCGCCGATCGACCTCGCTCGCCGAATGCGTTCTCGTGTCGGTGATCTCGACCAGATCGCGTCGATCGTCCTGCATACCAGTCACCACACCCACGTCGTCATCGGCACCGGTTCCGGCGATCCGCAGAAGTTCGACCCGACCGCCTCGCGTGAAACCCTCGACCACTCGGTGATGTACATCTTTGCCGTTGCGCTACAGGACGGTACGTGGCACCACGAACATTCCTACGCGTCCGAGCGTGCACAGCGCGCGGACACGATCGAGCTGTGGAACAAGATCTCCACGCGCGAAGATCCCGAATGGACACGGCGTTACCACTCGACGGATCCGGACGAGAAGGCTTTCGGTGCGCGCGCCGAGATCACCTTGAAGAGCGGCGAAGTCATCGTCGACGAGCTTGCGGTGGCCGATGCGCACCCGCTCGGCGCACGTCCGTTCGCTCGCGATCAGTACGTCGCGAAATTCCGCACCCTCGCCGAGGGCGTCATCGAGCCGAGCGAACAGGACCGCTTCCTCGATGCGGCTCAGCGCACCGCCGAATTGAAGGCAGGCGAACTCGATCAGCTGACCTTCACCGTTTCCGAAGACGTTCTCGCTCGGGCTCCCAAGGTCGCCAAGGGACTTTTCTGATGTCGGGCCTCATCGCAGCAGCGACGTCTGCAGCCGACAAGCGGATTGCCTTCCGGGCGGGGCTGACGTCCGGAAAGATTCAACGACTCCCGGGTGCGATCAATCCGCTGACAGCCAGACTGATTCAGGAAATCGGGTTCGAGGGTGTCTACGTTTCAGGTGGTGCGTACTCCGCCGGATTGGCACTTCCCGACATCGGACTGACCACCTTGACCGAGGTCGCCGGCCACAGCAAGCAGATCGCGCGCGTCACGGACCTCCCGACGCTCGTCGACGCCGACACCGGTTTCGGTGAACCTATGAGCGCGGCCCGCACGGTCACGATCTTCGAGGACGACGGAATAGCCGGTCTGCACCTCGAGGATCAGATCAACCCCAAACGCTGCGGGCACCTCGACGGCAAAGCGATTGTGCCCACCGAAGACATGGTTCGCCGTGTTCGTGCTGCAGTGTCGGCGCGTCGTGACCCGAACTTCGTCATCTGCGCGCGCACCGATGCTGCCGGAATCGACGGTATCGACGCGGCGATCGAGCGAGCAAAGGCCTATGTGGATGCCGGTGCCGATCTGATCTTCACCGAAGCTCTTGCCACCGAGGCCGACTTCGAGAAGTTCCGCGCAGCGGTCGACACTCCGCTCCTCGCCAACATGACCGAGTTCGGGAAGTCGAATCTCATTTCGGCGAAGACGTTGGAAGAGATCGGTTTCAACGCCGTCATCTACCCCGTGACCACCCTTCGGCTGGCGATGTTCGCTATCGAAAAGGGTCTGCGCGAGATTTTTGCGGAGGGCACGCAAGAAGGACTGCTCGGCGAAATGCAGCATCGCAGCAGGTTGTACGAGATTCTCGAGTACGAGCGCTACAACGAATTCGACAGTGGCATTTTCAATTTCAGCTTGGAGGGGAGTAGGACATGACCGAACAGATTCCGACGATCTACAAGGGCTTGGCCGGAGTTGTCGTCGATACGACGGCTATCTCCAAGGTAGTGCCCGAGACGAATTCGTTGACGTATCGCGGTTACGCAGTGCAGGACCTTGCCGCGAACTGCAGCTTCGAAGAAGTTGCGCACCTGCTCTGGTACGGCGAACTGCCGACTCCCGAGCAGCTCGAATTACTCTGCCTGCGTGAGCGTGCGGCCCGTCGTGCCGACCGCTCACTGCTCTCACTCCTGACCAAGATGCCGGACAACTGCCACCCCATGGATGTTGTCCGCACGGCGATCAGCTACCTCGGCGCCGAGGATCCGGCGGAGGACGACAACTCGGAGAAGGCCAATCTGGCCAAGGCGCTGCGGATGACGGCTGTGCTGCCGACCATCGTCGCAGCCGATTTCCGCCGCCGGCGCGGTCAGGATCCCATCGCGCCGCAGTCGGACCTGGGTTTCGCCGAAAACTTCTTGAACATGTGCTTCGGTGCTGTTCCGGAGCCGGCGATCGTGAAGGCCTTCGAGGTCTCGCTGATCCTGTACGCGGAGCACTCCTTCAACGCCTCGACGTTCGCCGCTCGTGTTGTGACGTCCACACTTTCGGACATCTACAGCGCAGTGACCGCTGCTATCGGCACGCTCAAGGGCCCGTTGCACGGCGGTGCAAACGAAGCTGTCATGCACGACATGCTCGAGATCGACGACCCCGACCGCGCCGAAGCCTGGATGTCGGAGAAGTTGGCTGCCAAGGAGAAGGTCATGGGCTTCGGTCACCGCGTCTACAAGAACGGTGATTCGCGTGTTCCGACCATGAAGCAGGCCCTCCTCGACGTCGCGGCAGCGACCGACGGCGAGAAGTGGGTGCAGATGTACGAGATCCTCGAGAAGACCATGGTCAGTGCCACCGGAATCAAGCCGAATCTCGATTTCCCTACGGGCCCTGCATATTTCCTCATGGGCTTCGACGTCGAGATGTTCACGCCGATCTTCGTGATGAGCCGCATCACCGGATGGACGGCGCACATCATCGAGCAGGGGCAGTCGAATGCACTGATCAGGCCGCTGAGCCAGTATTCGGGCGTGCCACAGCGCACTGTCGTGGCATGACACTTTTTGCTGTCGTGGCATGACGCCCCTTTGATACTGCGTCGGCGAGGTTCGGTTCTGGCATCACCGTCTCCTGGCCTCGTCGACGCTTCTCCGTTCGCACTATCTGCAACTTTGCATCGAGAATTCGCAAAGATATTCAAGTGCAATGTGTTTCGACTTTTCTCTACCGGAAATAACGTGAGTGTCATGACTGAAACGCACGAAGAAATCTTGATCATCCGTCGTGGCGAGACCCTCGACGTCGTGTTCAACCGGCCGGAAAAGCGCAACGCATTGACCCCGCAGATGTACGACGCCATTGCCGGAGCCTGCCGGCGCGCCGACTCCGACCGCGAGATTCGGTTACTCACTCTCCGAGGTGCTGGGGGAGAGGCGTTCTCGGCGGGCTCCGACATTGGCCACTTTCAAACCTTCTCGAGCTTTCAGGACGGGCTCGACTACGAAAGCCGGTTCGTCGGCGTACTGACCGAACTCGAGAAAGTGAGGGTTCCCACCCTCGCGGTCATCGACGGTGTGTGCGCGGGAGCAGGGCTGTTGCTGTCGGCAGCGTGCGATGTGCGGATCGCGACGCAGGGGTCACGCTTCTGCCTACCGATCGCGCGCACACTCGGAAACTCGTTGTCGATCCATTCCGTGGCGTTGCTGGCGGACAGGATCGGCAGTTCGCGTCTGATGTCGTTGATCGCTCGGGCTGGGGTGATGTCGAGTGGCGAGGCTCTGCGGAGCGGCTTCCTCAGCGACTGTGCAACAGAGTCCGAGTTCGCGACCCTGACGGCCCAGGTATCTCGCGATCTACTTGCCGCCGCCCCGATGACCGTCTGGACTATTCGGGAGTCCCTGCGACGCATCAGAACCCGAGTGATTGCCGACAACGATGATCTGATGAGCATGATCTACAGCAGTGACGACTTCAAAGCCGGCGTCGACGGTTTCCTTCGCGGGGAACGACCGCTCTGGGCCGGCGTGTAGTTCGGCGGTAGAACCACAGGCTTGCGTTGGAGCGCGCTCTAACCCCTAGCGTTGCCGACCATGACAACAAAGACCTGGATCATCACCGGAGTTTCTCAGGGTTTCGGCCGTGAACTCGCACTGTCTGCACTTCGATCGGGCGACGCGGTAGTCGCTGCAGTTCGTCGTCCCGAGTCCGTTGCAGATATTGCGTCGGCGAATCCGGATCGGTTCTCGGCGGTGACGTTCGACGTCAGAGACACCGCAGCGGCTCCGGGCGTCGTCGAATATGCGCTCGAGCGCTTCGGTCGCATCGACGTGCTGGTCAACAATGCCGGTCGTGGGATGGTCGGCGCGGCGGAGATGGTGGACGATTCGACCTTGCGGGATCTGATGGAACTGCACCTGATCGGACCCGCCGCGTTGGTGCGCGCCGTCCTCCCGTCGATGCGAGTGCAGGGCAGCGGGACGATCGTGCAGATGAGCAGTCAAGGCGGCCGTATGTCGTTTCCCGGTGTCGGGGCGTACTCGGCGTCGAAGTTCGCTCTCGAGGGTTGGTCGGAGGCTCTCGCCGGTGAGGTCGCGCAGTTCGGCGTTCGGGTGATGATCGTCGAGCCCAGCCGATTCCGTACAGCATTCAACACGCCTGGCGTTCTGAGCTTCGCCGAATCATCATCGGAATACCGTGATTTGCTGGATCCCGTTCTGCGGGACATGGCGGCCGCAGACGGTGTTCAGGAGGGTGATCCGGAGAAAGCAGCAGAGATCATCACCTCGCTTGTGCACAGCGAGAAAGTGCCATTTCGTCTGCCACTCGGAAAGGAAGCCGTGGAGCGTGTCTCCGCGTCGTATCGGAAGAATCTCGCCGAGGTATGCGTCTGGGCCGACCTGGCTCGCAGCGCCGATTTCGCGGATGCTGCCGGACCCGTCCGTCCGTTCTAGGCTGAGAAGCATGGCTACCGAAGACTTGATGCGTAAGGCACTCGAGGCACTTGGGGAAGTGAACGGGCCCATGTCGATCGAGGTGATTCACCGACTCGTCGATGCAGGGGACGTTCAGGAGCCGATGTCGATCGCCGAAGTCTCGGACCTGCTGGATGTCTCGGCACATACGCTGCGCTACTACGAGAAGATCGGTCTGGTCGAGGTCGATCGTGACTCGAGCGGACATCGTGTGTACGGTCCGGAATCGGTTCGCAGGCTGGTGTTTCTGACCCGCATGCGTATTTCAAGTATGGCGATTCGCGACCTGCAGCACTACGTCGAACTGGTCGACGCCGGTGAAGGGACAGTTCCGGAGAGGCTCGACATGCTGCTCGAGCACCGGGACACCGTTCGTCGGCAGATCAAGGAGCTCACGGTGTCTTTGGCTGCGACGGAGTACAAGATTGCGACGTACGGCGGGCGGACCGGAGAGCAGGAGTGATCCGTTCAGTGGATGTGAGTGGCTGTTTTCGTGACTCGCCCTCTTCTGATTCCGATCGAGACGAACGCGCCAATCAGGGAGACGATGGCGCCCACCCACATCGTCGTCTGCAGCCCATACATGAATGCAGTCTCTGTCGCTGATCGCAGTGTGAGGGAAAGAGCCGGGTCAATTTCTGTCACGACTGGTGTGGTGCCCTGGGCGACGGCGCGAACCGCATCTTCCGAGACTCGATCGACTATGAAGTCGGGAATGACGTTGCCCAGTAGTGTTTCGTGGAACTTTGCTGCGGATGCCGCCGCCATCACGGCTCCGAGCACTGAAGTTCCGAGGATACCGCCAACTTGAAGTGAGGTCTGATGGACGCCCGCGGCAGGTCCGGCGTCTGCGACGTTCGCATTCCCTAGGATCGCTTGGACTGACGCAGTCATCACAAACCCGATTCCCAGGCCCAGTACCACAAACGGAATGGCCAGAGAAAGGTAGCTTCCGTGTGGTTCGATGGTGGTGAACAGTAGGAATCCCACTGCGCTGAGCAACATTCCCATAAACAAGGGCGGACGTGCGCCGTACCGTTTGATGATCCAACCGCAACTGCTCGAAGCGATTACATTCGCGATACTCATCGGGAGGATGTGGAGTCCAGCGGCCATGGGGGAGTCACCGTTGATCTGTTGCAAGAACAAGAGAATGAAGAACAGTGAGCCGACAAGCGCAAAGAAGGAGATGATTGTCAGGATGACTCCGAGTGTGATTGACCGGTCAGCGAATAGCCGAAGCGGCACCAAAGGATCCGATGCGCGTCGCTCCGCTTCTACGAAGGCCAAACCAGTGACGGTTCCACCGACCAGCCACCCGATGACATGCCAATCAGTCCAACCACTTTCGGGGGCTTTTATAAGTCCATAGGTTATGGCGAGGAGTGAACTCGTCAGCAAGATCGAACCCAGGACGTCGAACTTTACAGTCCGTACGACCCGGCCCTTGGGGAGCAGAAACAATCCTGTAGCGAGGGAAATCGCCGCAACGGGGACGTTGATCAAGAAGGCCCATCGCCAGCTGGTGTGCTCGATCAGCAATCCGCCGATCAGGGGGCCGGCGGCGGATGAAGCGCCGATCAGCGATGCGAAGACCGCAAGCGCCTTCGGAAGTGTTGCCTCGGAGAAGAGGGACCGAAGCAACGCCAGAGCGTTGGTGACGATCAGTGCGCCGAAAATTCCCTGGCCGAGTCTCGAGAAGATCACCATTTCTACACTGTGCGCCAGGGCAATTCCCGCTGATGCCAGCCCGAAACCGACGATCCCTGAAAGGAATACAGATCGTCGTCCGAAGCGATCGCCCAACCTTCCCGCGAGAACGAGCGTTGCCGCCATCGCGAGCAGATAGATGTTGGTAATCCATTGCAAACCAGAGAGACTCGCGCCTAGATCGACGACAAGAACCGGATTGGCCACTGCCGTTATCGTGCCGTCGAGCGAAACGATGAGAACGCCGAGTGCGATCGCAGTCATGGCGACCCAGGGATTGGAGTCTCGAGGTGGATCGGTGACTGGGAGTGCGTGGATTTCAGTACTGCCAGTAGATGTCACTGAGGTCTACTACTTTCTGATCGATCGGAGTTCTTCAGAGGTTGATCATGTGGCCGGCGAGGCCGTGGATCGCTTCCTGCAGTGCCTCACTGAGCGTGGGGTGGGTGTGGACGTTGCGTGCCAACTCGTTGACCGTGAGGTCCCACTTCTGGGCCAAGGTCAGCTCGGGCAGCAGTTCCGAAACGTCCGGTCCGATGAGGTGCCCGCCGAGCAGTTCGCCGTACTTCTTGTCGGCGATCAGCTTGACGAAACCGGTCGGGTCACCGAGACCGTGTGCCTTGCCGTTGGCAGCGAACGGGAAGTTCGCGACTTTGACGTCGTAGCCCTCGGCCTTGGCCTGCTCCTCGGTCAAACCGAACGAGGCGACCTGCGGCTGGCAGAACGTCGCACGCGGCATCATCCGGTAGTCACCGAGTGTCTGCGTCTCCGCGCCGCCGATGGTCTCGGCAGCGACGACGGCCTGAGCTTCTGCGACGTGCGCGAGCTGCAGCTTGGCGGTGACGTCACCGATGGCGAAGATGTGCGGGACGTTGGTGCGCATGTAGTCGTCGATCGCGATGGCGCCGCGATCGGTCAACGCGACACCGGTGTTCTCGAGACCGAAGCCCTCCACGCGCGGTGCGAAGCCGACGGACTGCAGAACCTTGTCGACGACCACGGTCTCGATCTCGCCGGACTTGTTGTCCTTGATCGAGACGGTGACCTTGCTGCCGTCGTCGCTGATGGACTGCACCGCGGCACCGGTCTTGATGGTGACGCCGAGCTTCTTGTACTGCTTGGCGATTTCCTTCGAGACGTCGGCGTCCTCGTTGGGCAGTGCCCGATCGAGGAACTCGACGATCGTGACGTCGACGCCGTAGTTCTTGAGGACGTAACCGAACTCCATGCCGATCGCGCCGGCACCGACGATCAGGATCGAACCCGGAAGGTCACGGGTGAGGATCTGCTCTTCGTAGGTCACGACGTTCTCGCTCAGCGAGGTGCCGGGCAGCAGCTTGGTGTACGAACCGGTCGCGATGATCGCGTTGTCGAACGTGATCGTCTCGGTGCCACCCTTGCTCAGCTCCACGCTGATGGTGTTGGCGTCGACGAACGTGCCCTTGCCGTCGTACTCCGGGATCTTGTTCTTCTTCATCAAGAAGTGAATGCCCTTGACTCGCCCGTCCGCGACCTTGCGGCTGCGATCGAAAGCGGAGCCGAAATCGAAGGACACGTCTCCGGACATGCCGAACGTCTTCGCTTCTTTCGTGAAGATGTGCGCGAGTTCGGCGTTACGGAGAAGCGCCTTGGACGGAATGCAGCCGACATTCAGGCATACACCGCCCCAGTACTTCTGCTCGATGATGGCGGTGCTCAGGCCCAGTTGTGCCGCGCGGATAGCAGCGACGTACCCACCGGGGCCGGCTCCGAGGACAACGACGTCATAGTGTGAGGTCACGATAATTCTCAGATAGTCGATTCAGATCAGGTCAGTGCTTCCACAGACTGGGGCTTTCGGCCGTGCGGCATGAGGAGAGTCGCGGCGAGTCCGACTATCGCCAGACCTGCTGCAACGAAATAGACTGTTGTGTAGCCAATTCCAGCGTAAATAGGCGTTCCGTCGGCAACCGTTGCAATGTTCAGGGCGAGGATGGCAAAACCAATCTGTACAGCAACAGCACTGCCGACGGATCCCACCACATTGACCGTCGAGGCTGTGACGGCCTGCAGTCGAACCGGCGCGGCGGCGATCACCAGGTTGGGTATTGCCGCACTGATCAGACCGGCCCCGAATGCATATACCAAGTATCCCAACAGTATCGGCCAGAATTCCTTGTGGGAGAGGGCGAGTGATGCGGAGCCGATCGCCATCAAGGCGAAGCCGATCCAGTTCGGCAGGCGTGCGCCCCGACGTTCTGCGATTATGCCGACAAGCAACCCCATTGCGACGGTGGCCACGCCGGCCGGTGTGGTCAACCGCGCCATGTAGCTTGCGCTTTCCCCCAACCCGTAGGTAACGCCGAGGGCGATGGGTGTCTGAACGATGAAGGACAACAAGACGAATTGGAGAACGATGACGGCCTGGCCGGTAAATTGCGCGACCAGTGTCGTCACGACAGCGCGACCACGCAGCACCGCAATGTCGATCAGTGGGTTCTCGATTCGCTTTTCGTATCGAGCCCATCCGATGAAAATTGCCACCGCGGCGATGGCGCAGAGAAGTGTCTTCCACGACGTCCAGCCCCACGTTCCGCCTTCGCCGATGCAGTACAGGAGGAGTGCGATCGAGAGCCCGAGCATGATCCCACCAACCCAGTCGATGGACGTTTTCACTCGGATCGGGGACTCGGGAACAACGAGCATGACCAAGGCACCCAAGAGCACAGGGAAGAGTGCCAATGCGAAGAACACTCCGCGGAATCCGAAATTGTCGATCAAAACTCCGGCAATGACAGGACCGGTGATCGTGGTGACACCAATTCCAGCGGTTGTCATGCTGACCGCCATCGCCAGCATCCGCTTCGGGAAGATGTCGCGCATCAGCGAGTAGGTTATCGGCACGATTGCAAGACCGAGTCCTTCAACGGTACGACCGACTAGTACTACGGAAAAGGTCGGCGCGATTGCGACGATCAGCGAGCCTGTTGCCATGCAGGCGGTTGCGATCAGAAGCCATTTCTTCTTGCCGTCTCGATCTGCGAGCTTGCCGATCAACGGTGCGCTGATAGCGCCGGAGAGTGTGAACAGTGTTGACACCCAAGCGATGTTCGAGGTCTCGAATGAACCGGCCATGCTGGGGAGTGCAGGCGTCACCAGATTGAACGCGTATGCGACTTCTTCGGACAGAAGGCAGAGGATCAGGAGGATTCCGACCCAGCCGGCGGTTGATCGATTTCCCACGCCTTCTATCGCGAGAGTGGGGTTTTCGGAGGAAGACTCCGATGGAGTCGAGGAAGGATTATCCGTGGATGGAGCGGTCATCGTGGCTCCTGCATCTTTCTGACGGGAAGACGGGGCAGTGAGCGGGACAGTCGGCGCGGCGAGTGTGCAGACCCACTGAAGCATTTTGTGATGTGAGGCACAGTAAAATGGATCGATTGATTCTGTCAAGTGATCCACTAAATTTTTCCCGAGAAAATTGCAAAAGCGCGCACGGAGACGGCGCGTTCTGTGGGTAGGTGGTGGATCCGCAACCCTACCCGGGAAGATCCATCCACAAAGCTAGGTCCGGGTTGGATCCATGAGTGACTCGAGTCCGCCTGCGACAAAATCCGCCAGTGTGTCGAATCGACCGTTGGATAGCGCGCGAGATCCCTCGATGCTTGCGTCCGACCATCGTGCCGCCATCACGATCAGCGTGTTCACGGTGAGTGACCAGTTCAGTTCGATCGCGGTGTCGTCGGCTGAGGGGTAGGCGCGTTCGAGTAGTTTGCGCAGCAACTCTGCTGTGTCGTCCTTGACGGGGAATAGCCGAGGATCGTTGGCGAGGCTGAGTTGGCCACAAATAGTCAGCCACCGAACACCTTTGTCAGGTTCCTGATCGAGGAACTGGCGATACGGCAGTGCCAGGAGATCGACGATCTGCCTCGCTGTCGGAACGGTGTCGGAATCGACCATGTTCTTGGCCAGGCGATGAATGTGCGCGAGCACTTCGGCGCCGGAGTCGAGGAGGACGGCGTCGAGGATCGCGTCCTTGGATCCGAAATGATAGTGCGCGGACGCTGCTCCCAATCCGGCTTCGGCATTGATCGCTCGAATCGAGACGGCCTCGACTCCCTCTGCTGCGAACAGCTTTGCCGCTGAGTCGATCAGAGCACGGCGAGTTGCTGCGCCGTCGCGTGGACTGGATCGTGGCATTTCCGCAACCTTTCGGTTTGTTGACCCCATCATATCGCGATGTCGCGGCCTGATTTCCGGCCTGCTGACCCGGTGATGTCTGAGTAGATCTCAGTCGATTTAGAGAATGCACTTGATTGAATCATTTGATCCACATATGGTGATGTGACAGCAGCCACACGAATGGCAATCGATGCCGGGTTGTCAAAGGCGCGAACCTCGTACTTGCATGTCGGACTGTCAGAAGGAGATCGGAATGGCCACGCACACAAGCGAACAGCTGACCGAAGTAGTGGAACCGGAGTCACTCGACCCACGGTTGGCGATCGACATTTTCACCGTCATGGCCCGTGCGCGTGCGATCGAGGACGCGGTGCAGATTCACATCCGGGACCACGGATTTGCCGGATTTTGGCATCCGGGCAAAGGGCAGGAAGGTGCTGTCGCTGGAGCGGTGGCAGCCATGCGAGACGACGACTATCTGTTCTATCAGGGAAGAGGAGCCACATGGCCGCTTGCCAAAGGGATGGCGATGGGGCCGATCATCGGTGACCTGCTTGGAAAAGTGACAGGTTCTACCGGCGGAAAAGGCGCCGGGGTTCCTCACTGGGCAGATCCGGCGCTCGGAATCATGGGGGAGGGGGCGACGCTCGGATCGGTGTATCCGGTGGCAGCAGGCGCGGCGTTGTCGGCGCAAATGAGAGGCACCGGGCAAGTTGCGCTGGCTGACTTCGGCGACGGAACGGCGGCACGTGGCACCTTCCATGAAACTCTGCTCGAGGCATCGCGGTGGAAACTACCGCTGGTCTACTTCTGTGAGAACAATGGAATCTCGGTAACCACCTCTTTTGAGTCTGTAAGTCCGACAAGCACTATCGCCGAACGGGCGTCTGCATACGGGATTCCGGGAGTTCGCGTCGACGGTCACGACGCCGTCGCTGTCTACCATGCGACACAGACCGCGATCGATCGAGCGCGCGATGGTCATGGGCCGTCGTTGATCGAGGCAGTCGTCACCCGGGTCGGCGGACACTGGGAAGGCGACGCGCAGAAGTATCGCCCGGAAGATTTCTTGTCGACGTACCGAGATCCGTTGGACATCATGCGTTCTCGACTCGATGCTTCACTGGCCGACCAGATCGTCGCCGCAGCACGTGCGGAAGTTGCCGAAGCGCTCGCCGAGGCAGAAGCCGCTCCTTTGCCTGACCCCTCCGTTATCATGAAGGACGTTTTTGCATGACTATCACTGACGACACGTCTGTCAACCGCACGGCTCCGGAAACTACGGTGCAAAGCTACGAGGCCGCACAGGGTGCGGCGATTGCCGAAGAGATGCGCCGTGACCCCTCGGTGTTTCTCATGGGGCAGGACATTGCCTCAGGCGGGTTCTTCGGCGGAACCCGAGGCCTGGTAGAGGAATTCGGCCTGGACAGGATCCGAAACACCGGAATCACCGAAGCATTCATGGTGGGTGCAGCTGCCGGTGCCGCCATGACCGGAATGCGTCCGATCGTTCAGTTGGGGTTTGCAGACTTCAGTTTGATCGCCGGGGACGAGATCTTTCAGAAACTGGGTAAGTGGCGCCATATGCACGGTGGTCAATTCGAACTTCCCGCTGTGATCATCATGCCGATCGGGCCGAGCGGTGGTGCAGGACCAGAACATTCGGGTTCGATGGAGATGCTACCGATGCATTTTCCGGGACTCAAAGCAGTTGTCCCGTCCAATCCTGCCAACGCGAAAGCCCTACTCAAGGCCGCAATCCGGGACCCAAATCCTGTTCTGTACTACCCGAGCAAGCAGCTCAACTTCAAACGGGGTGAGGTATTCACCGATCCCGAGTACGTAATGCCCTTGGGTAAAGCATCGATTCCACGGCGTGGCGACACAGTGACCGTCATCAGCTATGGATGTATGGTGCCTCGCTCGCTCGAAGCAGCACTCGTGCTGGCTGCGGAGGGTATCGAACTCGAGGTCGTCGACCTGCAGACGCTGGTTCCGCTGGACCACGACACGATCATCGCGTCGGTGATGCGGACCGGGCGGGCGATGATCGTTCACGAGGCGCCGAGAACCGCTGGTCCTGGCGCCGAGATCGCTGCGCTCATCCAGGAGCGTTGCTTCTACTGGCTCCACGCTCCGATCGCGCGTCTCGGTTCTGTGGATGCGCCTATTCCGGCGAGTCGGTTCCTCGAAGATCATTGCTTCCCAAGTGTTTCCGACATCATCGAGACGGCCCGTCACCTGGTTCGCGACTAATTACTCGACTACGAGGACATTCACCATGCTCACACTATTCGACGTCCACATGCCCCACATGGGGTCGGTGGAATTCGCGTTGCTCACCGAATGGCTGCTCAAGCCTGGGGACAGGGTCGCCGAGGGCGATCCGCTTTGTGAGGTGTCGACCGACAAGGTCGACACCGAAGTCGACTCGCCAACTTCGGGAATCCTCATCAGCTACGTTGCCGCAGTGGATCAGGAGGTTCCTGTCGGTGACGTCATTGCTCGATTTGCCTCACTCGACGCCGACCCGGTAGCCGTCGCGCAAGCCATTGCCGGTGAAGAGGCAGTCGGTGAAGATGTCGCGCCGGCGGCGCCGACATCGGGTCCGATCGCGGGTCCGTTCCCGATCTCGCCGGATCGGGCTCTCGAGAGCGCGGCCCCGACAGTCGCCGCCGAGGGTTCTCGCCCACCCAACGATTCACTGGTGTTGGCTGCGTCGTGGTTCTCTCCGGTCAATCGTCCGCCCGAAGGAAGTCGACGCCTCCGCCTCGATTCGGGCTCGACTGATATGTCGCTGGAGAGCAAGAGCGAATTCTTGCCGGGAGCCAGGGATCGAGTACCGGAAGATGCTGACACCGTGGCGATTCCCGCCGGATACGAGGCGGTGACCTACACGGCTATCGAACACACTCGCCTGCGTAGGGCAATCGCCAAGAATCTGACAGAATCGTGGAATACGGCTCCTCAATTGACGGCGCAGGTTGATGTCGATTTCACTGCGGTCTCAGTAGCCCGAGCGAAGATCAACCGTGAGAGATCAGCTCGAGGTGAAGGGAAACTCAGTTTCCTTCCCTTTGTCGGTCACGCACTGTGCCGGGCGCTCGCAGACCACCCGGATGCCAATGCCACGTTCACGGACAAGCACCTCGTGCGATGGAACACTGTCAACCTGGGAATTGCCGTGGACACTCCGGACGGACTGATCGTCCCCGTCATACGTGATGCGCAGAATCTCGAACTGGAGGCACTGTCGGACGCAATAGTCGCGACCAGTAGTGCGATACTCTCGGGTTCCGCGCAGCCGGAGGATCTTTCGGGCGGAACAATTACGATCAGCAACTCGGGAAGTGTCGGCGGCGTGGTCTCGACTCCGATCCTGACTCGTCCGCAAGTTGCCTCGATCGGTCTCCCAGCCATCGTGCGTACCCCCGTCGCGCGAAAGAGCGTCGACGGTGAATCCGAGCTCCTCACCATCAGGCCCATTGCACGACTCGGATTGACCTTCGACCACAGGGCATTCGACGGCGCCGAAGCCTTGCGCACGCTGATGTCCGTACAGAAGTATCTCGAACAATGGCCGACAAAATCGTAGGCACTTCTCGACGTGAGGACATCAGATGAGGGCAGCAGTGCTTCGAGGTGGAGACGTCATACTTGCCGACATTCCGGAGCCGTCACCGGGACCGAATCAGCTTCTGGTGGAGCCGATAGCTACCGGGATCTGCGGCAGTGATCTTTCGGCCTGGCAGCACACCGATGATTTCCTGGCTGCGCATCGTGAGGCGGACGTGCCGGGAGCGCTGTTCGATCCGGCGCACGATGTTGTATTCGGACACGAGTTCACTGCAACGGTGACCGAGTTGGGAACCGGAGTGGTCGACTACGCAGTCGGTGACCGTCTGGTGGTTCTGCCGTGGGTCGTTGACGACGATGGATTGACTCATACAGTCGGATACTGCAATTCGAAGCCGGGAGGGCTGGCTGAAAGGGTTGTTATCCAGGCTGGAGGGCACCTGCACATCCCTCCGGACGTGGATCCGGTTACCGCTGCAGCGACCGAACCTCTCGCTACTGGTGTTAACGCCGTGCTGCGTTCACGAATCGTTGCCGGCGCCGCCGCAGTGGTGACCGGTTGCGGGCCTGTGGGACTCGGCGCAGTCATCGAATTGGCGCAACGTGGCGTTCACCCCATCGTCGTATCCGACCCTTCGGAACTTCGACGAACTGTGGCTTTGGCGTACGGGGCCGATGTGGCAGTCGATCCGAGGCACTCGGATCCACTGAGCACACTTGCAGGAATGATTCCGGCAGATACCGAAGTATTTGTCGTCGAAGCATCCGGAGCGCGGAATCTACTGGGTTCCTTGATGTCTGTCGTTCCACCGTTCACACGCATTGTGATTGTCGGATCGGCAATGGAGCACGAGTCGATTCGACCCGTAATCGGGATTCTCAAGAATGTGAGTTTGGAATTCGTGGGTGGTCCGGGGCGTGGAGAACATACGTACCAAGCGTTTTCCCGAACTTTCGAACATATCGTGGAGCGTCGTTTCGATCCGGGATTGATGGTCACGGGCTTTGCCGGGCTGGATGCGGTGAGTGAGGTGTTCTCTGCGCTGCGCCCGGCCGCGGGTGACGAGATAGAGCACGTGAAGGTTTTGGTTCGGCCCGACCTGCCCGCCGGTGCGGGTGTGGTGCGTTGTGGCGTCGAGTAACGGACTATGGGATGAGGACGTTGTAATGAATGAGGTTGAATCAATAGCGGAGAGCGAGCAGTTCAACGCCGACTTGGTTCGGTCCAGGTTGGTCGAGATGGGCGAGTTGGGTACGGGCGAGGAACTGACTGTGCGACTATTGGCAGGCGGTCGATCCAACCTGACGTTCGAGTTGGCGAGTAAGTCGAGAAGATGGATTCTGCGTCGTCCGCCGATCGGTCACCGTCTGGAGACTGCTCACGACATGGGTCGGGAAGTGACCGTTCAGCGAGCCCTCGCGGAAAGTGCTGTCCCGGTTCCGCGGATCGTGTTCTCCGAGGAGTTCGACGCGACATCGGGTGGAAGTTTCTACGTCATGGACAAGATCGAAGGTCAGGTGTTGCGAACCGATGACGACTTCGCTTCCGTGGACGAGGGCAATCGCTCCGAGTTGGCGCATCGCTACGTCGATTGCCTGGCTGCACTGCACACGCAAGACTTTCGTAGCCTGGGTTTGTCTGGTTTCGGTAGGCCGGAGGGTTACCTCGAGCGCCAGGTACGGCGATGGAGCAAGCAGTTGGCGTCGTCGAAGTCCCGCGATCTTCCGATGTTGGAAAAACTGGGGGCGCGGGTCGCGTCGTCGATTCCGGGGCAGTCTGCAACCTCGATCGTTCACGGCGACTTTCGATTCGACAACATGATTGTTCGGTTAGGTGCCCCGTCGGACATTGTCGGAGTGCTGGATTGGGAGATGTCAACACTGGGTGATCCGTTGACAGACTTGGGTTTAGTCCATCTGTTCTGGTCGGGATGGGCGGGTATCGATAATCCGATTGCCGGGACGCCCTCTGCGCATGAGGGTTTCCCCTCGTTCGACGACCTTGTCGAAAGATATTCCCTAGGTACCGGGTTCGATACCGATGCGCTGCAGTGGTATTCGAGCTTCGCATTCTACAAGATGGCAGTGATTCTGGAAGGCATCCATCTTCGCTTCGTCAATGGGGAAACAGTCGGCGACGGTTTCGAGGACATCGGCTCGATGGTCGTTCCTTTGGCAGAGCGCGGGCTCTCGGCACTTGCGTAGCCGAAAATTGTTGTGAAACAGTAATTTCTGATCTCGGTCGTACTCGGCCCACGAAGGGTGAAGGTGTGTGACATGGACTTCGAGTTCGACGCGAAGACTATTGATTTGAAGGAACTCGCGTCGGCATTCATGGACGAGTTCGTTTTTCCTAAAGAGCATTTCTTCCACGACAACCCGGAAGCTGGGGATCGGCAGTGGGAGCGTCCGGCGGTGATGGCGGAGCTGAAGGAACACGCGAAGGCGCGGGGGTTGTGGAATTTGTTTCTTCCGCACGATCCGCGTGGTGCGGGACTGTCGAATCTGCAGTACGCACCGTTGGCCGAGGTAACGGGTTGGAGTCCTGAGGTTGCGCCGGAAGCGTTCAACTGCAACCCGCCCGATACCGGGAACATGGAGTTGCTGACGCTGTTCGGGACTGAGGCGCAGAAACATCGGTGGCTCGATCCGTTGTTGAACGGTGACATCAGGTCGGCGTATTGCATGACGGAGCCAGATGTGTCGTCGTCTGATCCCGCGAACTTGACCTGCTCAATCACTGATGAGGGTGATTGTTGGAGGATCAATGGACGTAAGTGGTGGTCGACCGGCGCGATGAGCAGCGATTGTGCGTTGTTGATCGTGATGGGGGTGTCAGATCCTGATGCGGATCCGCGGTCGCGCCACAGTTTGGTTCTGATTCCGCGTGAGACTCCCGGCGTGCGTATTGTCCGGGGGCTGAAGATGTTCGGCTTCACTCACGGTGCCCATGGCGGTCACGCGGAGGTGCATTTCGAGGACGTGCTTGTTCCCAAGGACCACATGCTCGGCGAGCGTGGTCGGGGGCAAGCGTTGGCGCAGGCCAGGCTTGGTCCGGGGCGCATTCATCACTGCATGCGCATGATCGGGATGGCAGAGCGTGCGATCGAGTTGATGTGCCGCCGGGCGAACGAGCGTGAGGCCTTTGGTAGGTCTTTGGCGGATCAGGGGATCATTCAGCATTGGATTGCGCAGTCCCGTGTGAAGATCGATCAGTTGCGGTTGTTCGTTCTGCGGACTGCGTGGTTGATCGACACAGTTGGGGCGCGTGAGGCGCGTACGGAAATTTCGGCTATCAAGGTGGCTGCCCCGGATGCTGTGGGTTGGGTGATCGACAAGGCAATTCAAGTGCACGGCGCCGGCGGAATGACGCAAGACTATCCGCTGGCGATGTTGTGGGCGCAGGCTCGGACCATGCGTTTCATCGACGGCGCTGACGAGGTTCATCGGATGGTTGTCGCGTCACGAGAATTGCGCCTTCATCGATAGCGGTCCGGGTTTCACGAATGACGAATCGATGCCGAATGGGGATAACTGGTGGGAATGCAACTCCCATTCGATATCGGTGAGATTCGACGGCGTCTGATCGACTGTGGCGAGTTGGATCGGTACTCGCGATTCAGTGCTAACAAGGTTTCCAGTTCGCCGCCGGGTCAGGCCTACTCCTTGACCAGCGGTGAAGGAGCATGGATCTTGCGCTGTTCGTCGAGCAGTGATGACAGTCTTGGAACACGAGGAATTCGAGCGGAGGCCACTGCGCTGCACATGCTCGAAAAGAGCAGCATTCCAGTACCTCTCCTTGTCTACCGGGACGAAGTCTCTGGATTGGTCGTCTCTCGACGGGTGCATGGATCATCTCTCCGGACCGACATTCAGTTAGCCGACGTCGAGATCGGCGCGAGAAGCCTGGTAGCGAACTCATTTGCCGACACGCTTGCCGGGATTCATTCGCTCGAAGTCGGCCTCAACGGTGTGAGTGCTCTCCCCGGGATGTGCGGGGAACTGCACAACTACTTGTCCGAGATTGGAATAAGGCTCGCTCGGCACGAATTGAGTGTGAGGCCTGCGTTGAACGCGCTCCTCGATTCCCTCGCGCGATCGGTGCCGGCGCCGCAGAAGCCCTGCTTGCTCCACGGCGAATATCGTCTGGATCGAACGATTTTCGACCTCGCCGACTCCCCACTATTGCGCGCAGTGACAGATTGGCGTCGAGTAGGTTTCGGTGACCCGCTGTTGGACGTTGGTATCGCTTACGTTTTCTGGGCAGGTTTGAGAGGAATTCCCAGCGTTGTATCGGGTTGCCCTTCAGTTCATTTCGGATACCCGGCATTCGAGCAGTTGTTGTCCCGGTATCGAAGGTCAGTTACCTTCGATGTCGATACACGCGTGTTGCCGTGGTTCTACTCGGTGGGGTTTCACGAGGTTGCTGCACGCGTGCTCGAACTGTGCGATGAGAGACGCGAATGGCTCTCGAGCACAAATAGATTCGGCGATGTGTCGGCCTTGGTGACACCATTGATCACCCGCGCAGTTGCAGCCTTGGAAGGCAGTCACCTTGCCGCATCCTTTGTGCTCACGCGATGACAGAGACCCAACGAATGCTTGGAGGAAAGTCGTGACGCACGACAATCGAACCACCGGGGAGGGGCGCAAGCTGCTCCGTCTCGAGATCCGAAACGCGGAGACGCCCATCGAACGCAAACCCAACTGGATCAAGACCCGAGCAAAGATGGGCCCCGAGTACACGGAGCTCGAGGGCCTGGTCAAGCGTGAAGGTTTGCACACCGTCTGCGAGGAAGCGGGCTGCCCCAACATCTACGAGTGCTGGGAAGACCGCGAAGCCACGTTCCTGATCGGCGGTGAGCAGTGCACACGCCGCTGCGACTTCTGCCAGATCGACACCGGCAAGCCCGAAGCCCTCGACCGCGACGAGCCCCGTCGCGTCGCGGAAAGCGTTCAGGCCATGGGCCTTCGGTACTCCACGATCACCGGCGTCGCCCGCGACGACCTCCCCGACGGTGGCGCCTGGCTCTACGCCGAGACCGTCCGCAAGATCCACGAACTCAACCCTGGCACCGGCGTCGAGAACCTGGTTCCGGACTTCAACGGCAAGCCCGAACTGCTCGACGAGGTCTTCGCCTCACGTCCCGAGGTACTCGCACACAACCTCGAGACCGTCCCCCGCATCTTCAAGCGGATCCGTCCGGCATTCCGGTACCAGCGCAGCCTCGACGTCATCACCGCAGCACGCGACTACGGACTGGTCACCAAGTCCAACCTGATCCTCGGCATGGGCGAAACCCCTGAAGAGGTCACCGAGGCGATGGCAGATCTCCACGCCGCCGGTTGCGACATCCTCACCATCACCCAGTACCTGCGACCCTCGCCCCGGCACCACCCCGTCGAGCGGTGGGTCAAGCCCGAGGAGTTCGTCGCACACTCGAAGGCTGCAGAAGAGATGGGCTTCGCCGGCGTCATGGCCGGTCCGTTGGTTCGCTCGTCGTACCGCGCCGGCCGCCTGTATGCGCAGGCCATGGCACATCACGGCCGCGAACTTCCCGAGGCGCAGCGTCATCTGACCGAGGGCGGCGACGCTTCCCAGGAAGCCAGCTCACTCATCGCACGCCTCGTCGTCGATATCTAGTGCGCCGACGTCAGTTCGATACAGGAATTGGGCGACTCAGGTACGCGAACGGGCATCGCTCATCCGATCGAGCCCACTTTCCATGGATACTGCCAGTCGCTCGAGTGCGGCAAGGACCTTCCCCCGGTCCCGGCCGAGTTGGGTGAACAATTCACCGTGAGCGGCGAGTTCGCGAGGAAAGACGTCGTCGACGACAGCGTTTCCCTGGACCGTCATCGTGATCAGTGCAGATCGCCTGTCTTCGGGATTGCTTGTGCGGGAGACGAATCCTCGCTTCTCGAGTCGCGCGAGTGCCTTGCTGACCCCGGCCCGAGACATACCGAGGCGTTCGGCGAGACGAATCGCGGTGACCGGTTCCTCGGCGTATCGAAGTGGCACAAGCAGTTCCACTTCCGACACGGTGAGATCCGCGGTTTGGTATACCGGTTCGACTGCTAGTTCGAGAAGCGCCGTAATCCGTTTGAGTTGCGCGACTACTTCCATGGGCGAGGTGTCGAGGTCGGGATTGTTTTCGGCCCAGAGGTTGCAGGTACGGGAGCGGAGTGTTGGTTCGTTCACGATTCCTCAACTTTGTTAACCGGTAAACAAATTTGCTAGATTGCCAGAATAGCCCACCGTCTCGGGTGGGACGATCTGCGGACTGGGGGAGCACATGAGGTTCGACGTGGTGATTGTCGGTGGCGGTGCGGCGGGGTTGAGTGCCGCGCTTGTTCTGGCTCGTGCTCGGCGGCGAGTGATGATCGTCGATGCAGGTAACCCGCGCAATGGTGTCTCCGAGCACCTGCACGGGTACCTGACGCGGGATGGTGAGAGTCCTACGCAATTACTTGCGGCCGGCCGCAAGGAGGTTCTCGAGTACGGCAGCGAAATGACGACTGGCACCGCAATCCGAATCGAGCGCACGGACGACGGTGGGTTTCTTGTGCAAACCGACGCGACTGCGTCGCTGGAGGCACGGACTGTTCTGGTTGCTAATGGGTTACGTGACGAGCTGCCGAACATCGCTGGGCTGCAAGATCGCTGGGGCGTCGACGTTCTGCATTGTCCCTACTGTCACGGGTACGAGGTTCGAGATTCCCCGATCGGTGTGCTCGGTGGTGGCAATAGGCCGTTCACCATTCATCAGGCGTCGTTGGTGCGTCAATGGTCGGAGGATGTCGTCTTCTTTCCCAACCGTACCGAGCTGACGGGAGCCGAACGGGAGCGGCTGATTGCCAGGGGGATTCGCATTGTCGAAGGCGATGTGGCTGGCGTGTCGGTTGGCGATGGTAGATTGGACGGCGTCGAACTGGCCTCCGGTCAGGTCATTCCGCGAAGCGTAGTGTTTGTCGGCCCACGGTTTGTTCCGCGAGGCGATCTGTTGACTGACCTGGGGTGTGAAGCCGACGAAAATGGTTGGGTGGTAACTGATCCTGCAGGCAGCACAAGTGTGCCTGGAGCCTGGGCCGCGGGGAATGTGTCGGATTCTCCGGCGCAGTTGATCACCGCCGCCGCTGCCGGATCAAAGGCTGCGATTGCACTGAATCACTATCTGCTCGAGCAGGATATCGTGCGAGCGGTTGCGATCGCAGCCGAACTTCAGCCGAGTGAAACCGGAAGCAACCCTCGCGGGGTCTCTTGAGCGATCTGGTTCAGCGCAGACTCCAACGTCGGAAATTGATACTGGAAGCCGCTGTCCGCGAGCACCCCTGGTGAAACCCAGCGACTCTTCGTTACCAGTTCAGCCTCGGTGCGGATGATTCGTGCGCCGAACTCGAGCATCCAGCCCGGCGTCGGAAACCCGTATTGTCGGCCAAGTTTCGCTCGTACCATCCGCATCATGTCGGTGTTGGTTACCGGATACGGGGATGCGATATTGACCGGGCCTGAGATCTCCGGATTCTCGTAGACGTGGATGATCGCGCGAATGACGTCGGCGATGTGAATCCAGCTGAACATCTGTCGGCCGTCGCCCATTCGTCCGCCGAAGCCCATTCGGGCGAGGTTGACGAACGGATTGATCGCCCCACCGCCGGCTCCGAGGACGATCGACATCCGAAGTGCCACTTTGCGAACAGGCGTTGGGGCTGAGAACAATTCGTGTTCCCACGCTCGCGCGACCGCTACGGAGAATCCCTTTCCCAGCTCTCCGTTCTTCTCGTCCATCGGTCGATCTCGTGCGTCTCGGTAGATCGTGCCGGTACTGGCATTCGCCCAGAGTGAGGGTGGCTGCGGCGTGCGGGTCAGCGCACGACCCAACAGTGCAGTCGTTTCCACTCGGGAGGAGAAGATGTCGTCGGCATTGCGCTTGTTGTAGCGGCAGCTCACGGAGCGGCCGGCGAGGTTGACGAGCAGATCCGTGCCGCTGAGTACATCGGCGACGCCGTGCTCGTCGGACCACGTGGCATCGCTCGTTCCTCCCCGGCCGATCGTCCGAACGTCGACCCCGTTGGATTCGAGCGTTCGAAGAAGGTGTTGGCCTACGTAACCCGACGCACCACAGACAACAACGGTCTTCATGGTTTTGTGTTCCCCTCTGCAGAAACGACTTTTGTCATCAGGGCGGCGACATCGCCGACCAGACCTCGTGCCACTGGCAGCCGGGCGAGGGTGAGCGCTTTCGCGATGATCGGTACCAGGCCGTCGACGAGGGATCGGGTACGAGTTTGCCCCGGAGACGCGTCGGTGACCCAGTGCAGCGTCACGCCCAGATAGCTGAGCCACAAGAGCGTGGGGAGCTGGGTCTCCAATGACGCCGGCGTCTTCTGCTTCGACGCCGCCAGTGCTTCACGCATCAGATCGACGGCCATCGATCTCGCATCGGTCGACTCGGCCGAGAACGGGCTGGACTGTGATGTGGTGGGCAGGGCAACGTGCAGAAACGTGCTGCCGAAGCCGTGATAGGGCCCCATGACATCGAGTCCGGTGTGCAGAACAATCCTGAGATTTTCTGTCAGTGACCCACCTTCGCGAAGGAGTGGAAGCGCCCGCGCGCGGTGATCGCGTTGGATGACGAGATACAGCTCGTGAACCAGTTCGTCTTTACTGGCGAAGTAGTAGTAGGCGTTCCCGAGCGAGACCTCTGCCTCATTTGCGATCTTGCGCATGGTCGTCGCTGCGAAGCCTTCGTCGCGGAAGAGCCGCAATGCTGTTTCCACCAGCTTTTCCCTGGTCTCGATCCCGCGAGTACTCATCGACACTCCTTCTTTGAACATGTTCAAGTGCAGCGTACGCCCTGGAGTTGAACACGTCCAAGAGTGGATCTGTTGCGTGAAATATAATAAGCGCGCATACTAAATGTATGAATGAATGTGCTTTCGGTTCGCCAGGGGGCCGGCGATGAATGCCTGGTTAGGGGTTGTCTCTGCCGAACATGTGCGTCGCGCAGTGGATCTCGGTATCGCACAGATCGGGCACGGAAAGAGAGCTGGTTTGGTACGGATGAAAGCAGGTGACGTGCTTGTCTATTATTCGCCGGTCGAGTCCATGGGCGACCGAGATCCGTTGCGCGAGTTCACAGCTCTCGGTGTGATCGAAGAGGGTGAGATCTGGCAGGCGGACGAGGGGTGTTTCAAGCCGTTTCGGCGGCGAGTTCGGTACGAACAGTTCAACCCCGTTCCTCTCGACGCAGTCCGGAGTCGATTGGCGCTGACCTCGGCACCGAATTGGGGGTATCAACTCCGGCGTGGCTTGATTCCGTTGGATGACAACGACGTCGAGGTTCTGCGTTCGACGACGAGCTGACACACTGGCGCTGTGGCGAAGAAACTGGAAACCGACTTCGAGGACGCGGACGAGAGTCCCGGTCTGATGTTGTGGCGTGTCACCAATGCTTGGCAAGCCTCGATTCGCGTGGCGCTGCGACCTTTCGACCTGACCCACGTGCAGTTCGTTCTGCTCGCCGCACTGACCTGGCTGGATGCAGAGACGCCGATAACTCAACGCGGTCTTGCCGAGTACGCGCGCACCGACGCGATGATGACGTCACAGGTGATTCGGACCCTCGAATCCAAGGGGTTTGTCGAACGACGTCCACATCCGACCGATGCTCGTGCTCGCTCGCTTGCCGTCACGCCGGTGGGTGCGGCCTTGGCCGGCAGGGCGAACCGCGCGGTGGAATCTTCGGACCGGGAATTCTTCGCCGCTCTGGGGGATCGTCAGGCGGCCTTCGTCGCGATGCTCGGCACGCTTGATCGACGGTAACAACCCTCAGTTTCGAGGAGGTTGCTCTGTAGTTCTCTGCAGCAGTGCGTATTTGGCGTCCAGCCCGTCCAGTAGGGATTCCAGTGCGAGTTCGAAGCTGGCGCCGTCGATCTCGGTGGCACGCTCACGCAACAGGTGTGCTCGTGTGAGGTGCGGGTAACGCTCGGCGTAGATAGCGGGATCGTCCACGAATCCGCCGGAGAACGTTGCCGTCGCAGCACCCATGACCACGTACTTGACGGAAGCGCCGATCAGCGTTGCCGTGCGCTGCGGCCATCCGGCGCGCACCAGGCCGCCGTGGATGGCGTTCGCGCGATCGAGGGCGATGGGCCTGACGCTCGGACCGTAGGCCAGATAGGGAACGATGTTGGGATGCTTGCCCAGGGCGGCGTGGTAGGACCGCGCCCACGTGCGTAGCGCGCCGCGCCAATCGTCGGAGTCGAAGCCGCTCACGTCGACGGACTCCATGATGACGTTCGCGACGTCGTCGAGTAGCTCATCCTTGTTGGCGTAATGGCTGTACAGCGACGGTGCCTGCACGCCGAGGACGGTGGCGAGTTTGCGCATCGAGAAGTCGGTCAAACCGTTCTCGTCGACCAGTTTCAGGGCGGTGTCCCTGATGATCGGCTTGCTCAGTAGTGGAACCCGCGGTCGCGCCATCGCACAGAAACCTTTCGTCTGAGTACTGGACAACCTTACACTGTGAGTTTATTATCCAATTAACCTAACAGTGTTCGGGAACGTGGAGGATCAGATGACACGGGTGTTCGAGAACAAGTCCGATCTCCTGGGGGCGGTCGGTGAAACGCTGGGCTCGAGCGAGTGGGTCGAGGTCACCCGCGAGATGGTCCATCAATTTGCCGACGCGACCGGTGACCATCAGTGGATTCATGTCGACGACGAAAGAGCCAGGCGCGAATCACCTTTCGGTGGACCAATTGCGCACGGGTATCTGACGCTCTCACTCCTGCCGCTTCTGTCGAAGTCCGTGTATCGCATCGACGGCGCGAAAATGGTCGTCAACTACGGGTCCGACAAGGTTCGATTCCCGAGTCCGGTGCCAGTCGGGGCCAAGGTTCGAAATACCGCAGTGCTCTCCGCAATCGAAGAATTGCCGAACGGTTCACTACAGAGTCAGATCACCAACACCGTCGAGATCGAAGGCGTGGGCAAACCTGCCGTCGTTGCGCAGACCGTCGCGCGAATCTTGTTCTGAAATCCTGCAAGAAGAAAGCAGACTCCACATGAATCTCGAACTGACCACTGAGGAAGTTGCGTTCCGCGAGGAGATGCGAAAGTTCTTCACCACCGAATTCTCGCCCGAACTTCGAGCACGTGCAGCGGGATTCGGAAAGCTGACGCGTGAAGACATCGTTGCGGGCCAACAGATTCTGAACGCACACGGACTGGCGGTTCCGCACTGGCCGGTCGAATGGGGTGGCAAGGACTGGACTCCGGTACAGCGCCACATCTATTCCGAGGAAATGCAGTTGGCGTCGGTACCCAACCCGTTGCCGTTCAACGTGAGCATGGTTGGGCCCGTTATCGCTGCCTTCGGTTCGCAGGAGCAGAAGGAGAAATTTCTCCCCGCTACGGCCAACGCCGATATCTGGTGGTGCCAGGGTTTTTCGGAACCCGAAGCCGGTTCGGATCTCGCTTCACTCAAGACGGCCGCTGTTCGTGACGGCGCAGACTACATCGTCAATGGTCAGAAGACGTGGACTACTCTCGCGCAGCACGCCGAGTGGATCTTCTGTCTGGTTCGTACAGATGCCAGTGCTCAGAAGCGGCAGGCCGGAATTTCGTTCTTGCTCATCGATCTGGCAACTCCCGGCATCACGGTTCGCCCCATCAAACTGATCGACGGCAGCGTCGAGGTCAACGAGGTGTTCTTCGACAACGTCCGCGTACCTGCGGAGAATCTTGTCGGCGAGGAGAACAAGGGCTGGGACTACGCCAAGTTCCTGCTCGGCAACGAACGCACGGGGGTCACACGGGTCGGGTTCTCCAAAACCCTTGTCGCCACGGCAAAAGAGAAGGCGCGGGAGGTCCGCGTCGGAAAAGGCACACTCCTCGATGATCCGTTGTTCGCGGCTCGGTTGGCTGAGCTGGAAAACGATTTGCTTGCGCTGGATCTGACTCAACTGCGAGTTGTGGCGAGTTCGGCAGACGGCAAGCCGAACCCGGCGTCCTCGCTGCTCAAGCTCCGCGGCTCCGAATTGCAGCAGGCAGCAACGGAATTGCTGATGGATGTTGCGGGTCCGGACTCGTTGCCGGTGAATACGGTCGAGATCGACTCGCCGGAGTGGGCGCAGCAAGCGGCGCCGCGCTACCTGAACTACCGGAAGGTTTCCATCTACAGCGGATCAAGTGAGGTGCAGCGCTCCATCATTGCCTCCTCGATTCTCGGATTGTGAGCATCTGACATGAATTTCGAACTCGACGACGAGCAGACGATGCTTCGCGACACGACGCGTGAATTGCTCAACCGCAGCTACGACGCGGAGAAGCGTAACGCCACCTCGGCCACTGACGAGGGATGGAATGCCTCGGTGTGGAAGCAGTTCGCGGAGCTCGGGCTGCTCGGCCTGCCGTTCGCGGAGGCTGACGGCGGAATGGGCGCTGGACCGGTCGAGACCATGGTCGTGATGACCGAACTGGGCCGTGCGCTTGCACCCGAGCCGTACTTGGGTGGTGTTCTGATCCCCGGCGGTTTGATCGCGGCTGTCGGTTCGGCAGATCAGCGGGCGCGGCTCCTGCCGGCGCTCAGCGACGGGACCACTCTGTCGGCCTTCGCGCATACGGAACCCGGCACGCGCTGGCCGGTCGCCACCGTCACGACCACGGCGTCGCAGTCGGGATCGGGATCGGGGTGGACTATCACCGGCGTCAAGAACCCGGTCCTGCAGGGCGACAGCGCGCACGTCGTGATCGTCAGCGCCGCACTTCCAGACGGGGGCACCGGGCTCTTTCTGGTAGATGCGGAAAGCGCGGGTGTCGCATGGAGCAAATACGCAACTCACGACGGCCGTCGCGGTGCGCAGTTCACGTTCACCGATGCCGCGGCCGAACAGCTTGGTGAGGGCGGCGATGTCACGGAGGCGATCGTCGAAGCAGAGGTTCGGGCGCAGGCAGCTCTGTGCGCCGAGGCGATCGGGATCATGATCGAAGCTCTGCGACTGACGACGGAATACCTGAAGCAGCGCAAGCAGTTCGGTGTTCCGCTCGCGAAGTTCCAGACGCTGACTCATCGTGCGGCCGACATGTACGTGGCGCTCGAACTCGCGAGCAGCATGAGTCTGTACGCCACCATGGCCATCGCCGACGGAGTGATCGATCCGACGATCGCGTCGCGAGCGAAGCTGGCTGTCGGTCGTGCCGCGCATCAGATCGGTCAGGAAGCAATTCAGATGCACGGTGGTATCGGTATGACAGCCGAGTATCCGGTCGGGCACTACGTCTCGCGGCTGGTGGCCATCGAACACACTTTGGGCGCATCGGACGATCACCTCAGGGTGCTGGCCGCCGGCGTCTCGAACTATTCGATGGTGAACGTCACCGATTAGATCGGTGGTGAAGATAACGGGAGGTCACGCGCAGGTCGCGTGGCCTCCCTTGTCTGTGCGGGGGCCGACCCGCGGTATTCGCGGTCAAGTAAAATTCCTGTGATCAGTCCGAGAAGAGAAAGGGATCGAAGTGACCGCGCATACCGAGCAGCTCGAGTTCCAAGCAGAAACACGTCAGCTGCTGGATCTGATGGTTCATTCAATCTATACGAACAAGGACAGCTTCCTTCGTGAGTTGATCTCCAACGCTTCGGACGCGCTGGACAAGCTCCGCCTCGAGTCTTACCAGGACAAAGACCTCAACGTCGACGTCTCCGATCTGCACATCGAGATCGACATCGACAAAGCGGCGCGCACCCTCACGATCCGCGACAACGGCATCGGCATGTCGCGTGACGAGGTCGTCGACCTGATCGGCACGCTCGCCAAGTCCGGCACCGCCGAGGTACGTCGTAAGCTCAAGGAAGCCAAGGATGCAGCGGCATCGGAAGAACTGATCGGTCAGTTCGGCATCGGCTTCTACTCCACGTTCATGGTCGCGGACAAGGTCACGCTGCTGACCCGCCGTGCCGGTGAAGATCACGCGACGCGCTGGGAATCGACCGGCGAAGGCACGTACACGCTCGAGCATGTGAACGAGGCACCGCAGGGTAGCTCCGTGACCCTGCACCTGATGCCCGAGGATTCCGAGAACGGCCTGCACGACTACACGTCGGAATGGAAGATCAAGGAACTGGTCAAGAAGTACTCCGACTTCATCGCGTGGCCGATCCGCATGGATGTCGCTCGTACGTCGACGCCGGCCGAGGGCGAGGAGCCCGAGGTCACCATCGAGACCGAGACGATCAACTCGATGAAGGCGCTGTGGACTCGCTCCAAGGACGAGGTGTCCGAGGACGAGTACAAGGAGTTCTACAAGCACGTCAGCCACGCCTGGGACGAGCCTCTCGAGGTCATCCCGATGAAGGCCGAAGGTACTTTCGAATACCAAGCGCTGCTGTTCATTCCGTCGACGGCGCCGTTCGATCTGTTCATGCGTGAGCGCAAGGCCGGGATCCACCTCTACGTCAAGCGCGTCTTCATCATGGACGACTGCGAAGAGTTGGTGCCCGATTACCTGCGTTTCGTCAAGGGTGTCGTCGACGCACAAGACCTCTCGCTCAATGTCTCTCGTGAAATTCTGCAGCAGGACCGGCAGATCGCTGCCATCCGTCGTCGTCTGACCAAGAAGGTCCTCTCGACCATCAAGGACATGAAGGCGAACGAGCCGGAGAAGTACTCGACCTTCTGGACCGAGTTCGGACGCGCGCTCAAGGAAGGCCTGATGGCCGATGCCGACAACCGCAAGACGCTGCTCGACATCTCGTCCTTCGCCTCGACCAACAGCGAAGAGGGCGTGACCACTCTCGCCGAGTACGTGGAGCGCATGAAGGACGGTCAGGAACAGATCTACTTCATGACCGGCGAATCTCGTCACCTCATCGAAAGCTCGCCGCACATGGAGGCTTTCAAGGCCAAGGGCCTCGAGGTTCTGGTACTTACCGATCCCGTGGACGAGATGTGGGTCGACGCAGTCTCGGACTTCGACGGCAAGACCTTCCAGTCGATCGCCAAGGGCGAGGTCGACCTCGACACCGAGGACGAGAAGAAGGCGGCCGAGGCCGAGCGCGAAGAGAAGGAAAAGGAATTCGGCGCGCTACTGACGTGGCTGACCGAAACCCTGTCCGACGACATCAAGGAAACGCGTCTCTCGACGCGCCTGACCACGTCGGCTGCCTGCATCGTCGGCGACGCGTTCAGCATGTCTCCGACGCTCGAGAAGATGTACAAGGCTTCGGGTCAGCCTGTTCCACACAGCAAGCGCATTCTCGAGCTCAACCCGGAGCATCCGCTTGTCTCGGGTCTGCGGGAGGCGCAGGCCGCCAATGACAATGCAGAGAACCTGACGGAGACGGCTCAGTTGCTCTACGGCATGGCGTTGCTTGCCGAGGGCGGTGAACTGAGCGATCCGGCGCACTTCACGCGCCTGCTGGCCGATCGTTTGGCTCGCACAGTCTGATCTCGTCTAGCTCGCTCGAACTCCCGGCACTCACCTTCATCGGTGGGTGCCGGGAGTTTTTTCTTGATCGTTTTCTAATGAGGACCGTTTCTGTCCGCAATAACTTCTAACGTAGTTCTCACAGGGCACGAACCCACGAGCGAAGGAAAACATCATGAACGCACCGATCACCACCGTCACCGGCGAGCGCGCGGATCTCCTCGAGAGCCTGCGTCGGCATCGTGAATTCCTTCTTTTCACTGTCAAGGACCTCACCGACGAGCAGGCTGCTTCGAGGCCGACCGTGAGCGAACTGTGCCTCGGTGGATTGATCAAGCATGTGGGTCAGGCGGAGAAGGGATGGGTCGACTTCATTCTGGAAGGGCCGGCCGGACTTGGTGGGGACTTCGACCCGACCCAGTGGTCGGAAGAGATGCAACAGGAACGGGCGAACGAATTCGCCATGGTCGAGGGTGAAACCTTGGCAGGCATCGTTTCCGAGTACGAGGGGATCGCGGCCAGGACCGACGAGTTGGTGGCCTCGCTGGACAGCCTCGACATCTCGCATCCACTGCCGTCGGCGCCGTGGTTCGAAGCGGGAGCTCGCTGGTCAGCGCGGCGCGCATTGCTGCACATCATCGCCGAGACGGCCCAGCATGCGGGCCACGCGGACATGCTTCGCGAAGCCATCGACGGTTCCAAGACGATGGGTTGATGGATGGATTGATCCACCGGGATGTTTACACATCACACAAATATGTAACACTAGTGTCTATGAGCACCGAAAAGTCTGCCTTGCAACCGCCGATGCAGTGGGACGCCTGGGGCGATCCGGCCAAGAAGCGTGAACTGTCGGACGCAGTCACATCATTGTTGACCGGATTTCTCGGTGTCTCCGCACCGACTCGATCGCGTCTCGCCATCGAAGACGTCCAGGTGGCTCCGTCCGCTATGGCCCAGTCGCATGTCGAAGCGCTGTCCGGGCTGGTCGGGGCCGAGTACGTCAGTACCAAGGATTCCGATCGAATCCTTCGGGCCGGTGGCAAGAGCACCCCGGATCTGCTTCGCCGTCGTAGCGTCGAGCCACAGGACGCACCGGACGCAGTCGTCACCCCAGGGACAGACGCAGAGGTCGAGCAGGTTCTCCGATACTGCTCTGCCAACCGGATCGCAGTGGTCCCGTTCGGCGGCGGCACCAGCGTCGTCGGCGGGCTCGATCCCATCCGCGACGGGTTCGACGCAGTTCTTTCTCTCGACCTGCGTCGGTTCGATCAACTCGTCGGGTTGGACGAGGAGTCGGGCATCGCGACGTTCGGCGGGGGAACCACCGGCCCTCGTGCCGAGGAGCTACTGCGTGAACACGGCTTCTCGGTCGGGCACTTCCCGCAGAGCTTCTTGTTCGCCACTTTGGGCGGGTTTGCCGCTACCCGATCATCGGGACAGGCGTCGGCTGGATACGGACGCTTCGAGGACATGGTCCAGGGCCTCACCGTCGTCACCCCGAGTGGTGTGGTCGAGACCGGGCGCGCGCCGGCATCCGCCGCCGGCCCCGACCTGGGTGAGCTCTTTGTCGGCTCCGAGGGCACCTTCGGCGTCATCACGCACGTGCGTGTGCGGGTTCACCGCCTGCCGGAGACCACAGTGCGCGAAGGGTGGAGCTTCCCCGACTTCGCCACCGGCGCAGCAGCATTGCGTGAGCTTGTCCAGGAAGGATCGGCTCCGACAGTATTGCGGTTGTCCGACGAGGCCGAGAGTGGCGTGAATCTGGCGACCACCGACAAGATCGGCGAGAACGCCTTCACCGGTGGTTGCCTCGGCATCACTACCTACGAGGGCACCGCTTCGCACACCGCTGAACGGATGGCGGAGGCCCGCGCAATTCTCACCGCTCACGGCGGCACGTCGCTCGGTGAGGAGCCCGGAAACAGCTGGGAACACGGGCGATTCGATGCGCCGTATCTGCGTGACGCTCTGCTCGACGTCGGCGCACTGTGCGAAACCCTCGAGACGGCAACCACCTGGGGTAACCTCGCGAACCTGCGCTCCTCGGTCACCGAGGCGCTGACCAAGGCTCTCGTCGAGCAGGGGACTCAGCCGCTCGTGATGTGCCACATTTCGCACACCTACAAGACCGGTGCTTCGCTGTACTTCACCGTCGTCAGCGCGCAGACCGAGGATCCGATCGCTCAGTGGCACAAGGCGAAAACTGCCGCTGGCGATGCGATCATCGCCGCCGGTGGCACGATCACCCATCACCACGCTGTCGGCGCCGATCACCGCCCATGGATGAAGGACGAGATCGGTGAATTGGGCGCGAACATCCTTCGCGCAGTGAAGAATGCAGTGGACCCTGCCGGCATTCTCAATCCTGGAAAGCTGATTCCGTGACCGAAACCCGCAGTCAGATCGAGAAGGTTACCGTCCTGATCAATCCGATGGCGGGACATGGTCACGCGCCTGCAGCCGGACGCAAAGGTGTTGCGCGACTGCGCGCTCGGGGAGTTGCCGTCACCGAGATCATCGGAACCGACGCCGACGACGCCAAGAAATTGGCCCGTCGTGCGATCGAGGAGGGTACCGACGCGCTGGTGGTGGTCGGCGGTGACGGTGCCATCAGCATCGGATTGCAGGCTGCCGCGTTGACCGATACTCCTATCGGGCTCATCCCGGCGGGCACCGGTAACGATCACGCCCGTGAGTTCGGCATTCCCACAGGCGATCCCGAGGCAGCCGCCGATGTGATCGCCGACGGCGTCGTGCAGCAGTCCGACCTGGCGAAGATCACGCTGGCCGACGGTTCCGTCGTCTGGTCGGGAACGATCATCGCGAGCGGATTCGATTCGCTGGTCAGTGAACGGGCCAATCGGATGTCGTGGCCCAAGGGACCGATGCGCTACAACTTGGCGATGCTCGCCGAGTTGGCGAAGATGAAGCCGCTGCCGTACCGGATCGAACTCGACGACGAGGTCATCACGGTGGACGCGACGCTCGTGGCTGTTGGCAACGGGCGCTCGTACGGTGGCGGCATGCTCATCACGCCAGGAGCGTCGAAGTCGGACGGGTTGCTGGATCTGACCGTCGTCGGGCACGGTTCGAGGTTGCGTCTGGTGCGCCTGTTTCCGCGGGTGTACAAGGGAACTCACGTCTCGCTCGACGCCGTGCAAACGTACCGATCCAAGAAGGTCCGGCTGGTCTCCGAAGGCATCATCGCTTACGCGGACGGTGATCGGGTGGGACCGTTGCCTATCACGATCGAGGCAGTTCCCACGGCGCTCAACATCTTGACGCACACTCGGATCTGAGTCGGTTCTGCCGGGCACTAGGTAGCGGTGGTGTCAGACTTCTCGGATGAACGAATCGACGAAGTCGGCGCACCGCCGCACTGCGTGGACGTCGGAGAAATGGCAGCTAGCCACCGACATCCCGTTGACCGCTGCGGCCTGCCTTTTCTTGGTGGCGTACGCGTACCAAGTGCTGGCGCAACCGACGGGCCTTCCACATCGTCTGACCGAATGGACGATGTGGGCTGCGTGGGTCGTTTTTGCCGTCGACTACGCAGTTCGCCTGTGGTTGGCACCTGCCCGCGGTCGCTGGTTCGTCAGGCATCTCTTGGACTTGGCGATGGTGGTGTTGCCCATGCTGCGTCCGCTGCGCCTACTTCGGTTGGTCACACTGCTTGCGATAGTTCACCGCTCGAGCGGGCAAAGCTTGCGTGGACGGGTGGTTATTTACGCCACTGGTGCCACGGCCTTGCTGATCGGTGTCGCGGCGCTGGCCATGCTCGATGCCGAGCGTCACGCGCAGGGCGCTGCCATCACGTCGTACGGAACGGCATTGTGGTGGGCGATGGAGACGGTCACGACCGTCGGTTACGGAGACATGGCGCCCGTTACCACGACCGGGCGCATGATCGCCGGAGCATTGATGATCGGCGGAATTGCGTTGCTGGGCATCGTGACTGCCACACTCGCTTCCTGGTTGGTCGAGCGCGTGGCGGAACAGGACGAGGCATCCCAGGCCGCGACGCGTAAGCAGGTGGCGGACCTGTCCGAGGAAGTCCGAGCCTTGGCCACCCGCACGCACCGAGTCGATCTCGCGTCCGTCGATACCGATTCGCTGCGTCGCGAACTGGCGTCGAGGGGAGTCGTGGCGCAGCATGCACCTTCGGACAATTGACCCGCAGTACAGCAAACAATAGAACGATGGTCTGATAATCTTGCGTGATGGTGGCGACCCACGGATTTCAGCGCGCGCGCAGGCCTGAGCAGATCGAAGCGCGTCGGTGCGCGATTCTCGATGCGGCCCGCGCGATGCTCGGGTCCAGGCCCGTCGCCGACATCAGCCTGCGTGAGCTCAGTGAGAGCGTCGGACTGGCGAAGTCGAACGTGCTTCGCTACTTCGACAGTCGCGAAGCCATCTTTCTCGAAGTGCTCGACGAGAACTGGGTTGCGTGGTTGGACGGGTTGTCCGAGTCGTTGACCCCGACCGGCGACGACTCGCCGTTCGCCACTGAAATCCATGTGGCATCGACGGTTGCGGAATCGCTTGTCGCACAGCGTTTACTGTGTGAGTTGATGAGCGTCATGGCAGGTGTCCTCGAAAGAAACATCTCCGTCGACTTCGCCCGTGACTTCAAGAAGCGGGCAACGGTCAACTCGGGAAGGTTTGCGTCGCTGATTCATTCGCAATTGCCTCACCTCTCGGAGGGCGACGCGGCTCAATTCGCCAAGGTAACCCTGGTGATTGTTGCAGGCTTGTGGCCGACTGCCGAGCCTGCCGAATCCATGGTCGTCGTACTGAACGAGATGCAGGCGCCCCCTGCTGCCGACATGTTCGCAACCGGCCTACGTGAAGGTCTGATCAATCAGCTCGTCGGGCTGTCGGCGCGAGCGGCAACCCGAACGAGCTGAGCCCGTTCAGGCGCTGTGCAGCGTCAGGACGGTGATCTCGCTCGGTGCGAACACGCGGAATGGTGGACCCCAGAACCCGGTTCCGCGGCTTGTGTACAACTGCGTGCGGTCGCCGTGACGGGTGAGCCCGTGCACCGACGGTTGATCGAGTTTGACCAGAAGGTTGAACGGCCAGATCTGTCCGCCGTGGGTATGACCGGCGAGCTGCAGATCCACTCCCGCGGAAGCGGACTGAGTTACCTGCTTCGGTTGATGGGCGAGCATCAGGATCGGCAAATCGGGGTCGGTGCGGGCAAGGGCCATATCGAAGTTCGCGCCGTGACCGTCGAGCTTCGATCCCAGAGCGGTGGCGTCGTCGACTCCGGCGATGACCAGGTTGTCGCCGCCCTTGGTGACGACGAGGTGCCGGTTGTGCAGGGCATCCCAGCCGATCGAGGTCATGTAGTCGAGCCACTCCTGAGCCTCGTGGAAGTACTCGTGATTCCCGGTGACGTAGACACGAGCGAGTCTGGCTTCCACCGACGCGAGTGGGGTGGCTTGGCCGAGGCGCTGCTCCACTGTTCCGTCGGCAATGTCACCGACGTGGGCCACGATGTCGGCGTCGAGATCGTTGACTGCCGCGATCACGCGCTCGGACCACTTCTCGCGATTGATCGGCCCGAAGTGAGTGTCGGTGATCGCGACTACCCGAAGTTTGTCCATCCCCGCACCAAGGCGGGGGATGGTGACGTCGACCTGCTTGATCCGTGGCAGTCTCATGGCTTCCCGATAGCCCCAGATCAGCAGAACGGCCGAGGTGATCAGTGCCGCAACGGCGACGATCCTCGATCGAAGCGGGTCATCCACGCCGCCGACGAGCAGTCCGAGCCTCAGGACTTCACCGAGCAGGGTCCACACGAACACGACCCAGATGATTCCGAGGAGGGCGTCGCCGACCAGGCGAACTGGATCGCGGTCAGTGTGTCCGTGGCTGAGCATCATGGTGGCAGGCAGGGTGATCAGGAGGGCGGCAAATAGAACGGTGCCGAAAACTGCCACCGCTGTCGGCCAGTCCGGCCGGACGAACAAGCTCCACCACGGGTACACGAACAACAGAGCCAAGATCGACGCGACAATCGCGGATATGGCAACGATCCGCAACGGTCTGCGGCGCGGAACTCGAGCGACGTCGGTCGCCTGGGGTGTAGTCACCCCGTCCAGAGTAAAGGTCCACTGGTCTATTAACAAGGGGACGGTGGTCCGCTATCGGAATGTCGGTGTTCTCGGATAGGTTTCCGAACGTTGAAACTCGGCCAGTGATCAGGTGGGTGGCGCATGGAGAAGTACGACGTCAAGAAGGCATACAAGGATCTCTATTCCCCCGGGCGCCGCGATTTTGCCCTCGTGACCGTCCCGCGCTTCGGCTACTTCGCCGTCGACGGTCACGGTGATCCCAACACTGCCACCGAGTACTCCGAGGCGCTCGAAGCGCTGTATTCGGTGTCCTACGCGACCAAATTCGCGAGCAAGAAGGAACTGGATCGCGACTTCGTCGTGGGCCCGCTGGAAGGGTTGTGGCGGGCAGATGACCCCGAGGTGTTCGTGACGCGGGACAAGTCGTCGTGGGATTGGACGATGATGATCTCGCAACCGGAGTGGATCACGGAGACCGAACTGTCTGCGTCGATTGACGCAGTCCGGGCCAAGGCAGTGCGGGCCAAGAAGGAGATTGCCGCTCTCGACAAGGTCAGGTTTCTCGAGTTGGAGGAAGGTCTGTCCGTCCAGATTCTTCACGTCGGCTCGTACGACGACGAAGCTCCTACCCTGGACCGGCTGCACAACACGTTCATCCCGTCGAACGGCCTGAGCTTCAACGGCGATCATCACGAGATCTATCTCAGCGACGCTCGCCGTACACCGCCCGAGAAACTGAAGACGGTTCTGCGTCAGCCTGTTTCGAGGTAGCAATCAGGGCTCGAGGCCGCGCAACTTCTCGAGGTCGCGTCGCTCGCGTTTGGTCGGTCTGCCGGCGCCACGATCACGTCGCGGAATGGACGCGATCAGTTCGGGCGGTGGTGGGGGCGGCGAATTGTCCTGCAGGCAATCGGCGGCCAGCACCGCGCTGACTCGTTTCGTGATCGGCTTGACCACGACGACAATGCGTTCGATGCCGGATACACGCACCCGCACCTCGTCGCCGGCTTTCACCTGCTGAGCCGCCTTTGCCGACGTTCCATTGACCCGAACGTGTCCCGATCGGCAGGCCGTCGCCGCCTGCGAGCGTGTCTTGAACAGCCGAACCGCCCACGTCCAGCTGTCCACGCGGACACTGATCGCGTCGGAGGGGAGTTGGGCTGGCACGCACTCCAGCCTACCGACGAGTGCTCACAGACCCTGCGCGCGGATGCCCGAGTAGGCGCGCGGCGCATACCGCAGTCGTAGCGGCAGCAGATGCCAGAACCGATCTGTCAATGTCAGGAAGCGGGCGAACCAGAAGTACATCCGTTCGTCGCGCGGCGTCCATTCCCATTCAAGGGTCTTGCGTGCCTTCTCCGGCATCAGTGCCTTGCCGATCCAGTTCGCCACGGCCATCGTGGGGCGAGAGCTAAGACGCCACAGCCACGTCGGAACCTTCGGAGCCGGTGCGATGTCGTGCTCGGCGATGCGCGTCGACCATTTTGTGGTGTGGGTGTTGATCAGGTGGTTGTCGAGCATGTCTTCCCAATACGTGCGGAAGCTGACGTAGTCGTCGAAAGCCGGTCGATCGGTGAGTCCGTAACAGCGCCACCAAGTTACGGCCTCACGGACAAGTTGGTCCTTCTGCTCCGCCGTGAACTTCTTGTACGCGAATCGCTCGTTGAAATCGAGTATCACCTCGAAGAACGTGACGTGTGTCCACCAGAAAGTGTCAGGAGCGAGGGCGTGGTAGCGCCCGCCGGTTTCGTCGATTCCTTTGAGATCGGTGTGGAAGTTGCGAACGAGCGTGCCTGTGCCCTCTTCGGTCCGGTCGTACACGACGCCGTAGATGGGCGGCAGTGAGCGGAACAGGCGGTCGAGCGGGTTGTCGAAAAAATTCGAATGGTCCTGCAGCGCTCCACTTACCGCGGGATGCATGTTCTGCAGCGTGCCTGCGCGTCCGAGATACAGCAGACCGCGAACGTCGCCGAAGTGTGTCCACGTCAGGGAACCGGGGCCGATCGGATCTGCTCGCAGGGCCCGGGGCGCTGGCAGTTCCCGGGGCTTCGGCCGACGAGTACCTGTGTCCGCATCGCTGCTCATCTGGTTGACCCTCCGCCTGCGTTCATGTGACAACGGTTGTTGTCACATGATGACTTTTGCTGCGCCGCGCGAATTTGTCAATGGATTCGGCTAGATCTGCCCGAAAACAACTCCGGCCCCTCACCTGCAACAGGTGAGGGGCCGGAAGAGTGAAGCGGTCAGACTCAGGCGTATTCGTAGAAGCCGCGACCGGTCTTCTTGCCGAGGCGACCGGCGTCGACCATGCGGCGAAGCAGCGCCGGCGGAGCGTAGTGCGGTTCTGCGAATTCCGCGTACAGGGACTCTGCCGCTGCGAGGGCAATGTCGAGACCGACGGTGTCGAGCAGCGTCAGCGGGCCCATCGGGTAGCCGCAGCCGCCCTTCATGGCCTCGTCGATGTCTTCTGCTGTGGCGTAGCCGGATTCGAGCATCCGGACAGCCTGGCACAGGTACGGGATGAGCAGAGCGTTGACGATGAAGCCCGAACGGTCGCCCGCGCGAACCGTCTTCTTGCGCAAGGTGTTCTTGGCGTAGTCGGTGACGGCGAGAACGGTCTCTTCGGACGTCGTCAGGCTGACCACGATCTCCACGAGCGGCATGACCGGCACGGGGTTGAAGAAGTGAACGCCGACAACCTGGCCGGGGCGCGAGGTGGCCTTGGCGATCTTGATGACGGGGATCGACGAGGTGTTGGTCGCCAGAATGCCTGCAGGCTTGACGATCTTGTCGAGCTTGCCGAAGATCTCGTACTTGAGAGCTTCGATCTCGGGAGCAGCTTCGATCACCAGATCGCGATCGGCGAACTCTTCCATGTCCAAGGTGACGCGGACGCGTGCGATCGCGGCGTCGGCTTCTTCCTGGGTGATCTTGCCCTTGGCGACGCCGCGGTTGATCGACTTGGCGATCCGTTCGCGAGCAGCGGCGGCAAATTCTTCTTTGGTTTCGAGCACCAGTACCGAGCTACCGGCTTTTGCACAAACTTCGGCAATGCCGGCACCCATGGTGCCGCCGCCGATTACGCCTACGAGTTCCACGATTCTCCTCAAAAATTAGGGGCAAGCCCCTGTGCGCCGTTCCGGTAGTCAGAACTACCAGAAAGGCGCACAGGGGCGCGAAGTGCCTTACTTCAACAGCGCACGCGACATCACGACGCGCTGAATCTGGTTGGTGCCTTCGTAGATCTGCGTGATCTTGGCGTCGCGCATCATGCGCTCGACCGGGAAGTCGGTGGTGTAGCCGGCGCCACCGAACAGCTGCACGGCGTCGGTGGTGACCTCCATGGCAACGTCCGAAGCGAAGCACTTCGCCGCAGCGGAGATGAAGCCGAGGTTCTTCTCGCCGCGCTCGGCGCGTGCTGCGGAGGTGTAAACCATCAGACGTGCGGCTTCGACCTTCATCGCCATGTCCGCGAGCATGAACTGAACAGCCTGGAAGTCGCTGATGGACTTGCCGAACTGCTTGCGATCCTTGGTGTATGCCAGCGCCGCGTCGAGTGCGCCCTGGGCCAGGCCGACAGCCTGAGCACCGATGGTGGGACGCGTGTGGTCGAGGGTCTCGAGTGCCGTCTTGAAGCCGGTGCCCGGTTCGCCGATGATGCGGTCGCCGGGGATGCGGCAGTTCTCGAAGTACAGCTCAGCGGTGGGGGAGCCCTTGATGCCGAGCTTCTTTTCCTTCGGTCCGACGACAAAGCCCTCGTCGTCCTTGTGGACCATGAAAGAGGAGATGCCGTTTGCGCCCTTGTCGGGATCGGTGACAGCCATGACGGTGTACCAGGTGGACTTGCCGCCGTTGGTGATCCAGCACTTGGAGCCGTTGAGGATCCAGTCGTCGCCGTCAGCCTTTGCGCGGGTACGCATCGAAGCGGCGTCGGATCCGGCTTCACGCTCGGACAGTGCGTACGACGCCATTCCGCCGTTGACGAGGTCCGGGAGCACCTTGGACTTGAGCTCTTCGGAACCCTTGAGGATCAGGCCCATGGTGCCGAGCTTGTTCACAGCGGGGATCAGCGAGGAGGAGCCACAGACGCGGGCGACTTCCTCGATGACGATGCAGGTGGCGACGGAATCGGCGCCCTGGCCGTCGTAAGCCTCGGGAACGTGGATGGCGTTGAAGCCGGACGCGTTGAGAGCGGTGAGCGCTTCCTCGGGGAAACGTGCGTTCTCGTCGACGTCCTTGGCGTACGGCGCGATTTCCTTCTCGGAGAGTCCGCGGATAGCAGCCCGCAGTTCGTCGTGCTCTTCGTTCAGTGCGAAGAGATTGAAATCCGGGTTTCCTGCCATGGGAACGCTCCTTGGTGAAGGTGGCTTGAAGGCGGTCGGTGCGGCTCCGGCGTTACCAGCGAGATTCGCGGACAGACCGGTGCCCATGACCCCAGTCAAACACGGCACTGAGTGCCAGGTCAAGGGATGGGTGTGTGAAGTTTCGGTGCACGAGCAGTGTCAGCCGAGTTGTTCGTGGATTTTTCTGCTGATCTCATCAGCGGACGTGCCCGGGGGAAAGGCTACTACCAGCACGGACTTCGATTCTGGCGTGCTGGTCTTGGACCCGGGTGCCACGCCGTATGTCCGCCGAACGTCGAGCAATGCCTGACTTAGTGCATCAGCTGTGGCGTCCTCGTCGCCTTTGATCATGCTTCGCAAGAGGTAGTTGTGGCACGCGGTGACAGCTGCGGCAAAACCGACAACCTCGAGGACAGGCTCGCGGGGCACAGCGCTGCGCAGGTAGTCGACGAAGAGGCGCTCGTAGCGGAATCCGGTGACGAGTTCGCGGTCGCGAAGAGCCGGAACATGCTGTACGACGCGGTATCGCCGCATCGACAGGTCTCGGTTCCTGCGGAAGAAATCGAAGACCAGTCCCGCGGCCTCGCACACGGACGCCCAGGGGTCGGCGGAATCGGACGCGAGGAACTCTGCGACGTGTTCGAGGAGGGACTCGTGATCGGCGAAGATCACGTCTTCCTTGGAGCGGAACTGCCGGAAGAACGTCCGACGCGACACACCGGCGGCAGCGGCGATCTGCTCGACGGTGGTGGCTTCGTACCCGTTCTCCGAGAACAACCGGATCGCTTGAGACGCGACGTGTACCCGAAACTGTGCGGGGTCAGTTCCGGGTACATCGGAGCGCTCGGTCATGGATGCAAGTATCCAGGTTTCGTCGGCGTCAGTTGTCGGCGCGTAGCTGGAACTTGAGAACCTTGCCGGTGGGGGTGCGAGGAAGGTCGAGCGGGAAGACGATGTCGCGGGGAACCTTGTACCCGGCCAGCAAAGTGCGGGTGTGCTCGACGATGTCTTCGGCGGATGCCTGTAATCCCTTGCCCAGCACCACGAATGCCTTCGGGCGCTCGCCCCACTTCTCGTCCGGAACGCCGACGACTGCCACGTCGATCACCGCGGGGTGACTCATGATCGCCTGCTCCACCTCGACGGTGGAGATGTTCTCGCCGCCGGAGATGATGATGTCCTTCGCGCGGTCCTTGAGCTGGATGTATCCGTCGGGATGCATGACGCCGAGGTCGCCGGAATGGAACCAACCACCGGCAAATGCTTCGGCTGTCGCGGCCTCGTCGCGGTAGTACCCGAGCATCACGTTGTTGCCGCGGAGCACGATCTCACCCATGGTCTGGCCGTCGGCGGGGACGTCGTTCATCTCGGCATCGACAACGCGAGCATTTTCGGCCTGCACCATGCCGACTCCCTGACGAGAGAGAAGTGCGGCGCGCTCGGACTGCGGCTTGTCGTCCCAGGCTTCCTGGTATTCGCAGATCGTGTAGGGGCCGTATACCTCGGTGAGGCCGTAGACGTGAACGACGGTGACACCGATGTCTTCGAGTTTTCCGATGATCGTCGGTGACGGGGGAGCGCCGGCGGTGGTGATGCGCAAGGCGTCGACCTTGTGGGCCTGGTCTGCGTCGGCGATGGTGGAGCAGACGGTAGGAGCGCCGCACAGATGTGTCACGCCCAGATTGTCGATGGCGTCCCAGATCGCATCGGCGCGGACCGCGCGCAGGCAGATGTGTGTGCCCGCGGCCTGAGTGACGGCCCACGGCGTGCACCACCCGTTGCAGTGGAACATCGGCAGTGTCCACAGATACTTCGTCGCTCCGTCGAAGCCGTTGTGGAATGTCTCGCCGAGCGAGTTCAGGTACGCCCCGCGGTGGGAGTACATGACGCCCTTGGGTTTTCCGGTGGTACCCGAGGTGTAGTTGATGGCGATACACTGCTGCTCGTCGTCGACGCCCCAGTGCAGTGGCTGATCGGAGAGAGCTTCGCCTTCGGCAATCAGATCGGCGTACTGCCCGGTGACGATTCCGGTGGGAACGTCCGGATAGGGGACGGTGGAGTCCGGGATCTCGACGATCTCACGCAGGCTCCCCACGTTTGCCTTGGACGAGGTGACCGAACCGACGAATTCGGAGTCCACGAACAGGATCGTGGTTCCCGAGTGATCGAGAATGTATTCGAGTTCGGGACCGGCGAGGCGTGAGTTCAGGGCGATCAGGACCCCGCCGGCGAGGGGAACGGCAAAATGCGCGAACAGCATCTCGGGTACGTTCGGCGCCAGGTATGCAACGCGGTCACCGGGCTGAATGCGTTCACGCAGGACGCGGGCCAGAGCCGCGACCTCGTCACCGAACTCTCGGTACGAGTAGGTCCGGTCGCCGTGAACGACGGCGGTGCGCTCGGGGAACACCGCGGCGCTGCGCTCGAGAAAACGCAGCGGACTGAGCGGGGTGTTGTTGGCTGCAACAGCTGTCGGGACAGACACGGTTCCTCCGAAGGCGACGTGGCACGGTTGGTGTCACGATAAGTGTGATCGGCACTACAAATGGCCTGGATGCACGCTATTGCCCAGCCAAAGGTGCCGCTACCCTCTGAATTGGGTACGTGGAGGTGAGAGTGAACAGGGTACTGAGACCGAGCGACGACGACGCGTTGCGCGCCGAACTGCGTCGGCTGCACCCCAAAACCGAGTTGCCGGTTCTGTTCGGCGGCTGCGTCAGCGACCGGTCGCTGACCATCACCGGTCACGTCGGCACGCGCAGCAACATCCTGCGAAACCTGCGGATCGACGCCGAATGCGGACTCGGCGGTCGGGCGATCGCAGAACAACGACCGGGCGCGGTCCAGGACTACGCGAACTCGTCGCACATCACTCACGACTACGACTACGAAGTGGGCACCGAAGCGATCGAATCCTTGATGGCAGTCCCGATCGTCGTACGCGGGGTTACTCGCGGAGCGATCTACGGAGGACTGCGTGCCAACCTGCCGATCGGCGACGTGATCGCCGAGACGATGATGCGATCGTCGTACGCGTTGGCCCGAGAATTCGAGATTCGCGACGAAGTGGATCGTCGGGTGGCGATGCTCGATACCGCTGCGGTGGAACATGGTTCGAACCGCGATGCCCAGATATCCGAAGGGTTGACCGAGAGCGTCCTGGCGCTCGGCGAGATCGCGGCGAACCTCGAGGACATGGCTCTCAGCGCGCAGGTCCTCGCGGTCGAGGCAAAGTTGCGGTCGTTGGCGTCGCCGAAACCTTCCGCGAACACTCCAGTCGCGAACACCGTTGTCCTGTCGCCACGCGAGCGGGAGGTGATGGGGTACGTCGCTCTCGGACTGCGCAATGCCGAGATCGCCGAGAGGTTGTCCCTGAGCGTCGAAACGATCAAGACGTACATGAGGAATCTGATGGGAAAACTCGACGTCCGCAGTCGTCACGAAGCGGTCGTGGAAGCGCGGCGGCAAGGTTTGATTCTGTGAGGGCTTGATTCTCTGATCGGTCCCGCCAAGCGGAATTTCGGAACTGCGTCGCCACTCCGGTTGATATGACGGACCTCACTATCGGCAGAGTTCGACACGAGTGATGAGGGCATCGATGCAGGATTTGTTCGACAACAACGACATGACCGGCCTGGCCGAAGCGATCAAGAGCGGCGACGTCTCCGCCAAGGAAGTCCTCGAGTTCAGTCTGGACAGGCTCGACGAGCGCAACCCGGCAGTCAACGCGGTGATCAGTGAGCGCCGAGAGGAAGCGCGCAACGAGGTATCAGGCGGCCTGCCGGATGGCCCACTGCACGGCGTCCCGTTCGTGATCAAAGACCTCGGCATGGACGTCGCAGGATTGCCGAGCACCAATGGATCTCGATTGTTCGCCGACGCTGTGGCAGAAAAAGATTCGACGCTCGTCGAGCGCTACCGCCAGGCTGGTCTGGTTGTCATCGGCAAGACGAACACCCCGGAGTTCGGCAAGAACGCGAGTACCGAACCTGCGCTGTTCGGACCCACCCGTAACCCTTACGCCCTTGATCGTTCGCCCGGCGGATCTTCGGGTGGCACGGCTGTAGCTGTTGCCGTCGGGATCGTGCCAGGCGGGCATGCCAGCGACGGTGGTGGATCGATCCGTATTCCCGCATCGGCCTGCGGCCTGGTAGGCCTCAAGCCGAGCCGAGGACGTACTCCGACGGCACCGGCGCGCACGCTCTTCTCGTCGCCGATGAGTGTTCATCACGCGCTCACCCGAAGTGTCCGCGACACTGCGTTGCTTCTCGATCTGTCCGCCGGGCCGACAGTGGGCGATCCTTACGTGATCCTGGCGCCGAAGCGGCCGTACATCGAGGAAGTGGGTGCCGATCCCGGACGGTTGCGGATCGGTCTGAGTAACGCTCTTCCTGACGGCACACCGGTGGACCCGGAGTGCTCGGCCGTCGCGACCGGTGTTGCCGGCCTGCTCGAAGAACTCGGTCACGATGTCACCGAGAGTGCCCCGAACTTTCCGCTCGATGCGCTCACTGCCGGGCTTTCGGTGTTGATGGGCATTCCGATGACGATCGAGGTCGACGAACGACTCGACGCCCTGAACCGCGCGATCCGCGACGACGACCTCGAGCCGATGGCGCGGATGATCTACGACCGCGCGAAGTCCGAAAGTGCGACGAACGTCGTCAAGGCGCTGCAGGAACTCGAGCGGGCCGCCCAGGTGATCGGTGCGTTCTTTGTCGATCACGACCTGTTGCTGACTCCGACGATGGCTCGGCCGGCAGCTCCGCTCGGTCTGCTCGATACGGCGAATCCTATGTCGATCTGGGAGCATTCGGCCGGGTACAGCGGCTTGACCAGTCCGTTCAACAGTTCAGGTCAGCCGGCGATTTCCTTGCCGATGGGTCATGACTCGGCCGGCGTTCCGATCGGCGTGCAGTTGGTCGGCGCGTTCGGCCGTGAAGATCTGCTGATTCAGGTTGCGTCGCAGCTCGAAACAGCCCGTCCGTGGTCCATTGCGCCGGTGTGGCCGCCGGTCCCGGCGTAGCGCGCGGTCGTCCGAGCCGGGGAGGACGTCAGGCGATGATGCGAATCGGCCACTGGCCGTTCACATCTGCCACGTCCCTCCCTTGGCTGAGAAGGTACTCGGCGAAATCGCGTTGCCGCTCGGCGTGCCAATCGGCTTGATCGACCATGAGATCGAGCCCCAGGATGTCGGGGAACCGCACGGCCAACTCGCGGGCCAACGCTGCCGCAGCTTTGGCATCGGCCTCGGCTTCGTGCGCCGACTCCAATGAAATTCCGTAGTGCTCGCACACGGCCGCAAGCGTTCGCTTGCCCTTGCGGAACGTATCCATCGCCCGATCGATCACGTACGGATCGATCACCAACCCCGGAACGAATGCAGGCTTGCCGATGCGCAGACCCTCGGCATGCATGACCGTCAGATCATAGGAGGCATTGAACGCCACGACGGCGTGATCGCGCGCCCAGGAATTGTGCAGAGCCTCGCGAATCTCTTCGTAGCCCTCGGAATAATCCTGGCCGTGTTGCGCCGCGAACTCGGTGCTGATGCCGTGAACAGCCGAGGCGCCGGCGGGGATGTCGACGCCGGGATCGAGTAGCCACGTGCGTGTTTCGACACTCGAACCGTCGATCACCGCGACGCAGGCACTGACGATACGAGCGGTCGACGGATCCCGCCCCGTGGTCTCGAGGTCGAACGCGCAGATCGGGCGATCGGACCAGCTACTCATCGGGGGCCTTTCGGTGCAGAACGTCATGTCCGAATCACTATGCACCCCCCTACCGACACAAACGACGAACAGCCACCTCCGGGGTGAAGGTGGAGGTGGCTGCTGCGTAACTGTGTGACGGACCTACAGAATCTCGGTTCCGACCGTGAAGCGATCCATGACGTCTTCGCGCGGAGTCACACCGAAGCCCGGTCCCTGCGGCACGGCGATGTGGCCGTCCTCGATGACAAAAGGTTCGGTGATGTCTTCCTTGTAGAAGCGATCGGACGCCGAGATGTCGCCGGGCAGCGTGAATCCGTCCAGCGCCGCGAGGGCTGCGTTGGCGGCGCGGCCGATTCCGGTCTCGAGCATCCCGCCGCACCACACCGCAATACCGTGTGCCGAGGCGAGATCGTGGATGCGCTTGGCTTCCAGATATCCACCGACACGGCTCGGCTTGATGTTGATGACCGAAGCGGCACCGAGCGTGATGGCATCCGCCGCATCCTTGGCCGACTCGACCGACTCGTCGAGGCAGATCGGAGTCGAGAGGGACTGGGCGAGCTTGGCGTGCTGCACCAAATCGTCCTCGGCCAGCGGCTGTTCGATGAGGAGCAATGCGAATTCGTCCAGGCGGCGCAGCAACTGCGCGTCGACGAGGGTGTACGCGGCATTCGCGTCGACCTGCAGAGGAACGTCGTAGCCGAACTCCTTGCGCACCGCAGCCACGGGAGCGATGTCCCAGCCCGGCTTGATCTTCAGCTTGATTCGCACGTAACCCTGCGACAGATAGTTGCCGACGGTCTCGAGCAGTTGAGGGATGCTGTCCTGGATGCCGACGGACACTCCCGAGGGAACTCGCGTGCGAGTGGCACCGAGGTACCGAGCGAAAGACTGTCCGCGAGCGCGCAATTCAGCATCGAGAATTGCCATTTCGATAGCCGACTTCGACATCTGGTGACCCACGATGTGGTGAAGTACGCTGCCGACCGTCTCGGCGGTGAGCGGTTGATCCGACTGCGACTTACGTAGCGTCGGAACAAGATACTCGCGAAGCATCGCCCGCGCACCAGCGGTGTATTCGGAGTTGTAGTACGGATCGCTGAGCGAGCCGCACTCGCCCCAGCCGACGGTCTCCACCGGACCGTTGGGGCCGTCGGTGGTGCCGCTCACTTTCAGGACGAGGGTGTTGCGCTCGAGCTGGGTGCTGAATGACGTGGTGAAGGGGGAGACGAGAGGGATGCGCAGTTCGCGCAATTCGACGGACTCAATGTGCATGGACTTGCTCTTCTCCGGTTGTCTCGCAGATTTTCGTGAACATGTAATAGCCGCTGGGGTCGAAGCCGGTCGATTGCCATTCCTTCGAGGCGATCAGTGGTTCGAGGTACTCGCGAAGCGCGTGTCGCCAGGCAAAGGCAGAGGCGCGGTCGACTGTTCTCAGATGCTCGATGTCTCTGGGTATTCCGACTGCGATATCGACGCAGTCGGGTGGGATCGGGAGCATTCGAGGCGTACCGTCTTCGGTGGGTTGAAGCACCTTGAATGTATCATTCACGGCCACAGTAGAACTCGGAGATCCATCGACGTCGAGGTCCCAGCTGACGAGCATACGATCGCTGGCGTCGCCTGCGTTGATTCCGTCTGCCATCGACCCGTAGAAATCCGGGTTGTATTCGGCCGGTTCGGCTCCGAGACGCTGAATGTTGAAATAGGCATTTCGTGCGACCAGTGGATCGAAGGTCCACCGGATCGTCCTGACGCCGCGCTCGATGCACCAGTCTCGCTGATGATGCTTGAGGGCGCGGCCGATTCCCTTGCCTGCGTGTCCCGGTAGTACTCCGGCGATGTGTGAGTGCAGAACCTCGCCGAGAGGCTCGACGAAGAATCCGACGCAACCACCGATCATTTCGCCTTCGGAAAAGGCTCCCACCACGTAGTGACCACCGTGGTGAAGCGCAACCAACATCGCAGTGCCGAAATGAGCCGGTCCGGGACTGGTAGCCCAGATCTCGTCGAAAACGGCGGATAGATCGGCTATTTCGCGGGTATCGACCAGTTCTCGAAACTCAACCGCTTTGCTTTTCGACACGAGGGCCCCCTTCAGACGTGATCGAACGAATAAGGCCCGCAACCAACGCCGTTCTCGGAGCGATTGCGGACACGAGCGCATGCTCGGTCTCGGCGTGTGCACCGCCGCCGACGCCACCGAGGCCGTCGAGGGTGGGGATGCCGATGCCGGCAGTGAAGTTTCCGTCCGAGGCTCCGCCGACGGCGAGGCCGACGGGAGGAGTCAGATCATGCTCGAGCGCAACGCGTTCCGCCAACGCCAGCAACGGTGCGGACATCGTCGCTTCGAGAGGGGGACGGTTGACGCCACCCGAGACCGTGACTACGGCTGCGGGGTGGATTGCCTGCAGGGCTCGGATATTCGCATCGACGCGCTCCTGCTCGGCAGCGCTGGTCGCGCGCACGTCCACGTCGACGAAGGCTTCTGCCGGAACGGTGTTGGTTGTGGTTCCGGCTGAAATGACAGTCGGGGTGACGGTGGTTGCCTGCGCAGGCGAGGACAAGTCGTTGATCGCGATCACGAGACGAGCCAGTTCTACTGCAGCGTTGATGCCCTTTTCCGGCTCCAGCCCGGCGTGGGCGGCGCGACCGGCAACATGGATCCGATACAGCGACACTCCCTTGCGGACAGTCTTCAGTTCGCCACCGTCACCGCCGGCCTCGAGAACCAGTACCGCGCCTGCCGCAAGTTCCTCGATGAGGGACCGCGACGTGGGTGAACCGATTTCTTCGTCACCGGTCACGAGGAGTGTGATTCCGTCGAGTGCATCGTCGCCGTGCAGCTCCCGGACGATAGCGAGAGCGTGGATTGCCTGAACGACACCAAGTTTCATGTCGAGTCCGCCCGGACCTCGGAGCGCTCCGTCGGTGACGGCTGCGGGCAGGCGTGTCAGGGTGCCGATCGGCCACACGGTGTCATGATGACCGAGCAGCATCAACCGCGTCGGTGAGCTGCCGAAACGGGTCACCAGATGGGTTCGGCCTTCCGTCACTATCGACTCCGGTGTCACGCCGAGTCGTTCGTGGACAAGATCTGACGTCCACTTCGCGCTGCGGGCAACAGCTTCGAGATCGTGTGACGGCGACTCGACTTCGATGAGCGCGATGGCGTCCTCGAGGATCTGAGGAAGTTGGCGCTCGGCCAGATCGCGGAGAATGGTCATCGGTTGTTCACTCGCGGATACGCGCGGCTTCCGACGTGTAGCAATTGTGTACTCCCGTTGTCGGAGAAAGTGATCCGGATCCAACCTGCTGATTGAGGTAGTTGGGTCGCGAATACTCCAGGGTGAACTTCGATCAGGCTGAGAGAGACGGACTCTGCGCTTTCGGCGGTGACCGAAGGGTCGATGTGATCGGTGCGGCGGGCGGTCAGGGAACCGCCGGTCCTTTCCAAGACGAAATCGGCTGCGGCATCGCGGTACAGGCCGCACAGCGCATCGAGTTCTTCAGGTGAGGACGTGACGCGGGTGTGGGGGTCACCAGGCGAGAATGCCGGTGTCACACTGACGCCGCCTATGGAACCGATTACTTCAGCCAGAAGATCGCCGGAGAGAGCGTCCATTGCTCCACCGTTGGCCATCAGGACCACGGCTAGACCGCACGACGGCACCACTCGCAAGAACGACTGCTGGCCGAGAGTTCCGCCATTGTGGCCATGAGCCAGTACCCCGCCCCAATTGTGCAGCAGCCACGTGGTTCCCATGATGTCCGCTGACGACACGTCACCGATCTGGCGGCGCTCCTCGAGCATCGCCAGATGAGTGGAACGCCGAAGGAGAACCGGGTCCTCGCGCATCGAGTCCTGAGCGAACAGGAGTAGATCTTCGGCCGTGCTGTTGATGAGGCCGGCGGGGCCCATCGAGCGGGGGATGAGGAACTGTGGTGTCTGCTCGAGATTGTCGGCGCCGCCGACGTGCCCGACTGCGGCAGCGCCGACGTGTCCGACTGCAGCGCGGTGCAGTGCCGTCTCCTCAGGCAGGGTCGTGGTTTTGGTCAGGCCGAGCGGTTCGATGATCCGCTCGCGCAGAACCGCGTCCCAACTCTTACCTCGGAGAACCTCGATGATTCGTCCGGCGATCACGAAGCCGGTGTTGCAGTACGACCAATCGGTGCCGGGGGCGAAGAGCTGCACCGTTGATTTCAGTGATGCGACGTATCGCTCGACGCAGTCGTCGCCGCGCCCGCCGTCGATGAAAACGTCACCGTCGATGCCACTGGTGTGAGTCAACAGGTGGCGAGTCGTGACCGTTTCGGTGGCTACCGCGTCGGCAACTGCGAAGTCCGGCAAGATGTTCCGGACAGGTGAGTCGAGATCCAGCAATCCTTCTTCGACGAGCTGCATGATCAGGGTGGCCGTCCAGACCTTGCTGATCGAACCCATCTGGAACAGCGTGTCGGGCGTAGCCGCGACGCCGGTGCGGGTACTGACGACACCGGACGTGACCACGGTGCGGGAGAATCCGCTGCGGGTTGTGGTCAGAATTCCCAGTGAGGCGCCGGGCACCCCGTACTTCGCACTCAGGGTGTCGAGTCGGTACTGCCAGTAGTCGGGATCGACCGTGGTCAGTGCGGGCTTGGGGGAGAGGTGCCGTTCGATCCAGTCGACGAGACGAGTGCTGTACTCCAGTCGGTGGGACGGCCGACCCGTCAACACGAAGGCATGTGACGCGTCCGGGAAAACCACCAACTCGGTCGGGGTGCCGGCCAAACGCAGTCCACCGAACCACTGTTCGGCCTGGTTGACCGGGCAACGGACGTCGCTGCCGCCGTGAAGGATCAGCGTCGGTGTCGTCACCTGGGAGACTCGCCCCAGCGGCGAAAGTTCCTGTACCCGAGATGACTGCGGGTCGAATTCGACCGTCTGCAGCAAGATGCCCTCGTCTGAGGGGCCGGCCGTGTTCGCGATGTCGCAAACGAGACCACCGGCGACTGCGACGGCAAACCGATCGGTGACGGACGTCAGGGCGCACGTCATGAATCCGCCGTAGCTGTAGCCCGTGAGCACCAGTTGCTCCGGATCTGCCATCCCCTCGGCGACAAGGGTTTCGACCGGTTCGAGCAGGTCGGCACGATCCGCCTCACCCCAGCCGTCCCGCACACCGTCGAAGAAGTCGTTTCCGTAGCCGTCACTTCCGCGCGGATTGATCATCAAGACCGTGAATCCCAGCGCGACCAGTTCCGCGTGGTATGCGTGCATCACGGTGGGCGTTCCGGTCCAGGCATTGTGTGGTCCGCCGTGGACGTCCAGAACCAGCGGACCGGCGCCCGTGACGTTCGGGTCGCGCAGGATCCAACCCTGAACACGGGTGCCGTCGCTGATGTCGAACCAACGCTCGGAGGCGACTGGAAACGCGACGGAAGTTGTCAGTTCCGTGTTCAATTCGGTGACCGTTTCGACTGCACGAGTCTCGAGGTCGATGACGGCGACCTCGCCGAAGGATGTCGCCGTTGCCAGCGCGACGACGGCTCGCCCGGACGTCAGGGCAAGGCCTGAGACCACTGTCTGCTCGCCGGTGAGAAGTGGTGAGACGGAGCCTGATCCGAAATCGACCTTGTGCAGTTCGGTGGAGCCGTGGTTGCGGATGCAGAAGACGATGTCGCCGTCGGCGGTGAAACTCGGTGCGCCACCGGGATAACCGGTCCCGCCCGGCATGACGTTTCGGTCGAGTCCGGACGTCAGGCTGCGGTCTTCCGCTCGCTGGTCGCGGTGCAGGACAAGAAGTTCGTTGTTGTGAATGATCGGCGTGTGCCAACCGACGGCTACGACCGCGTCGCCGGCAGGTGTCCATGCAAGTGGTCCTGCGATGCCGCGTGCGTGCCCCAACATCCGCGGAGCGGAGGCGAGATCAGTCAGCGATACGGTCCAGGCGGAACTCGCCCGCGTCAGATCGGCGTCGCCGTCCATCGCCGCGGTGAAAGCCAGTTCGGTGCCGTCGGGACTGTACGCGGGATGCGAAGCGTCCCAATCGCCGTCCGTCAGCTGCCGTAGTGAGCCGGCGGCCAGATCGAACTCGAACAAGTGCGCCCGAACGCTGCCCCGGACACCGGATCCGTCGACCTTGTAGTTGAGGCGCTTCGCCACCAAGAGGCATGACGATCCGGCGGCAGTGCGGTCGACGGGGGCGCTGAAGGCGATCCGAGCGCCGTCGGGAGAGAACACCGGTGCCCCCGCGCCGAGCGGGAGCTGCGCCGTGGTGGTCAGCTGTGTTGCCGGGCCCCCGGTGGCGTCGACCTTCCACAGTTGTGGTGTGCCCGAGGAATCCGGCCGAACGAAGACCAACAGCGTCGAAACGGGATGCCAAGCCGGCGAGGTGTCGGCAGGTCCCGCGGTGAGCTGTAGTTGCGGGGAAGCCAACCAGATCGAGTGCTCGTTGGTATCCGCAGCCGGATTCGCTTCGGTACGTACGTATGCAATGCGTCCCGACGCCGATACGGCGATGCTGGTCGGTGTAACCACGGACGCGTAATCCTGGATTCTCGCCGAACGACGTTCTTCGGCACGGGCTACGGCAGCGGGGGAGTCGAGAGTGGTCGGCGTTGTCATTGGAACATCGGCTCCCCGAATGTCGGGATCGCGGACAACAGCTTTGCCGTGTACGGCTCCTTCGGCGAATCGATCACGTCGAGAACCGGCCCGTGCTCGACGATCTCGCCGCCGAGCATGACTGCGACGTGGTCACAGACGTAGCGGATCACCGCCAGGTTGTGACTGACGAACAGAACCGTCAGACCAAGCTGCTTCTGCAGATCCACCAACAGATTCAGAACCGCGCCCTGCACGGACACGTCCAGAGCAGAGGTGATTTCGTCGGCAAGCAGAACTGCCGGTGCGGCTGCCAAAGCCCGCGCGAGGGCAACTCGTTGGCGCTGACCACCCGACAACGACGATGGGTATTCGTGCGCCTTCTCCACCGGCAGTTGGACGGTGGTGAGGAGTCGAGCGACCTCGGCAGCGCGGTCGCCGCGGCTGCGCCGAGCTTTGTCACGACGCTCGGTGGACCTCAGCGCCTCGGCGAGTGACTGGCCGATGGTCATTCGCGGGTCGAGGCACGAGTACGGATCTTGGAAGACCATCTGGATCCGGTGGCGCAGACGAGCCGTCGCGCCGCGGGCGTGAGCGACGTCCACACCGTCGAGAAGGATCTGGCCGGAACTGGGCTCGGCCAGGCCGACAGTTGCTCGCGCCAGTGTCGACTTTCCGGAACCCGATTCACCGACGAGACCGACCACCGATCCGGAGGGGATGTCGAGATTGATGTTCTTGACGGCGTGGAATTTTTTCGAACCGCTACCGAGGTGGACGTTGACGTCACGGAATTCGAGTCTGCTCATCGGATCTCCTCTGCAACAGCCAACAGTTCTTCCAACTCGATGTCGGCGGTGCTCTCCTCGGCGTCGAGGCTCTCCACCTGCCAGGCTTCGTCGACGGTGGCAAGCGGCTTGTCGCGATCGGTGCTCATGGTGGGGACCGCGGCGATCAGCGCGCGGGTGTACGGATGCTTTGCACGGCCGGCAATCAGATCGTCGACTGCGATGTCTTCGACGATTTCGCCGGCAAACATGACGAGGACACGGGTGCACATGCCGGTGATGACGGCCATGTCGTGCGAGATGAGAAGGATTGCGGCGCCGGTTTCTTCGCGAACCTCATGGAGCAGCCCGAGGACCTCACGCTGAACGGTCACATCGAGCGCAGTGGTGGGTTCGTCCGCGATGATCAGAGCGGGCTTACCCATCAGACCCATGGCGATCATCGCGCGCTGACGCATACCGCCGGAGAACTCGTGGGGGTACTGCTTCGCACGCCTGGGCGCGTCGGGGATCTTGACGGCGTTCAGTCGCTCGACTGCCGCCTTCTTCGCGTCGGCCTTGCTCATACCTTCGTGGAGCCAACCGATCTCGGCGACCTGATATCCGACCTTGAGAGACGGATTCATGGACGACATCGGATCCTGGAACACCATCGCCATACGTGTGCCGAGTTGGCGGGCAACCTTGCGCGAAGCCGCGTCGTCCGGCCGCTTGCCGTCCTTCATCAGCACGGTGCCGTCGAACTCGATGAGCCCGGCGTCGACCACGGTGGGGTGGTCGGTCAGCTGCGCGATTGCCATGCAACTCAGTGACTTTCCGGATCCGGATTCACCGACGATGCCCACGGTTTCGCCGCGGTGAACTGTAAAACTGATGTTGTCGACGGGGCGACGCCAGTCGTCACCCGCGGGGACTGCGACGGACATGTTGCGGACGGTCAGTACCGCGTCTTCGTCGGTGGGCGCCGAATCGGCCTGGGCAGTTTTCCGGTTGATCGGCTTCCACTTCGGCAGGCGACTGCTGATCGGGCTGCGAACTCCCGCGCCGCGAGCAATGGCCTCGCCGAGCAGCGTGAAGGTCAAGCCGGCGAGCACGACGGCGATGCCGGGGGCGAGTGCGGTGGCCGGGTTGACGAAGATCTTCGACAGACCTTCGTTGAGCATCCGGCCCCAGTCGAATGCAGGCGGCTGAATGCCCAAGCCGAGGAACGAGAGTCCGGCGAAGACCACGAGGCCGCTGCCGACAGCGATGCTGGCATTGACGATGAGTGGTTCACGGATATTGGGGAGAATGTGGCGGAACAGCAGCCCCGGCTTGGTAACCCCGAGGATGCGTGCTGCGTCGATGAAGTCGCGTCCGTTGACCGACGAAGCCAGTGCGTACGTCAACCTCGCGAACGGCGAGGCCAGGGCGAGACCGATGGCGATCACCGCGCTGCCAGCACCCTGTCCGAGAACGACCAACAGGAAGATCGCGAGGAGCAGTCCGGGGAATGCGATGGCGAAGTTGAGGAATGCCACGACCATTCGTCCGACCCAGCGGGGAGCGAGCGTCGGGAGCGTACCGAGTATCAGGCCAATTGTGACACCGAGTGCGACGGCTCCGAGAGCCATGAGCACCGACAGTCTCGCGGCGGTCATCGTGCGGGCGAAGACGTCACGCCCGCCGGCGTCGGTGCCGAAGATGTGCTCGGAACTCGGTCCCTGAGAGAGTGCCTTCGGGTTGGCTGCGACAGCGGCGTCACCCCAGATCATCGGTCCGAAGATGACGAGGGCGATCAGAGCGGTCAGGAAGGTGAGGGCCAGGATTCCCAATGGGGTGCGGAACGTTCCGACGATCCAGTGTCGTCGCGGGGGCGTCTTGGGGGCCGCAGTGGGGGCCGTAGGTGAGGTGCTCAACTCAGTTCTCCCGAATTGTGGATCGTGGGTCGATGAGAGCGAGCACCACGTCGACGATGAAATTGATGAGAAGGACGATGGCGCCGTAGATCACGACCAGTGTCTGGGCGAGCGGGTAGTCCTTCTCGGTGATGGACTTGACCAGCGCCATGCCCATGCCGGGCCAGGCGAAGATGCTCTCGATGAGCACGGTGCCGGCAATCAGACCACCCAGGAGGAGTCCGGCGAGCGTCAGCGTCGACGTCATGAGGTTGGGCATTGCATGACGGAAGTAGATTCGTGCCACGGGCATTCGCTTGGCGCGCGCCGTACGGATGTAGTCCATGTCCAACACGCCGAGCGCCTCTGCACGGACGATGCGCGACATCGAGGCGATGGCACCGATCGACATGGCCGCGACCGGGAGGATGTAGCTTTCCGGTCCACCTCGGCCGGCGACGGGCAGAACAGGGAACGTGACGGCAAAGAGGTAGACCAGCGCCGTACCGAACATGAACTCGGGGATCACGGCGATGGTGCCCGACGTTGCGGTGTAACCGATCTCGACTCCGCGTCGTCGACCGTTGCGGGTCAGTGCAGCGAAGATGAGGCCGATCGGAATGCCCACTAGCAGCACCGTGACGACTGTGAGTACAGCCAGTTCGAGTGTTGCCGGTAGGCGGGACGCGATCACCTCGAAGACCGGAGTCCTCAAGGTGATCGAGTCACCGGGATTCCCGCTCAGCAACCCGCCGACGAATCGGAAGTACTGCTGCCACAAGGGAAGGTCGTAACCGAGCTGAGACCTCGTTGTCTCGACCAGTTCGACCGGTGCGTTCATTCCCAGTGCCAACCGAACCGGGTCTCCCGGAATCAGTTGGAGCATCAGGAACGCCGCAGTCACCAGCGCCCAGAGTGAAATCACGAAGGTGCCGAAACGACGCAGAAGATATGCGGGCCAGCTGTCGGACTCGAGCCACTTTGCTCGAGCCTGAGGCGCCGCTTCTGGTTTCGCGGCTTCAATAGTTTGACTCATGGGCTGTCTTTCCGGAGGGCGGGATGCTGGGGCGGGAAGATATTTCAGAGTGGGCGGACGGCCTACTGGTAGAGACGCAGCGCAGAACCGTTGAGCGACTTGCCGAATGAGAGTCCGGCCTTGTTGAAGTACACGTTCATGACGGAGTCTGCGAAGGGCACGGCCGCGATCGTCTTGGTGAGCTCCGACTCGGCGTCGGCCCAGGCGTCACAAGCGTCGCTACCGGTCAGACCGGAAGCCTTGGTGGCTGCTGCTTCGTAGGCGGGGTTGCTGACCGATCCGAAGTTCTTGCCTGCTGCGGGAACCGGCCCGGCAAAGTACGCAGTGAAGGTGCTGGGCAGCGAGGAGTTGACCTGGACCCAGGCGATGTCCCAGGCAGAGTTGTCCTTGCCGCTCAGAATGACGTCGATGATCTTGTTCGAGTCGCCCCCGGTCACCTCGACGTTTGCGCCGAGTTCGGACCACGCCGACTGAGCAAGTTCGGCCGCCGCGTTGCGCGGATCGTCGGTGCCGTCGTACACGAGGCGGAGATTGAGCGGCTTGCCATCCTTGCTTCGCTTGCCGTCAGCGCCGGCGGTCCAACCAGCGCCGTCCAGTGTTGCCTTGGCGGCAGTGAGGTCGAAGTCCGGAATGTTGCCTGCGACAGAGTCGTAAACGCAGGCGCGCGGTTCGACGGCGACGAGGCTGGTTGCCCGGACCCCGTGTCCGGCGGTGATGACCTGAGTGAGGTCGTCGAGATCGACCGCTTGGATCAGGGCCTTGCGCACTGCGGGATCGCTGGTGGGATTACTCGCGATCTGGTTGAAGTACATCTGGCCTGCCGGCAGAGGCCGACCGACGGAGTCCAGATTGGCTGCCGCGACGCGGTCCTTGTCCGGACCGGCGATCGGAGCTGCGTTGAGTTCACCCGAGAGCAGCTGATTTGCGGCGGTGCTCACGTTCGGCGACATGGCGGCGACGACCGTCTTGGGGACGCCCGGGGTGTCGGAGGTCGTGCCGTCGGGGCCCCAGTTGTAGCCCTCGCGACGCTGGAACGTGTAGTGGTCGTTGGCGGCAACTTCGGTGACTTCGAACATGCCGGTGCCGAGCGACTTCTTGTTCGACGCTGTCGGATCTTTCAATCCGGCCTCGCACAGGATCGGCAGGCGACCGACGTTGAGAAGAAGGAACGGGCTCGGCGCCGGAGTGGTCACCGTGACACTGCGCGTTGCCGGATCGGCAGTCGCAGTGGCGCCGGTCGGTACGGAGGACCCGCGCAACTGTGAACCGTTGTCCGGGTTGGCCACGAAGTTGATGTTGTCCGCGACGGTCTGCGGTGTCAGCGTCGATCCGTCGGTACAGGTCACCCCGTCACGGATGGTGAAGGACGCCGAGGTCGGGGTCTCCTCCCACTTCTCCGCCAACCACGGTCCGACTTCACTGGTATCGGGATCCTGGTAGATCAGGTAGTCGTACGCCAAACGAGACAACTCGGCGGTCGCCGAGGCGGCCGACATGATCGGGTTGAGTGCACCCGGATCGGCCTGCAGGGCGAAACGGAAGGTCCCGTCGGTGGCCGGTTCACCGCCACTGGCGCCCGAGGACGTGCCTCCCGAGCCACAAGCAGACAACACAAGCGTGAGCCCTGCGGCTGCCGCAAGTGTTGGATAGAAGCGGTGTTTCATGGTGCCTCCGTGATGGAGCAGGGGCCCGAGCGAAAAACGTGAGGGCGCGGTTGAGTGTTGACTGCTAAATCTTGGCGCATGACGTGACGCGCATCTCTGTCGATCCTCACGAAAATCGGGTCGATTTTCGTCCGCTCCCACGAAAACCGTCAGGATCAGTGAATACCTGTCCGTATACCGACAGCGACCGGCGAAACACGACGATTTCCCCGGTCGCTACCGGCGGTCTACTGGTACAGGCGCAGGGCCGAACCGATGAAATTGCGGCCGAATGCAAGACCCGCATTGTTGAAGTAGAGAGTCGTGATCTTGTCGGCAAAAGGTACCGCCGAGTTTGCTTTGATGATCTCGGACTCAGCGTCTGCCCAAGCGGCACAAGCGTCCTCGCCCGTCAGCCCGGAAGCCTTGGTGACGGCTGCGTCGTAGGCCGGGTTGGAGATCGACGCAAAGTTCATTCCCGCAGCGGGCACCGGACCGGAGAGGAAGGGGACCAGCATGCTGGGCAGCGCGACGTTGATCGGCTCCCACGCGACATCCCACGCCGTGTTGTCCTTGCCGCTGAGTGCGACATCGAGAATCTTGTTCGAGTCTCCACTGGTGAGTTCAACGGTGGCGCCCAGGTCGTTCCACGCGTTGACTGCGACGTCGGCGGCAGCATCGGTCGCGTCGCCGAACGTCTCGTAGACCATCCGAATTCGGAGCGGTGTGCCGTCCTTGCTGCGTTTACCGTCCGCGCCGACCTTCCAGCCCGCAGACTCGAGAGTTGCTGCGGCCGCACTGGTATCGAAGTCCGGTAGGTTTCCGGCGACAGAGTCGTAGATGCAGGCCCGCGGTTCGATGGACACCATCGTGGTCGATCGGGTTCCGCGGCCGGCGGTGAAGATCTCGGCGAGGTCGTCGAGATTGAGAGCCTGGACCAGCGCCTTGCGTACGGCAGGATCGCTCGTCGGATTGCCGGGACTGTGGTTGAAGAACATCTCGCCCGCTGGAGCAGGCTGCTTGACGGTATCCAAGTTCGCGGCGTTCATGCGGTCCTGATCGGGGCCGGAGACGGCAGCGGCATTCAGATCACCGGACAACACCTGGTTGGCCGCTGTGCTGTTGTTCGTGATGATGGATGCGACGACATTCTTGGGTACACCGGCAGTGTCGGAGGTAGTGCCGTCCGGTCCCCAGTTGTATCCGTCGCGCCGAACGTAGGAGTAATGATCGTTGGCGACTGCCTCGGTCATCTGGAACATGCCCGACCCGAAGGTCGTCTTGTTTGCCGCCGTCGGATCCTTCAACCCGGCCTCGCACATGATCGGTATTCGCGCCAGGTTGAGAAGCAGGAACGGAGAGGGTTCCGGAGTTGTGACCGTTACGGTCCGGGTCGCCGGGTCGGCGGTGGCAGTTGCAGTTGCCGGTGCGTACACCCCGCGGAGAGCGGATTTGTTTGCTGCGTTGGTGATGAAATTGACGTTGTCGGCGACGGTCTGGGCAGTCAGAGCGGATCCGTCGTTACAGGTGACGCCGTCGCGAATGGTGAAGGACGCGGAAGTGGTTGTCTCTTCCCATTTCTCGGCGAGCCACGGCTTGGTTACGCCGGTATCGGGATCCGGATGGAGCAGATAGTCGTAGCTCAGACGCGCCAGTTGGTGCGCCGGCGAAGCGGCGGTCATCAGCGGATTCAGAGCGCCAGGGTCGGCCACGAGAGCCAATTTGAAGGTGCCGTCCGTGACGGGTTCACCCCCACCCGAACCCGATGAGCCACCCGTTGAGCACGCGGTCAGGGCAAGAACGGTGCCAGTTGCCGCAGCCAGTAGTGCGTAGGACCGTTGTTTCATGGTGCCTCCGGAAGGTGTGGTCCCGCCCGAGTGACGCGAGGTCTGTCGGGTCGGGAGCAAAAGACGATTGCTTGAATCTTCACCCAACAAAAGAACGAGAACATCGTCCGGATTTACGAATGTTTCGTGAGACTTGGTAGATCGCTACAACATTGTCGGATGGAAGAGACGAAGCTGGAGCATCAGGCTGAATCGAGTTTCCGGATCATCGAGATCGATGCCGGCAATCCCGGCAAGCTTCTTGAGGCGGTACCGGAACGTGTTGACGTGGATGTGAACCAAGGACGCAGCAGCCGGAATGTCGCCGAACGTGTCGAGCCAGGCACGGAGAGTGTCGACAAGGTTGATGTCGTGACTGCGGTCGTACTCACGCAGCACCGCGAGCGGACCCGATGCGGTCTCGTTCTCGTCCGCCAGGGCGTCGGAGAGGCGCAGAAGTAGGGAATTGATCTGCACGTCGTCGGCGCGCGCGACGGTCCGGCCCGAAGAATTCCACGTCGACCTCAGAACGCGAAGTGCTCGGTCGGCTTCGTCGCGTGACTTCTCCAGCGTCATCACGTCGGCCACTGTCGCACCAATTCCGATGACCACCGACTTTTCCGAACGGGAACGGTCTGCAAACTCCGACGCGATCCGACGCACGTAGTCGTCGTCGGTCTGGTGCCGGGTGTGTGGGATGACGGCGTAGACGGTGCCGCCGATCGCTGCCGCCACCGACAGCGGAAATACTTGGTCGAGATAGGTATTGAGTGTCAGGGCCAGTTGATCGACGTCGGCTTCGGCCTCCAACGATGCACCGGCGCCGCTACGGAAGCCGGCCGCAAGCACGTTTGCCTTCGAACGGCCGTAGCCCAGTCGCTCGGCCGCTTCCTTCGCTGAAGTGCCGCCACTCAGTAACGTGATCACCTCACCCAACCTCAGTCGTCGTGCGGAATCGGCGGCCAGCTTGGCGCGAAGTAAACTCATCGCGGCCACGCCCGCTGCCTCGACGAGCGTTTTGACCTGCAATTCGTTCGGCTCCTCGTCCAAGATCACCCAGATCGAACCGAGGATCTGCGATGCCGCATGTATTCGCATGCCGACGCGGGGCCTGATGCCCGGCCCGATACCCGGTAGAAATACCGGCAGGGTAGAGCCGTAGATCTTGTTGAAATACCCCATTGACCTGAGCCGATCGGAATAGTGCTGCGGCACTTGATGTCCGAGGACACTCTGCTTACGTGCCTCGTCGCCGAAGGCTTGATCTGCCGAGAACGCGAGGATCCGGCTCGACTGATTCTCGATGGTGACCGGGCCGTTCAATACCTGAGCGATAGAGTTGGCAAGATCGAACAGGTCGGCGTCGGCGGCCGACGTGCGGTCCCCGTTGTTGCCGGATTCGAGGATCTCGTTGATCAACGACGCGCTTTGCAGCCAGCTTGCATCCTTGACCATTCCGAGGAGTGCGACGTCGGTGTCGGCCACCGCTTTCTCGACGAGGCCGTCGAAGTCCAGGGGCTCTTTGACGATCAGCGCTACCGCACCTGCCGAGCCGTATTCTCTTACCGCCGTTGCGATATCGGCCGAACCTGCGAGACCTGCGCCGAGTACGACGGCGCCCGCACTGTCCTGGGTAGCTTCGGACCCTTCGTGCAGGGTCACGCGGCTGACAGTGCGGGCGCCGTCGACGGTGTCGCCACCGCTGAGGAACGTCATTCCCAGTCTGTCGACGATGTCGACGATCGATACTCCCGTAGGTGTGGTCACCACCACACCTTAGGGGGAGCGGGGTCGATCAGTTGTCTGGTTGCCCTGCTCAGTTGCTGGGCTGCTCCGCCACGGCCTTCTCGACGAACCGGCGGGTCTGATCGAACGCCGCGGGCACCTGGACGGAATCGGTCATGTCACTGATCTCGGACCACCGTTCGGCGACGACCTCGGGGGAGAGTGCGCCTTCGGGGATGTAGACGCCCTGCGACTCCTCCATGCGAGCGATCGCGAAGACGCCGGCGCCGGCGCTGAGGATGGTCTTCGTCGGTGCGTCATCGGAGACCATGAACAGTGCGCCGGGTGAAATCGATTCGGGTGCAAGCAGAGCGAGAGTCTTCTCGTCGAGGAGGTCTTCGGTCATGCGGGTCGCGGCGGTCGGGGCCAGCGAGTTGACGCGGATGCCCTTGCGTTCGCCCTCAATGGCGAGAACGTTCATCAGGCCGACGACGCCGGACTTCGCGGCGCCGTAGTTCGCCTGGCCGAAGTTGCCGTAAATTCCCGATGCCGACGTAGTCATGAGGATGCGTCCGTAGTTCTGTTCGACCATGTGCGGCCAGACTGCCTTGGAACAGATGACGGAACCCATCAGATGCACGTCGATGACTTTGCGGAAGTCGTCGAGCTCGGCCTTGATGAACGACTTGTCGCGCAGGATTCCGGCGTTGTTGATCAGGATGTCCACGCGGCCCCACTTGTCCACGGCCGTCGCGACCATGGCGGCAACGGCGTCGACGTCAGTGATGTCGCAGTGGTCCGCGATGGCCTCGCCGCCCAGCTCGACGATTTCCGCCACTACCTTGGCTGCTGCGGTATCAGCGCCGCCACTGCCGTTGACCGAGCCACCCATGTCGTTGACGACGACGCGTGCGCCGCGTGCGGCGAGGGCCAATGCGTGTGAACGGCCGAGTCCGCCGCCTGCGCCCGTGATGATCGCTACCTTGCCGGAAAAATCCAACGACATTGGAAAACCTCTCTGATCTGGGATACTACTCAGTATTACTATGCGATGGCGTGGAAACAGTCAAGGGCCGGCAGGCAGTGTGAATGGGAGTGGAAGTCGAATGAGTAGTGATCTTCCGGACGTGCGATCCGCGATCATCACCAGCGCCGCCGACGCCTTTGCCGAAGACGGTTACGCAGCCACGACTGTAGATTTACTGGCCGATCGAATCGGCGCCACCAAAGGTCTTGTCTACTACCACTTTCGTTCGAAGTTCGACATCTACCTGGCAATCTACGAGCGCGGGATGAGCCTGCTCCGCGCTGAGGTCGAGTCTCGGATGGGCGGGGCAGAAAGCGGCCTCGCGCGTCTCGAAGCGATGTCGCACGCCCACCTGGTCAATCTCATGACACATCTCGGGTACCACCACACGATCCACCAAGGTGTCCGGGGTCAGATGAACTCCGCGCTCAAGCCGAGGCAACAGCAAGTCCTCGTGGAACTGAATTCGCTGCGACTCGACTACGAGAATCTGTTCGTCGACGTGATGACCGAAGGTGTCGCGGATGGTTCCATTCGTGCGGGCTCACCTCGAATGGCGGCAAAAGTCCTCCTCAGCAGTCTCAACGGCATCGACCTCTGGTACCGAAGGCGTGAAGGGCAGACGTTGGCGGAGACGGAGTCGTTGGCGGACCAGATCGTCGAACTGTTGATCGGCGGATTGCGCGCTGCGAACTGACTGAAAGCTGCATTCGTCGAGCGGGTTTCCTCCGACCGGTTCGTGCTGTCCTGCGGCTTGTCGTTCGGTTTGTCCCGCTCTGACAGTCGGGGTAGAATGTTGGCGTCGTGCGCGGACTTGCGTAGGAATTCAGGGAAGAGGAGGTGTGGCTGTAATGCGTGGCCAACCTCCGAGTACCAACTGAAGCTGTAGCCGCCCGGGTTGATCCGGTATTTTGCTGCAGCTTCATCGTGTGTTCATCGGCTTCGGCTTTGCTGTGAAGCAAGCGTCGTCGTTCACTCTTCCCTCGAAAGCTGTTCAGCATGCGCGAATTTCGTCGTTCACGTTCGGTACTGCCGCGTCGTTCCGCGGGGCTCGGTGACTCACATCCCGGACACTCGCGTGCCGCACGCACCGTCGTCAAGGCTGCCCCGCCCGAGGCGGTGGCGCCCGTCGAATCGACCGTCGTCAACAGCGGCGTGTACCGCGACGGCGAGCGGATAGCGTCACCGTCCACGCTGGCGGAAGCACTGTCATGCCTTCCGGATTCGCAGTCGATGGCGTGGATCGGCATGTACCGGCCCGACGACGCCCAGTTGTATGCCGCTGCACAACATTTCGACCTCCACGAACTGGCGGTCGAGGATGCGATCGTCGCGCACCAGCGCCCCAAGCTCGAGCGCTACGGCAAGACACTGTTCGTGGTGCTGCGTGCTGCGCGGTACCGCGACGAGACCGAGCGGGTCGAATTCGGCGAGTTGCACATCTTCTGTGGTCCGAACTTCATTCTGACCGTCCGTCACAGTGAATCGCCGGATCTGTCGGCGGTGCGGACTCGCATGGAGAACGATCCTGACCTGTTGCGGTTGGGTACCGAGGCCGTTCTCTATGCCATTCTCGACGCAGTCGTCGACGGGTACGCCCCGGTGGTGGCCGGACTGCAGAACGACATCGACGAGATCGAAACCGAAGTATTCAGTGGCGATCCCGGAGTTTCGCGTCGCATCTACGAACTGACCCGTGAGGTGATCGAATTCCAGCGGGCGACGCGTCCGCTGCTGGGAATGCTGCGTGGGTTGTCGGCAGGGTTCGACAAGTACCACACGGACGAGGAACTCCAGCGATACCTGCGCGACGTCACCGACCATGCGACGACTGTGGTGGAGCGGGCCGACGGCTTTCGTCAGTTGCTCGGAAACATCCTCACGGTGAACGCAACTCTGGTGTCGCAGAACCAGAACGAGGAGATGCGCAATCTGACGCAGGCAAGCTACGCGCAGAACGAGGAGATCAAGAAGGTCTCGGCGTGGGCGGCAATTCTCTTCGCGCCGACGCTCATCGGAACCGTGTACGGGATGAACTTCGACGACATGCCGGAACTGCACTGGCACTTGGGCTATCCGTTTGCGCTCTCGATGATGTTCCTGACCTGTGGAAGTCTCTACACGATCTTCAAGCGTCGGGGCTGGCTGTAGAAAGCGCCGGCTGTAGAAAGCGCTGTGCGCCTTGCCAGCCGAGATCGGTTGTCAAGGCGCACAGGTGTTTTTCGGGAGGGCGCTCGAATCAGAGCGTTGCGACGCAGACCGTGAACTTACGTTCCGGGTGCTCGAATCCCGAGTCTGCCCCCGAACCGCATTCGTCGATCGACGTTGAGTTCTGTAGAATTTCGACGACCTCGACGACGTTGGTGCCGCTGGTATCCGAGCATTCGATGCGGGCGGGCTCGTCCATTCCGCTGCCGAGATCCATGCATCCGCCGACTACCCAGTCGACGTCGAGACAGACAGCGCCCTGCTCGTCACCCGCGAGGGTCTCGTAGTAGTACGAGTCGACGTCGGAGGCACACAGATCAGAGGTGGGAACCTTGGCGACCACCTTGTAGTTGGAATCCTTGCTACCGCAGTCCGCGTTGTCGATTTCCGCGGCCGTCGTGGTGCCGCCGAGTTTGACGCAATCACCGATCGACACGTCGATGTCGACGTCGCCGCCGTCGTCCGAACCCTCCTGGCCGGTGATCTTCGAGGTGGTCGGGGCTGCGGAGGTAGTGGTCGAATCGGCAACCGAGGAAGATGATTCCGCAATGGCTTTCGGCTCGATGTCGGAACCGCAACCGACGGTGAAGGCGGCGATTGCAGAAGTTGCGATCACCGCAGTGCAAAGTCGCCGGACGATTCCGGACATAAGGACCCCTTTGTTGATTCTTGGATAGTTCTGTTGGTTCGTGGATTGTTCGGGACCTATTCCAATACATCGGTAGTCGAATTGCCAACCGGACTGTCAGTATGGGTAGGTGGAGCTACCCCTGATGCCGCCGCTCGCCCCGATGCTCGCGAAGGCTGCGGCCACTGTGCCGTCTCAGCCCGAGTCCGGTGACCCGACGTGGTCGTACGAGCCGAAATGGGACGGATTTCGAGCAATCATCTTTCGTGACGGTGACGAAGTGGTGCTCGGATCGCGAGGAGGAAAGGACCTGGCGCGGTACTTTCCCGAAGCGGTGGAAGCCGTCAAGTCTGAATTGCCCGAAAAATGTGTGGTGGACGGAGAACTGGTGGTTCCCCGTGAGATCGACGGTGTGACGCGCCTGAGTTGGGAAGCGCTCTCCGAGCGGATTCACCCCGCCGCGAGCCGCGTCGCATTGTTGTCGGAACAGACGCCCGCGCAATTTGTCGGGTTCGATTTACTGGCGCTCGGGGATCGCGACGTCTCGATCGAGGACTTCGGGGTTCGACGTGCGTTGCTCCTCGATTGCGTCGGTGGCGGGCCGAGTTGCCACGTCACGGCAGCGACGGCCGACAGCGCCGAAGCAATGGCCTGGTTCGAAACCTTCGAAGGCGCGGGTCTCGACGGGGTTGTCGCCAAGAAGCTGGCGGGACCGTACCTGCCGAACAAGCGCGAGATGATCAAGGTGAAACACGCCAGGACCGCGGATGTCGTACTGCTGGGCTACCGTCCCCACAAGAGTCAGCCAGGTATCGGGTCGATGCTTCTTGGTCTGTACGACGGTTCCGAATTGAAGATGGTCGGTGGCGCTTCTGCTTTCACCGCGGCGCGGCGGATCGAGTTGTTGGCCGAACTCGAACCTTTGCGCCTCGGGGACGACGTTGTAGCCGAGGGAGAGGCCAGCCGGTGGAGATCGGCCGCAGACCGCTCCTGGATTCCGCTTCGTCCTGAGCGGGTGCTCGAAGTGGCGTACGACCAGATGGAAGGGGAACGCTTTCGGCACGCTGCACGATTCCTGCGCTGGCGTCCGGACAGGGTGCCCGACGAATGCACATTCGATCAGTTGGAGGTTCCGGTGCGATACGACTTCGCGGATGTTCTTGCAGGCGGTAAGTGATGGCGAGCCCGGCAGAGGAACTGGACGTCGACGGGATCGCGGTCCGATTGTCGAGCCCGGACAAGATCTACTATCCGCAGTTGGGTGAGGACGGCGGAACCAAACGGCATCTTGTCGAGTACTACCGAACGGTGGCGCTGCAGGGTGCAGCGTTGCGGGCGCTCCAAGATCGGCCCACGCATCTTCAGCGATTCCCCGACGGCATCGAGGGCGAAGAGGTTTACCAGAAGCGGCTGCCGGCAAAACGGCCCGAGCACGTCGAATCCTGCGAGGTCACGTTCCCGTCGGGTCGCAAGGCCGACGTCCTTCGAGTGCGAAGTGCTGCGAACATCGTGTGGGCCGCCAATCTCGGGACTGTCACGTTTCATCCCTGGGCCGTGCGGTGCCCGGACACCGACCACCCGGACGAACTGCGCATCGATCTCGATCCGCAACCGGGGACCGGGTTCGACGAGGCCGTTGCCATCGCGGACGAGGTCCTTCGCCCTCTGCTCGCTGAGTTGGGATTGGAAGGATTTCCCAAGACGTCCGGTGGCCGAGGCCTTCACGTCTATATCCCGCTCGAGGCGCGCTGGGATTTTGTCGAGGTCCGTCACGCGGGTATCGCCCTTGCTCGTGAAGTCGAGCGTCGTAGTGCCGATCGCGCCACAACCGCGTGGTGGAAGGAAGAGCGGGGTGAACGGATCTTCATCGACTTCAATCAGAATGCCCGTGACCGGACGATCGCGGCGGCGTATTCCGCTCGTAAGACGCCGATCGCAACTGTGTCGACGCCGGTGACCTGGGACGAACTGCGCGACGTGCATCCAGACGACTGCACCATCGCCACGGTTCCCGGCTTGCTCGCCGATCGTGGTGATCCGATGGGAGCCATGCACGACAAGGCCTTTGCCCTCGATGTTCTGTTGGAGATGTGGGAGAAGGATCTGGCGGCAGGACTGGGCGATCTGCCGTACCCGCCGAACTATCCCAAAATGCCCGGTGAACCCAAACGTGTTCAACCGAGCAAGGACCGCGATCGGAAGAACAAAGACGGGTAGCGTCAGAGGCGGACATATCGGGTAATTCGATCAGACGTCGAATGTACGGTCACGTCGAATGCACTGTGGGGGTTGGATATGGATCGCCGGAAAATGCGAGCAGCAAGCTTAGCGGCGGGCGGTGTGATTCTTGCCGCCTTCGGATTGTCACTCGGTAGCGGAACAGCGTCAGCCGCGACGTTGGATTGTTCGGCGCGCGGGCAAGATCAGACGATCGTCGACGGGTCATCCGCATGCCGAGCGGTGGCAGATCCCTCCAGTTACGCGATTTCACACGTCGAGGGCGACGGCGTCGGCGTCGCGGATTCTCGAGACGGCGGCAGGTCGGCAGGCCTCGGCCTCTTCGGCGGCGTTGCTGCGGCGGAGTCGCGCGGTGGGTTACTTGCCGCGGTCGCGTACGGCCCGGGTTCGCTCGCACTCGGTCGCACCGACTCCTCACCCTTTGCCGTGGTGCTCAGCGGACCTGGCGGCAGAGCGGCAGTGGGTGACGCGGACGTCGGGGCGATCTGCTCAGGTGGTCCCACCCTTGTTTTCAATATCGCCACAGGTCAGGGATGTTTCAGCGACGGCACTTCGACGTGGGTCACCCCGTGAGGGCACCCCGGCCCTGAGCCTCTTGCGTGACAGTGGTCACAATGGTGTCAAGCTCCTGCCACCGATCGGGTGACCGGGCAACTTGATCAGCGGGGATCGGAGGACGCGATGACTCCCAGTGCACGACGGGGTTCACTCGCCCGGGTGGAGGTGCCTTCGCGCACCGAGCTGTACGTGGACCGGCGATTCCTTCCCTTGGCCGACCGCTTCTTCGCGATGTATCGCCAACCGCAACAAGGCGGCGGCGCGCTGGTCGTGTACCTGGGCGGCGAGAAAGTGCTCGACATCTGGGCCGGCAATGCCGATCGTGATCGGCGCTGGGACCACGACACGGTGTCGCTGTCGTTCTCGACCGGCAAAGGCGTCGCCAGCACCGTCGTTCACCGACTCGCCGAACGTGGGTTGATCGACTACGACGCCCCGGTTGCTCGGTACTGGCCTGAATTCGCGGCGGCCGGCAAGGACAAGATCACCGTCCGCGAACTGATGTCACATCGCGCGGGCCTTCACCGAGTTCGCGGCTTGATGCCGCATCCTCTCGACCTGATGGACTACGACGCGGTCGTTGCCGCCCTGGCTGCCGAGAAACCGGATCCGCGTCGGCTTCGAGGCCCCGGCTATCACGCTGTGACCTACGGCTGGTTGGTAGCGGAACTTGTGGCCAGGGTGTCCGGTCAGCCGTTCATCGACGTCGTACAAGCGGAGATAGCGAAGCCCCTCGGAGTCGACGAATTCTGGTACCGCGTACCCGAAACCGAACGTCCACGGATCGCGAAGCTGTTCCCACATATCAACCCTGCCGGCTTGAACTGGGCCTTCGCGTCGACCGTGCTCTCACACGTCGGTCCGACTCGCGGACTCGCGGAGGCCGCGATGCCGGACGGTTTCGACGTCATGGTGCGCAACCCGGCTGTCCACGACGCCGTCATGCCGGGCTGGAACGGAGTGTTCAGCGCGCGTGCTCTCGCGAAGATGTACGGCGCCATCGCGAACGGCGGCGTGATCGACGGGAAGCGGTTCCTGAAGGAATCGACCATCGACCAGATGTCGACCATCCAGACTCGCGATCGGGATTACGTGCTGGCGGTGCGGCCCAACTGGACTCTCGGTTACCACCCGCCGATCATTGCCGCGCGGCGGCAGCCGCGGAATGCGATAGGCCACTACGGAGTCGGCGGTTCAGGCGCGTATGCGGACCTGTCCAGCGGACTCTCGCTCGGTTTCACCACCAACAGGTTGGGTAGTGCTGTGACAGCTCTCGGTGATCTTCGCCTTGCGAGGCTCGGCGCCGAGGCGCAGGAGTTGGTTCGTCGAATCTGACACGAAGGGAATGCCATGAGCAGCAACGTGTACCGGGTGACCGAGATCGTCGGCTCGTCCACCGAGAGCAGTGACGCGGCAATTCGCACCGCCATCGCCCGGGCGAACGAGACGGTGCGCAACCTCGAATGGTTCGAGGTGGTGGAAACTCGCGGTCACATCGAGAACGGCGCCGTGGCGCATTTCCAGGTCACGTTGAAGGTCGGCTTCCGGCTCGACGGCGACGAATCTTGAGTCGTCGTTCATGAGTGTTGATCTCAGGGCGGCCGTCGGGTTCATGGCGGGACATGCCAGAACTCTCGATCGGCATCGACTGAATTTGATTCTCGGACAGGGTGACCGGACCGCGGCATTGGCGGCTGTGGACAGTTATCGCAACCCGGACGGTGGGTACGGCTGGGGACTCGAACCGGATCTTCGCTCGGCATCGAGCCAACCTGGCGGCGCGCTGCACGCCTTCGAAGCCTTTGCCGACATCGGAACGCCGACGCCCAGAGCGGTCGAACTGTGCGACTGGTTGCAGACCAATTCGCTGGCAGACGGCGGTTTGCCGTTCGCCTTCCCGATCGCCGACCCGGCCGGTTGTGCGCCCTTCTGGGTGGATGCGGATCCGTTGGCGCCGTCGTTGCAGATCACCAGCATCGTGTGTGCTGCAGCGGCTCGCGTTGCCGAATTCGACGAGGCCGTCGCCGAACATCCGTGGTTCGCCTCTGCCGTTCGATATTGCCTCGACGCGATCGACGGGGCGGATTCTCTCCATGCCCTCGAGCTGGCCTTTGCCTTGCAGTTTCTCGACGCGGTTCACCGGAACAGTCCCGAAGCGTCGTCGTTGGTGAGCACTCTTGGTTCGCGTATCCCGGCTGACGGCTTGGTTCACGTGGACGGGGGAGCCGAGGGCGAATTCATGCGGCCCCTCGATTTCTCACCGCTTCCCGGCGGCCCGACCCGCGCGTTGTTCGACGCATCAGTGATCGAGTCCGAACTGTCTGCGCTCGCTGCGCGACAACATGGCGACGGCGGTTGGGCGGTGGATTTCGACAGCTATTCACCCGCCGCGGCGTTGGAATGGCGAGGTCACGCCACCGTGCAGGCGGTGTGGCTGCTGAAGCGCAATGGGGTGATCTGAAAACGATTCTCGCGCCAAATTGGAACACGTTATAGTCTGGGAACCAGTTCGAGCTTCGTGTTTCAGGGATAGGGGAATGTCATGGCGTATGTGATCACGCAGCCGTGCTGCAACGACGCCTCGTGTGTTGACGTGTGTCCGGTCAATTGCATTCACCCGACACCGGACGAAGCCCCGTTCGCGACCACCGAAATGCTCTACATCGATCCCGACACCTGCATCGATTGTGGTGCGTGTGTGGACGAATGCCCGGTCGAGGCGATCTTCCCGGACAACGAACTCGACGAGGACGACGCGCCGTACCTGCAGATGAACGCGTCGTACTTCGAGAAGCATCCGATGGGCCCGGATTGGCCCGAGCCGATCACGATGGCCAAGATCGATCCCGAACTGGGAACGCTGAAAGTGGCGATCGTCGGCTCCGGCCCGGCCGCCTGCTACGCGGCGATGGAACTGACCGGCAAGCCTCGCGTCGAGGTCGACATGTTCGATCGACTTCCCACTCCCTACGGTTTGGTGCGCGCCGGCGTGGCGCCAGACCATCCCGGAACCAAGGGGGTCACCGATCAGTTCCGCGCCGTCGTCGCGAAGAAGACTGTGCGCTGCCACTTCAACGTCGAGGTGGGCACCCACATCTCGCATTCGGAACTCTTGGACCATCACCACGCAGTGATCTACGCGGTGGGCGCTGCCGGGGATCGCAAGCTCGAGATCCCGGGCGAGGATCTGCCGGGAAGTCACGCCGCCACCGAGTTCGTCGCCTGGTACAACGGCCACCCGGGATATGCCGATCGGACTTTCGATCTGTCTGGCGAGCGAGCGGTGATCGTCGGAAACGGCAACGTCGCACTCGACGTCGCACGCATCCTGGTGACCGACCCTGACCAGCTTGCGAAGACGGACCTCGCCGAGCACGCATTGGAAGCGCTGCGGAACAGCAAGATTCGTGAGGTGGTCATTCTCGGGCGTCGTGGGCCGGCGCAGGCCGCGTACACCAATCCCGAACTGTTGGCGCTCGGACAGATGGCGAACGTGGACGTAGTCGTCGACCCGATCGAAGCCGAACTCGACGAGGCCAGTCAGGCGTTCGTGGACAGCGATGCCGCCGAGCCGTCCGTCCTGCTCAAGGTCAAGCAGGCGCAGGAATTTGCTTCGCGTACCGCAGATCCTTCTCGCAAGCGGATCGTTCTCCGGTTCCTCACCTCTCCCGTCGAGATCCTCGGCGACGGTGCAGTCTCACAGGTGCGGATCGTGAAAAACGAATTGGTGGCAACGCCGACCGGTCAGCTCTCCGCCCGGCCTACCGAGACCGAGGAGACGATCGACACTTCACTGGTGCTTCGGTCGGTCGGATACCGCGGCACACCGATGGCCGACTTGCCCTTCGACGACGCTCGCGGCGTGATCCCCAACGAGAACGGCAGAGTAATCGACACCGAGACCGGCACGCCGATCCCGGGTGTCTACGTCGCGGGTTGGATCAAGCGCGGACCGACTGGCGTGATCGGCACCAACAAGTACTGCTCCGCCGAGACCGTGTCGATGATCTTCGACGACTTCGCTGGTGGGCGCCTCGCCACCCCGACCGAGGATGCCGACAAGTTGCAGGTTTTGTTGGCAGACCGGTCGCCGGATCAGGTGGACTATCAAGGTTGGCAGCGGATCGACAAGGCAGAACGCGCATCCGGTGCCGCAACCGGACGACCGCGAACCAAACTCATCTCCATCGAATCCATGTTGGCGGCTGCCCGCAGCGACGGATAGCAACGTTTGGGCGAACATCCGAATTGCTCGATTGCCGCTTTTGTGTGTTAATGACTATGGAAATGTGCGGTTTGCTCTCTTCGGCGTGCTCGGGTGTGTAGGTGTGCGCCCGGCGGGCGCGTCCGAATGGTGCATCGGCATCGGTACCAGGCGGGTATCGATGCCGGCCGCGCACGATCCACGTGAGTACGTGGTCAGTCGAGCGAAGGTAGTGACATGGGCAGCAAAAAGGGTCGTCGGACGTCACGGGTTGCCGTGGCAATCGTCGGAGCAGTGGCTGTCGGCCTGGCTCTCGCCGGACCTTCCGCGGCCGTTCCTCTCTTCCCCGGTGGACCCGACATTCCGTTGCCCGTGATCCCCGGCGTTCCGTACCTCGACCCGGCGATTCCGGTTCCGGGCATCCCGGGTACGCCGATCCAGGCGCCCATCGGCGTCCCCAACTTCTCCGCGCCGTCGCTCAATCCGTCCGCGGGTGAGACAGTCGGCATCGCGCAGCCGATCATCATTCGTTTCAACGAGGCAGTCGGCGACCGTGCGACGGCCGAGCGCGCGATTCGCGTGACCACCGATCCGCCGGTCGATGGCAGCTTCTACTGGATCAACGACAGCCAGGTCCGTTGGAAGCCGGCACAGTTCTGGCCGGCGAACATCTCCGTGACCGTCGACGCCGGTGATTCGCACTCCACGTTCAACATCGGTGACGCACTCGTCACCGTCGCGGACGACAACACCAAGCAGGTCACCGTCACCCGCAACGGTGAGGTCGTGCGCACCATGCCGACGTCGTTCGGCAAGCCGGGGCACGAAACACCGAACGGCACGTACATCGTCGGCGAGCAGCTGCGCGACATGTACATGGATTCGTCCACGTACGGCGTTCCGATCGATTCTCCCGAGGGTTACCGCACCTACGTCGAGTACGCGACACGAATTTCCTACAGTGGCATCTTCGTCCATGCAGCTCCGTGGTCGGTTGCGCAACAAGGTTTCACCAACGTCAGCCACGGCTGCCTCAATGTCAGCACCGAGGATGCCAAGTGGTTCTTCGAGAACGCAGGCAAGGGTGACCCGGTGATCGTGCAGAACACCGCAGGTGGAGTCCTCAGCGGCGCCGACGGATTGGGCGACTGGAACCGCTAGACATCGACGAGGAAGGCCCTGCGCGAGAAGTATTCGCGCAGGGCCTTTTTCGTGTCGCGTTCAGCTCGAGTGTCTTGTACGTTCACCATTCATTCGTTGCGGGCGGTCAGACTGCCTCAGTGAGATCGAGTCCGGAAAGAACGCTGCCCACTTCAGGCAAGCCAGGTCTGTGGGGCAGACCATGGCGTGATTACGCGCTGTTCGCGCTCTTGGTAGGTCCCAATCTCGCGTTGCTGATCTTGTTCACCTATCGCCCGCTGGTGGACAACATCCGACTTTCGTTCTTCGACTGGAACATTGCGGACCCGAAGGCGACGTTCATCGGGCTGAGCAATTACCGCGAGTGGTTCGGACGAAGCGACACCTGGCAGATCGTCACCAACACAGTGGTATTCACATTGGTCACAGTGGTGGGTTCGATGGTCATCGGTTTGGCGTTGGCCATGCTGCTCGATCGCAAGCTCGTCGGGCGAAACCTGGTCCGGTCGGCCATCTTCGCTCCGTTCGTCATCTCCGGTGCAGCGATCGGTGTCGCGTTTCAGTTCGTCTTCGACCCCAACTTCGGTCTGATCCAGGATCTCCTGCACCGCGTCGGACTCCAATCGCCCGACTTCTATCAGGACCCCCACTGGGCGCTGTTCATGGTGACGGTGACATACATGTGGAAGAACCTCGGCTACACGTTTGTCATCTATCTCGCTGCGCTGCAAGGAGTTCGGCAAGAGTTGAACGAAGCCGCCGAAATCGACGGTGCCAAGCCGTGGACCAAGTTTCGCCGGGTTCTCCTACCTCAGTTGCGCCCGACGACGTTCTTCCTCTCCATCACCGTCATGCTCAACTCGCTCCAGGTCTTCGACATCATCAACGTCATGACCCGTGGTGGCCCGCTGGGTACGGGGACGACGACGATGGTCTACCAGGTGTACAACGAGACGTTCCGAAACTTCCGGGCGGGCTACGGTGCGACGGTTGCCACCATCATGTTCCTGATCCTGCTGATCATCACCGTCTACCAGGTTCGTGCCATGGATCGGGGAGAAGAGAAATGACAGCGGTAGAGGAAAAGAAAAGCGCTGCTCCGACTTCCGTCGTTAGGCCGGGGCCGGACCGCAAGAACGTGGACCGGCGTGAGGTCGGTGTGAAGATCCTCGGCTATGCGGCAATGGTGATCGCGTTGGTCATCATCGTCCTGCCGCTCTACTGGATCGTGATGACCTCGTTCAAGGAGCGCCCGGAGATCTACACGCAGCCGGCAACGTGGTGGCCGTCGTCGCTGCATCCCGAAAACTATTCGGAAGCAACCACATCGGTCCCGTTCTGGATGTTCTTGCGGAACTCGATAGTGATCACGACGATTCTGTCGGCGGCGAAGTTCGTTCTGGGGACTCTCAGCGCCTATGGGCTTGTTTTCCTGCGCTTCCCGGGGAAGAACTTCGTCTTTCTCGGAATCATCGCCGCATTGATGGTTCCGAACCAGATCACCGTGATCTCGAATTACGCGCTCGTGGCAGAGTGGGGCTGGCGTAACACGTTCCAGGGCATCATAGTTCCGCTCGCGGGTGTAGCCTTCGGTACGTTCCTCATGCGCAACCACTTCCTCTCGATCCCTTCGGAGATCGTCGAGGCGGCGCGGATGGACGGAGCCGGCCACTGGCGGTTGCTCTGGCGCGTGGTGCTCCCCGTTTCCGGACCCACGATGGTGGCGTTCGGCATCATCACGGTGGTCAACGAATGGAACGAGTACCTGTGGCCGTTCCTCATGTCCGACGATTCCTCGGTAGCGCCGCTGCCGATCGGATTGACCCAACTGCAGAACAACGACGGACTTACCAACTGGGGTCCGGTCATGGCAGGAACGGTGCTGACGATGCTACCGATCCTGGTGATTTTCCTTCTGCTGCAACGACACATGATCAAGGGCCTCACCTCCGGTGCGGTCAAGGGCTGACAGCTTTCCCGTCACATTTCTTTCTCGAGGAGCAGTAATGGCAAACATGAACAGGCGCGGATTCTTGAGCCTCGGCGGTGCAATCGCCGCCGGTGCCGCACTGACCGCGTGCGCGGGATCCGGCGGGTCGAGCGCTGATGCTGCGGGAACATCCGGTGCGTCGGGTGATTCCAACACCATCACCTTCTGGTCGAACCACCCGGGTAAGTCCACCGACGTGGAGAAGGAACTGATCAACCGCTTCCAGACCAAGTACCCGGACCTGAAGGTCAACTTGGTGGACGGCGGCAAGAACTACGAAGAGGTGGCACAGAAGTTCAACGCTGCCCTCTCCGGTGGAGATGTGCCCGATGTGGTTGTGCTGTCCGATGTCTGGTGGTTCAACTATGCACTGGCCGGGGCAATCGAGCCGCTTGACGGACTCTTCTCCGAGGTGGGGGTCGACTCGGCCGACTACGTCGATTCACTGCTCGCCGACTACCTGTTCCAGGGCAAGCACTATGCGCTTCCCTACGCGCGGTCGACGCCGTTGTTCTACTACAACAAGGCGGTCTGGTCGCAGGCAGGTCTCCCCGACCGTGGGCCGGCGACATGGCAGGAGTTCGACGAGTGGGGACCCGAGCTGCAGAAGGTCGTGGGCAACGGCAAGTTGGCACACGGGTGGGGCAACGCGAAGGATTACCTCGGCTGGACCTACGAAGGCCCAATCTGGACGTTCGGCGGCTCGTACTCCGACCAGTGGAATCTGCAGCTCGACAACGAGAAGACCATTGCCGCAGGGCAGTTCCTCTCCAGCATGATTCACGACAAGAAGTACGCCGCGGTCTCCACTGACATCGCGAACGAATTCGGTACCGGCATTCTGGCGTCGACCATCGCGTCGACGGGCGATCTGTCCGGCATCAAGAAGACTGCCAACTTCGACTTCGGCACCGCTTTCCTCCCGGCAGTGGACGGAACTCCCGGTTGCCCCACCGGCGGTGCCGGGCTTGCCATCCCGTCCAAGATCTCCGATCAGCGTAAGAAGAACGCGCTCAAGTTCATCGACTTCATCACCAATGGTGAGAACACGGCGTACTTCTCGCAGAACGTCGGCTACATGCCGGTCCGCAAGTCGGCAACCTCGGAGCCGAGCATGAAGGCGTTCCTCGACGCGAACCCCAACTCCCGTACCGCTGTGGATCAGCTCTCGCGTACGCGCTCGCAGGACTACGCACGCGTGTTCGTCCCGGGTGGGGATCAGATCATCGGCACCGGACTCGAGCAGATTGCTCTCCAGAAGGCCGACGTCGCATCGACATTCGCCGGCGTTGCCACGCAGTTGCAGCAGATCATCGACCGGCAGATCACCCCCAAGCTGCCGAAGTAGTAGGAGAGAACACTCATGGCCAACGTGCAATTCGCGGGAGTCACGCACCGCTACGAAGGAACCGATCGACCGGCAGTCGACCGTCTCGACCTCGACATCGCCGATGGTGAGTTCCTGGTACTCGTAGGACCTTCCGGTTGCGGTAAGTCCACCAGCCTGCGAATGCTCGCCGGTCTCGAGTCCGCGTCGGACGGTCGGATCGAGATCGGCGGCACGGACGTCACGCACCTCGCTCCGCGAGCACGTGACGTCGCCATGGTGTTTCAGAGTTACGCGCTGTACCCGAACATGACCGTCGAGCAGAACATGGGCTTCGCGCTCCAGAATGCCGGAGTGGGAAAGACGGAGCGCCGGGAGCGGGTACTCGAGGCCGCGCGGATGCTCGAGCTCGAACCGCTGCTCGGGCGTAAACCGGCAAAGCTGTCCGGTGGACAACGTCAGCGAGTTGCCATGGGTAGAGCCATCGTTCGCCATCCCAAGGTGTTCTGCATGGATGAGCCGCTCAGCAATCTGGATGCCAAACTACGCGTCAGCACACGGTCGCAGATCGCCGCCCTACAGCGTCGACTCGGCACCACGACGGTCTACGTCACCCACGATCAGGTCGAGGCGATGACGATGGGGGACCGAGTGGCGGTGATGCTGGACGGTCGCTTGCAGCAGGTGGCGAAGCCGCGCGAACTCTACGACAACCCCGTCAACACCTTTGTGGCCGCCTTCATCGGATCGCCCGGCATGAACCTGATCGAAGCGCCGGTCGAGGGAACCGTCGCAGTGCTCGGTGATCTGCGGATTCCGCTGCCCACCGGGGCGTCCGAGCGGGAGCGGGTCGTCGTGGGAGTGCGCCCGGAATCGTGGGATCTGGTGGGAGCGTGGCGAAAGGGCTCGCTGGCCGTGGATGCCGATCTGCTCGAAGAGTTGGGAGCCGAATCGTTCGTCTATGCAAAGGGTGCCCCGGATTCGCAGTGGCAGAGCCGATCCGGTCGAATCGTCATTCGCGTCGACCGGAAGATGTCGGTGGCACCGGGGGAGTCGCTTCATCTGCTGCCCAAGGCCGGGGAGGTGTACTTCTTTTCCGCGGAGACCGGAGTACGTCTGTAGCGATACTGTGTGCGGCATGACCGTCGCACGTTCGCTGTTGCTGTTCGTACTCGCCGCGCTGCTCGAAATCGGGGGCGCGTGGTTGGTGTGGCAGGGAATTCGCGAGCACAAGGGATGGATCTGGGTGGGGCTCGGCGTCATCTCGCTCGGCCTCTACGGTCTGGTCGCCACCATGCAACCCGATGCGAACTTCGGGCGCATCCTCGCCGCGTACGGCGGGATCTTCGTCGCAGGTTCACTGCTGTGGGCGGTGGTGATGGACGGATTCCGCCCGGATCGTTTCGACATCGCCGGTGCGCTGATCTGTCTGGTCGGCGTCGGGGTGATCATGTACGCCCGGTAGGCCTTCGGCCCCGTGCGCGCTCAGGGAGTCCAGGGGGTCCCTAAGCGCGCACAGGGGCTTGCCCCTGCTACCAGATCTTCACACGCTTCTCCGGCTCCAAATACAGTGCGTCACCGGGCTTGACGTCGAACTCCTCGTGGAACGTGTCGAGGTTGCGGACGACGCCGTTGCACCGGAACTCCGGCGGCGAGTGCGGGTCGACGGCCAGACGGCGAAGCGCTTCGGCCTCACGGGCCTTCGTGCGCCATACCTGCGCCCACCCGAAGAACACGCGCTGCAAGCCGGTGAGTCCGTCGATGACCGGAGGTTCGGTACCTTCGGTCGCGATCTTGTACGCCGCGATCGCGATCGACAGCCCGCCGAGGTCGCCGATGTTCTCGCCGATCGTGAACTCGCCGTTGACGTGGTGGCCCGGCAGTTCCTTGGGCTCGAACTCGTTGTACTGCTCGATGAGAGCCTTTGTGCGCTTGCCGAATTCGCTGCGGTCCTCGTCGGTCCACCAGTCGACCATGTTGCCGTCGCCGTCGTACTTGGCGCCCTGATCGTCGAATCCGTGACCGATCTCGTGGCCGATGACGGCGCCGATGCCGCCGTAGTTGGCAGCGTCGTCGGCTGCCGCGTCGAAGAACGGCGGCTGGAGAATGGCTGCGGGGAAGACGATTTCGTTCATGCCCGGGTTGTAGTAGGCGTTGACGGTCTGCGGTGTCATGAACCACTCGTCACGGTCGACGGGGCCGCCCAGCTTGGCCAGGTCACGGTCGTACTCGGCGGCGTATCCGCGACGGTAGTTGCCCACCAGGTCGGTTGCCGAGATCTCGAGTCCGGCGTAGTCGCGCCACTTGTCGGGGTAACCGATCTTCGGGGTGAACTTCTCGAGCTTGGCCAATGCAGCCTCACGAGTCTGCGGGCTCATCCACTCGAGGTCGGAGATGTTGCGGCGGTACGCCTCCTGCAGGTTTGCGACCAGTTCCAGCATGCGGGTCTTCGCCTCTGCGGGGAAGTGTCGATCGACGTAGAGCTTGCCGACGGCCTCGCCGAGCAGATCCTGGACCAGGCTTACCCCGCGCTTCCAGCGCTCACGGTTCTCTTCGGTCCCGGACAGTGTGGTGCCGTAGAAAGCGAAAGTCTCGTCGACCAGGGCCGAATGCAGGTAAGGGGAGCGGGCATGAAGCACCTTCCACGCCGCCCATGCCTTCCAGTCGTCCAGTGACTCCGACGCCCAGAGTGCGGTGAAGGTGTGCAGGAATTCGGGCTGGCGGACCACGATCTCGGCGAACTTCTCCGAATCGGCGCCGAGACCGGACAGCCAGGCCGCCCAGTCCAAACCGGGGTTCTGCTCGGTCAGTTCCTCGAAGCCCACCAGGTTGTAACTCAAATCTGCGTCACGACGCTTGACGACGTCCCAATGCCCGGCCGCGATCTTCTTCTCGAGCTCGAACACACGCTGGGCGTCGTAGCCGACGCCGGCGAGGGTGAACATCTTGTCGATGTGCGCGACGTACTTCTCGCGGATCTCCGCGTAGTTGTCCTCGCGGTAGTACGACTCGTCGGGGAGGCTGATTCCCGACTGGCTGAAGTGGATCAGGTACCGCTCGGAGTTCTTGGCATCGGTGTCGACGTAATGCGAGATGGCACCGCCGACGCCGACGCGCTGGTGGCGTCCGATCACGGTGGCCAGCGACGACCGGTCCGGCGCATCGGCGACGGCGTCGAGCTCGTCGTCGATGGGGCCGAGGCCTGCGGCCTCCACGGCGTCGGCGTCCATGAAGCTCGAGTACAGGTCGCCGATGCGCTGTGCATCGGTACCGGCGGCCGAGTTGGACTCCGCGGCTTCGGTGATGATGGTCTGTACGTCTTCTTCGGCCTTGTCGTAGAGCGTCCGGAAGGCCCCGTCGACTGCGCGGTCTGCCGGAATCTCGTATTCGGCGAGCCATTTTCCGTTGACGTGGACGAACAGATCGTCCTGCGCCCGTGTGTCGCCGTCGAGGTGGGTGAGGTCGATGCCTGAGCGATGAGCCGTGGTCATTTCTCCATCCTTACACGATCATGACGAACTGCTCGGTGTGTGCGCGATCGCTCCACGCCGAGTTCATCTCTTGTGCTGGGCAACGTCGGTATGGCATGGCACGATCGAATACGTGACCAGCAGACCTGCCGCAGATCCGCACCTGCAGGACCTCGCGCGACTACGACGTGTGCGAGACCGTATCGACCGGGAGTACGCGCGGCCTCTGGACGTGGAGGCGCTCGCGCGGGGAGTGAACATGTCTGCGGGGCATCTCAGTCGCCAATTCCGTCAGGCATACGGAGAACCGCCGTACGCCTACCTGATGACCAGGCGAATCGAGCGAGCGATGGCGTTACTGCGGCGCGGAGACCTCAGTGTCACGGACGTCTGCTTCGAGGTCGGTTGCAGCTCTCTCGGCACTTTCAGCAGCAAGTTCACCGAATTGGTGGGGGTTCCGCCCAGTGTCTATCGGCGCGAGGCCGAGCAGCCGACGGCAGGAATGCCGTCCTGCGTGTCCAAACAAGTCACCAGACCGATCAGGAATCGAGAAGCGCAGACCGCGCAGCCGCAATTAACGTGATCGCCATGGACATCACCATTCACTCGAGTTTCCTTCCGCAGGACGACCCTGAAGCCGCCCTGAACTTCTATCGCGACACGCTCGGCTTCGAGGTTCGCAACGACGTCGGCTACGACGGGATGCGTTGGATCACGGTGGGGCCGCCCGGCCAGCCCGGCACCTCCATCGTGCTGCATCCGCCGGCCGTCGATCCCGGAATCACCGACGAGGAGCGCCGCACCATCATCGAGATGATGGCCAAGGGCACCTACGGCGGACTTCTCCTGGCCACCAAAGATCTGGACGACACGTTCGAGCGGCTTCAGGCCGGCGATATCGACGTCGTCCAGGAACCGACCGAGCAGCCGTACGGCGTTCGCGATTGCGCCGTCCGGGACCCAGCGGGAAACCTGATCCGTATTCAAGAACTGCGCTGAGCCCGTCAACTGCGCTGAGACCGTCGGCGATCGACTGACAGATGGAGACACGATGACTGCCTTGCACACCGCAGACAGCCACGATTTGATCCGCGTGCAAGGCGCGCGGGTGAACAACCTCGAAGACATCAGTGTCGAGATCCCGAAGCGGAGGCTGACGGTATTCACCGGCGTCTCCGGTTCGGGGAAGAGTTCGCTGGTGTTCAGTACGATCGCCGCGGAATCGCAGCGGATGATCAACGAGACCTACAGCGCTTTCGTTCAAGGATTCATGCCGACGCTCGCGCGGCCGGACGTCGATGTTCTCGACGGCCTGACCACCGCGATCATCGTCGATCAGCAGCGGATGGGAGTCGACCCGCGCTCGACCGTCGGAACCGCCACCGACGCCAACGCGATGCTCCGCATCCTGTTCAGCCGTCTCGGAAAGCCTCACATCGGTTCGCCTCAGGCGTTTTCGTTCAACGTGGCCTCGATCTCCGGAGCAGGCGCGGTCACGATGGAACGCGGCGGACGTCAGACGAAAGAGCGTCGCAGCTTCAAGATCACCGGCGGCATGTGTCCGCGGTGTGAGGGACGAGGGGCGGTCAACGATTTCGATCTGACCGCGTTGTACGACGACACCAAGTCGCTCAACGAGAGTGCGATCACGGTGCCCGGTTACAGCATGGAGGGTTGGTACGGCCGGATCTATCGCGGCTGCGGCTTCTTCGATCCCGACAAGCCGATCAAGAAGTACACCAAGAAGGAACTGAACGATCTGCTCTACAAAGAGCCGACCAAGATCAAGGTCGAAGGCATCAACCTGACGTACACGGGTCTGATTCCGCAGATTCAGAAGTCGTTCCTGGCCAAGGACGTCGACGCGATGCAGCCCCACATCCGGGCTTTCGTCGAGCGGGCGATCACGTTCACCACCTGCCCCGAATGCGACGGGACGCGACTGAGCGAGGGGGCGCGGTCGTCGAAGATCAAGGGCGTCAACATCGCCGACGCCTGCTCGATGCAGATCAGCGATCTCGCGGAATGGGTCAGCGGACTGAAGGAGCCTTCGGTCGCGCCGTTGCTCACGACGCTCGGTGAAACGCTCGACTCGTTCGTGGAGATCGGACTCGGCTACCTCAGTCTCGATCGGCCGTCGGGAACGCTGTCCGGTGGTGAAGCTCAGCGCACCAAGATGATTCGTCACCTGGGTTCCTCGCTCACCGACATCACGTATGTTTTCGACGAGCCCACCACCGGCCTGCATCCGCACGACATCGCGAGGATGAACGACCTACTGCTGCGCCTGCGCGACAAGGGCAACACCGTGCTCGTGGTCGAGCACAAGCCGGAGACGATCGTGATCGCCGACCACATCGTCGACCTCGGTCCGGGTGCGGGTAGCGCCGGCGGAAACGTCTGCTTCGAGGGCACCGTCGAGGGCCTTCGTGCCAGCGACACCGTAACCGGCCGTCACTTCGACGACCGGGCCGCAATCAAAGAGACCGTGCGGGAGTCCACCGGAGCAATCGAGATTCGTGGAGCGAACTCACACAACCTCCAAGATGTAGACGTCGACGTACCGCTCGGCGTCCTGGTCGTGGTGACCGGTGTGGCAGGGTCGGGCAAGAGTTCGCTGATCCACGGCTCACTCGCGAAACGCGAAGACGTGGTGTCGGTCGATCAGAGCGCGATCCGCGGCTCGCGTCGGAGCAACCCGGCGACTTACACGGGGCTGCTCGACCCGATCCGCAAGGCATTTGCCAAGGCCAACGGCGTGAAGCCGGCGCTGTTCAGTGCCAACTCCGAGGGCGCCTGCCCGACGTGCAACGGCAACGGCGTCATCTACAGCGACCTGGCGATGATGGCCGGCGTTGCCACTCTCTGCGAGGAGTGCGAGGGCAAGCGCTTCCAAGCCGAGGTACTCGAATACAAATTCGGTGGCAAGGACATCAACGAGGTTCTCACGATGTCGGTGGCCGAGGCCGAGGAGTTCTTCGGCGACGGTGAGGCCAAGACCCTCGCTGCGCACAAGATCCTCGTCCGACTGGTCGACGTGGGGCTCGGATACCTCACGATCGGCCAGCCGCTGACGACGCTGTCGGGCGGTGAGCGTCAGCGCATCAAGCTGGCAACCCACCTTGGTGAGAAGGGCGGCGTGTACGTCCTCGACGAGCCGACCACCGGACTGCACCTGGCCGACGTCGAGCAGTTGCTCGGCCTGCTCGATCGACTCGTCGATTCCGGTAAGTCAGTCATCGTGATCGAGCACCACCAAGCGGTGATGGCACACGCAGACTGGATCATCGACCTCGGCCCTGGTGCGGGTCACGACGGCGGTCGGATCGTCTTCGAGGGCACTCCCGAGGAGCTCGTCGCCGACGGCTCCACACTCACCGGAAAGCACCTCGCGGCATACGTCGGCAGCTGACCGGGCTCCTACCTCAGGCGTCGATACCCAGGTTGATGACGGCGAGGTAGGACCCGTCCGACTGCTTTTCGACGGTCATGAGGCCGGTGTCGTCGTAGATGCCGTCACTGGCGTTGTTCGTGTTGTTCTCACGACCGGTGTGCTCGCTGTACGGGGACTGCGAGTACACCTCGTCGAGAAGGGTCTCGTCGAAGAAGGTCTGCGACGTGAGGACCGTCTTCTTGTCGATGTGAACCTTGACGTGGATGTGGGTGGTGCGGCCCATGTACCAGCCGGGAAAGATCGTGGTGAACTGCGCGATGCCGTTTGCATCGGTGGTCTGGGCGCCGCGCAGGTAGGTGCCGTCGTCGGTGGTGGTGGCTTCGGTGTCGCCGACGCTGTACGAACCGTCGGAGGTCTCACCGGACCCTCCCATGCCGCCGCCCATTCCGCCGGGGGCGCCTGACGGTGGTTCGCCCATTCCGCCGGCCGGGGGAGTTCCGCCACCGCCGCCGCCGTTGGCGCTCAGCGAACCGGATTCGAAGCCGGAGTACACGCCGCCGGCGTCGCAGTGCCAGATCTCGACGACGGCGTTACTGACCGCGCCGATGCTGCCGTCGACGTTGCACTGGCTGTTGTCCTGCACGCGCATCGCAACCTGCAGCGTGGTGCCCGGACGGTCCTCGCGGATGTCGCCGCGAATGGAGTCGACGTCGAACCAGTAGGGACCCTGCGTCTCTTCCTTGCTCATGACACACTGCGGTGCTTTGGCCAGAAGTGCGGTGACAGCGTCGCCGGACGTGGCCGCGGCGGAAGCGCCGGAAGTGGTTGTCGTCGACGCAGCCGCAGCCGAAGTCGTCGTGGCGGTGCCACTGTTGCCGGAGCACGCTGCGATGAGCCCGCCGAGACTGATGGTTCCGCCGAGGGCGAGAGCCCGCCGACGGCTCACGCGCAGCCTGCTCGCTTCGATGTCTTTGTTCACGCCGCTGTACCTCCATTGTGTGGGCTGTTGTCTCAATGGTGGACGGGCGACCTGGTGCGGAACTGGTTATCCGCTGTGAACTTGCTGGGAGAGCATCTGAATGCTCGAAGTGGCCCGCACATAGACCTGTCCGCCGGCGTCGACGATGCGAGTTTCGATCAGCGCGAGCCTGCGCCCGGCACGAATCACGGAGGCCTCGGCGCGCAAGACCGGCCCGCCGATGTCGGGTGAGCGCAGGAAGTCGATCTTGTGGTCGAGGACGCGATAGTCCTGGTCGACGCGGGTCAGGGTCTGGGCAGACAGGCCAGTGATGGCGTCGACTGCCGAGATGAGGACACCGCCCTGAACGGCGCCCAACGGGTTGGCCATCCAGGCCACGGTTGCGAACTCACCGACGACGGAACCCGGGGTCACGTCGACGACAGCAAGATCGAGGAGACCGGCGAGTGGACCGCGTTCGAGTTTGCCGTCGCGGATTCCTTCGACGACGTCGGACCCGGACAACCCGCTCAGGTTGCTTGTCTTCTCCGGCGTCGGGACGGGCAGCGGCTCGCCCTCTACGTAGTCGTCGATTCCCACGACGGGGGGACGCGAGACCACCATGGCGCGACCGGCCATCACTGCCAGAAGGGTGCCGTTCTCGTCGCGAAGTTGCCCGGATGCGAGTCCGACGCCGTCGTCGAGATGCACGAGTGTTCCGGTGGCACCGACGTCCGCGATGTCGGGGATGTCGGCGCCCGCACTGACCGTGACCTGCGCGAGCACGGACTGATGGCCCGAGGTCAGTCCCGAGTACACCGCGCCACCCATGGCACCGTCGATCATGACTCCGATGGAACCGAGCACGGTCTTGCCACGGTGATCGTGGAATCGCTTGCCGACGGCCTGCGCGAAGGCCAGGTCCCCGGGCTCGACCGAAACGGCGCGCACACCCATCAATGTGTTGAGTGGGTCAAGCTTCTTGACGGGCGCGGCGGAGTTGTCGATGCTCATCTGTCGAGTATCTCCAGCGCGCCGAGTCCTGCCGAGACCGGGTCTCAACCACCGATACGTGAATGCATCTCCCAGACGAGGACTTCGGCCCCGGCGTCGGAGGTCAGCTGCTGGCCACCCGAATCGCTCAACCGGACAGCATCGCCTTCGTACAGTGTGCCGACGCCCTCCATCTCGGCAGTGCCCTGCGCGACGAAGACGTGCAGGAACCGTGCGCCCGGAAGATTCACGGAGGTGCCCGGCAGAATGCGTGCGACATGCATGGCGGCGTTCTTGTTGTTGATGCGAATCGCCGAATGATCCTTGTAGCGCTCCATCCCGGAGGCAACCGGGATCAGACCGCCGCGCAGCAACTCGTCGTCGATCTCGAGCTGTTCGTAACCGGGGGTCAGTCCACCTTCGTCCGGTACCACCCACATCTGGATGAAATGCACGGGGTCGGAATGCTGTTCGCCGCCGATACGCCACGAATCGTTCTTCTCACTGTGCATGATTCCGGTACCGGCGCTCATGCGCTGGGCGAGTCCCGGATAGATGACGCCGGTGTGGCCGATGGAATCCTGGTGCACGAGCGAACCGCGAAGCACCCAGGTCACGATTTCCATGTCCTTGTGCGGATGGGTGTCGAAACCGGTTCCCGCCAGTACGGTGTCGTCGTTGTTGACGAGCAGCAATCCGTGATGAGTGTTGTCCGGATCGTAGTGCTGTCCGAACGAGAACGAATGTTTCGAATCCAGCCAGGAGACGCGGGATTTCAAGCGATCGCCGGAGCGGTGCACATCGATGTGCGGTGTCGTCCGTGGGGCCTGTGCTCGACCAGATGCCATGGCTCCTCCTTCTGTACCACCGGGATCCACCACAATCGGGATCCGCCACTACCGGCATCCACCCTACGACGAACCTGCTGTGTAGTCCGAACATTGGGCGTACTCGGTGGTGTCGTCAGTTCGTCGACGCGTGCATCTCCCACACGAGTATCTCCGCATCGCCGATTCCCTCGACTCGTTGACCGCCAGTATCCTTGAGTCGCAACGAATCTCCCGGACCGAGCAATCCGACTCCCTCGACGTCGACAGTGCCACCGGCGATGAAGCCGTGCACGTACGGCGCATCCGGGAGAGATACCGACCCACCGGTCTCGAGGCGAGCAACATGCAGTGCCGCATGTTTGTTGTGCAAGCTGATCGCGCTGTGATCGCGATGCGCGGGCATCCCCGACGCCAGGGTGATCAGGCCACCGCCGTCGAGTTCGGAGTTGATGTCGAGTTCCTGATAGCTCGGAGTCACTCCGGATTCGTCCGGGGGTATCCACATCTGGACGAGGTGAACGGGCTCGGTGACACGCGAGCCGTCGGCCCGGAAGCGATCGTTGCGCTCGGAGTGCAGGATTCCGGTACCGGCGCTCATTCTCTGCGCGAGTCCGCGATGGATGACCCCGGAGTGCCCAGCGGAATCCTGGTGAACCAGAGATCCGCTGAGCACCCACGTCACGATCTCGGTGTCGCGGTGCTGATGAGTGTCGAAACCGTAGTCGGCTTCGATGATGTCGTCGTTGTTCACCAACAGAAGTCCATGCGCGTACGCGGCGTGATCGAAGTTTCCGGCGAAGGGGAAACTGTGACGCGCCGTGAGCCAGCCGTAGTTGAGATGCGCGCGTTCGTCAGCTCGCTGGACGACTACCGACGACATGTCAGCTCAGCGTCTCGTGTGCCGCCGGGATGGATCCCAGGCGTCCGGCCTGGAAGTCCTCGAAGGCCTGCATGACCTCGGACTTGGTGTTCATGACGAACGGCCCGGCCATCGCGATGGGCTCACGAATCGGTTTGCCGCCGAGGATGAATACCTCGAGAGATTCGGTCCGTGAATCCTGGCGATCGGAGGCGGCGACGGTGATGGAGTCACCGCGTCCGAAGACAGCTGTCTGTCCGACACGAATGGGCCGACGCTCTGCCCCGACCGTGCCTTCGCCGGCGAGCACGTAGACGATCGCGTTGAACTCGGGGTTCCACGGAAGCGTCAGGCTCGCACCCGGGGCCACAGTCGTGTGGGAGAGCGCGATCGGTGTGTACGTCGAACCAGGTCCGGCGTGGCCGGCGATGTCTCCGGCGATGACGCGTACCAAGGCTCCGCCGTCCGGCGAGGAAAGCAGGGCCACCTTGTTACCGGTGATGTCCTGGTACCGCGGAGATGCCATCTTGTTGTCGCGAGGCAGGTTGACCCACAGTTGGACGCCGTGGAAAAGGCCGCCGCTGAGGACGAGGTGCTCCGGCGGAGTTTCGATGTGGAGGATGCCGCCACCCGCGGTCATCCACTGGGTGTCGCCGCCGCCGATAATGCCACCGCCACCGTTGGAGTCCTGGTGCTCCATGATGCCGTCGATCATGTAGGTCACGGTTTCGAAGCCGCGGTGCGGGTGCCACGGTGTGCCCTTGGGTTCTCCGGGTGCGTAGTTGACCTCGCCCATCTGGTCCATGTGGATGAAGGGATCGAGGGCGGAGAGGTCGATGCCGGCGAAGGCGCGGTGAACGGGAAAGCCTTCACCTTCGTATCCGACCGGTGCGGTGGTGATGCTCTTGACGGGGCGGTCGACTGCTGACTCTGCCGGCTCGTCGAGACGGGGCAGGGCCAAGATGTTCTCGACTGTCACAGCAGGCATGTCGTACTCCTTGTATCCGTGAAGCTGATGTCAGGTAGTTGATTGTTCAACTATCTCATTCGGAGTCAACAAAGTCGAGCCCCGGGTATTCCCGGGGCTCGACTGGTGTTCGGATCAGCGCAACATGCTGCCGAGGGTTTTTGCCGCTGCCATGACCTCGGCGCCCAGCGCTGCTTGGTCCTCGGAGTCGAAGACGGAAATTCCGAGGCTGGAGATGGCGTCGCGGCGTCGGCCGGGGATCACCGCTGAGATTCCCAGGACGGACGGGATGACCTCGCCGACGGTCACTGCGTAGCCGCGTGCGCGTGCCGCCGTCACTTCCTCTCGTTCCCCGTTCGTCGGCGGGAGTGAGGCAAGGATGGAAAGCCCGGCGGAGCCGCGGTCGATCGGATCGACCTGCCCTGGATGAAACGCGACGTGAACCTTGGCGCTGCGCGGTTCGACCACCATCAGCGCGCGCACTTCGGTATCGCTCTCGCGGACCACCAGGTGCGCTGTCGCCTCGGTGGCCTCGGCAAGTTCTTGAAGTATCGGGCGAGCGAGAGTGCGCAAATCTTGCTCCACCGGTTCGGCGAGGGTGACCAGGCCGGCGCCGAGAGTGACGCGCTTGAAGGAGTCCTTGCGGCACAGGTGATGAGCCTCGAGCGTGCGGATCAACCGATGTGCGACGGTTCGGTGGACTCCCACTCCGTCGGCGATGTCGGTGACCGACAAGCCGTGCGGATAAGACGTCAGGAGTTCCAGGATCTCGAGTCCGTGGTGCAGCGTTTTCGACATGCTGGAGTCCACTTGAACTGCACTTTTGCGCGGTCGGTGTTCCTCGCTCAGCTCTGACATCAAATCCCTTTCTTGACGTTTGTGAGGTATGCCACCTACGCTTTGAACATATCGCACAGTGTGTGCGATTATCGCACACTTTACGAAGCTGCACAACCTTCGGGTGGATGCAGCGCAGCGTGTTCGGAGAGAACCTTCATGAGCAACTACAGCGTCGTGGCAACGGAGGACGTTGCCGCAATCCACCAGCTGTACGGCCACCAGAGTCATTGCATAGACTCTGGGCGCCAGCAGGATTGGGCGCAGACATTCACCGATGGCGGTGAGTTTCATTCCCCCAGTTATCCGGAACCCGTGGTCGGTTTCGACGACCTTGCGGCTTTTGCTGCTCGCTTCTTCGCTGCGGCGGAAGCTGCCGACGAGGTGCATCGCCACGTTCTGACCAATCTCGTCGTCGAGGCGGTGGACGAGAGTGCTCTCACAGTGCACGGGTACCTGCAGATCGTTGCCACCGCTCGCGGCGGAGACTCGCGACTGGTGCGGATGACAACTGTCACAGATCACGTGGTTCGGGTCGGTGAGGAGTGGAAGATCGCCCGCCGCACCGTTTCTCGCGACGACGCGCCCCGAGCGTCCGAACAAGCTTGAAGTACCGAAATGTTTCTTGCACAACAATATTCAGTAGGAGAAGTACATCATGACCGAAAGCTCTGACCAGACGAACCCGGGCCGTACCGTTGTGACGCAGATGTCGGCGGTGTACCCGGAGTTGGCAGGCAAGGTCGCAGTGGTGACCGGCGCGGCTCAGGGTATGGGTGCGACGTTCGCCGAAGGACTGGCAACGCGCGGCGTACATGTCGTCGGCGCCGACATCAACGAAGAGCAGATGCTCGCCACGGCCGCACGAATCAACACGGACCTCGAATCGAATGCACTGGCGGACAAGCCGGGTCGCGTCGTCGGAGCTCGGGTCGACGTCACCAAGCCCGACGAGCATGAATTGCTTGCGCAGTTGGCGTTGAAGGAGTTCGGCCGGGTTGATTTCTGGATCAACAATGCGGGTATCTTCCCGTTTGCGCTGGCCGAGGAGATCACCCCGGAGCAGATCGGCGCAACGCTGAGTGTCAATGTCGAGGGAGTGCTCTACGGTGCTCAGGCGGCGGCACGTCACCTCGGTCCCGGCGGCGCCATCGTCAACATGTCTTCGGTGTCTGCGCTGCGTGTGCGGAAGGGGAGAGGCGCATACTGCACGTCGAAAGCTGCCGTTGCGCACCTCACGGAGTCTCTCGCAGTGGAGTTCGGCGACAAGGGTATTCGGGTCAACTCCATTGCACCCGGCTACATCGACACGGCGATGACGAAGTGGGTCCAGGAAGATCCGATCGCGCTCGCGAACGCACTCGACGCGGTACCACTGCATCGTCTGGGCTCGCCCGAAGAGGTCTTCGGCCCGCTGCTGTTCCTGCTCTCGGACAGCGCGCGTTACGTCACCGGGCACAGCATTGCGGTGGACGGTGGTTCGCGGCATGTCTGAGTCCACGACATATCCCGGCGTCGTTCTCGTTACCGGCGGTGCTGCCGGGATGGGGGCGCATCACGCGCGCACTCTCGCCGCGCGCGGTTCGCATGTCTGCATTGCCGATGTTTCGGATTCATCCGGCGTGGTCGACGACATCGTCGCCGCAGGCGGATCGGCGTCCGCTCATATTCTCGACGTCACCGATGTCGATGCCTGGGACCGGGTTGTCGACGAAATTCGCACCACCCGTGGGGAACTCGGCGGACTGGTCAACAATGCCGGTATCTCGCGTCGGCTCGAATTCATGGACACCCCGAACGACATCTGGGAGCTGACCATGAAGATCAACCTCTTCGGCCCGTTCTACGGTATGAAGGCGGTGGCGCCGCTGATGCGCGAGAGTGGTGGCGGATCTATCGTCAACATCTCGTCCATCGCCGGTCAGATCGGATACTTCTCTCCGGCTTACTCGTCGAGCAAGTGGGGTCTGACCGGTCTGTCGAAGTCGGCCGCAGGCAACTTCGCGCAGTGGGGGATTCGCGTCAACTCGGTGCACCCGGGACTGGTCGGTACGGCGCTGCTCGGCGGCGCGAACGACTTCGTCGCCGCGTCACTGAAGTCGGTTCCCTTCGGACGCATGGGAACTCTCGACGAGATCACCGAAGCAGTGCTGTTCCTGCTCTCGAACAGTTCCACCTACACCACCGGTACGGAACTCACTGTCGACGGCGGGTTGGTGTCGAACGGTCTTTACCACCGCATCATCGCGGAGACTGGAGAACTTTCATGACCGAGCACTGGGACGTCGTTGTCATCGGTGGCGGCGGAGCAGGTCTCGCCGCTGCGGTGTCGGCAGCTGAAGAAGGCGCATCCGTTCTGCTGTTCGAATCCGAAACCGAACTCGGTGGATCCACCGCGCTGTCGGCCGGCATCTTCACGGCCGCCGGAACGAGCGTGCAGGCCGGCCTCGGCGTCGACGACTCGGCAGAGAAGTTCTTCCAGCACTACATGGACCTCAACCAGTGGATGCTCTCACCCGGATTGATTCGTGCGTTCTGCGAAAACGCCGGTCCGACACTGGAATGGCTCATCGGACTCGGCGTCGAGATTCCCGCGACGATCTCGGGTAACGCTCACCAGCCGGGACTCGCCCAAGCCGGCGTCGAGGACGTCTGGCGCGGCCACGTGCCCAAGGATCAGGGATACGGACTGATTCAGGTGCTGGACAAGGCTCGTCGTAAGCACGGGATCGAGGTCATCTTCGGAACTCGGGTGCAGAAGCTGATCGAGGAAGACGGTCGGGTTGTCGGTGTTGTCGCCGACGACATCGAGGTGCCTGCGGGCGCCGTCGTTGTTGCCTCCGGTGGATTCGCGCAAGATCCGGGTTTGGTGGAACGCCACTTCCCGGACGCGAACAAGGCCGGAGAGACCTTGTTCGTCGTCGCAGCCGAGGGGAGCCGCGGAGACCATCTTCGTTTTGCCGAAGACCTCGGTGCTTCCCTGGCGGGCGACGGCTGGGGTCTGATGCTGCCCACCGTCTACTTCCAGCGATTCCACCACTGGCAGGCCGGCTTTCCGCCGAAGTCGCGGATCTACGTCAACCAGGACGGCCGTCGTTTCATGGACGAGGACAGCTCGTACGCGGTCTCGACCGGCATCATCGACCATCAGGGTGGATACGGTTGGATGATCTTCGACGAGAACGCTCGCGTGAATCTGGCTCCAGGATATGCGGATTGGAATCCCGAACGCATCGAGGAAGAAGTTGCCGCCGGTGGCACGATTCGTGCGGACACGATCGAAGACCTCGCAGTGGCTACGGGTGTTCCGGTTGCGACGTTGGCGCAAACCCTGCGTCGATGGAACGACCAACTGCCCAGCGGTCACGACGACGACTTCCTCCGCCATCGCACGTTGCGGAACAAGGGTGCCGTCGGCAATCCGGATCCTATTGCGACAGCTCCGTTCTATGCCGCGAAAATCCTTCCGGCAGAGCTCGTCTGTACGCATGCGGGAATGGAGATCAACACCGATGCCGCCGTGCTCGGCAGCACCGGAGTACCTATCGAGGGTCTGTACGCCGCAGGTGAGGCCGGCGCCGGAATCCTCGGACTGAGATACGTGGGCGGCGGCAATGCGGTTGCCAACGCTTTGACCATGGGCCGCGTAGCGGGACGTAATGCGGCGAATTACACCAGGACCAGCGCTGAGAGCGCACCGGTCCATTCCATCGCGCACTCCTGACGTCCGACGTCTGCGCGGCACCGAATCCAGTCAGTATCCAATCCAGGCAGGGAACAACATGTCAGAGAATGAGACCATGGCGAGAGCCGAATCCACCGAGGGCAGCAGCGTGGCAACCGAACGACAGTCGACGACGAAGGTAATTCGCGCGGCCATCGTCGGTACCGTCGTCGAGTACTACGACTTCGGTATCTACGGATACATGGCCACGACGATCGCCGCGCTGTTCTTCGTTTCCCATGACCCGAACGCAGCACTGCTCGGTACCTTTGCAGCATTCGCCGTGGCCTTCTTCCTACGCGTGCCCGGCGGCATCTTCTTCGGCCACATCGGCGACAAGTACGGCCGCAAGAACGCGCTGTCCTGGACCATCCTCCTGATGGTTCTCGCGACAGCCGGAATGGGCCTGCTGCCGACTTACGCCACGTTGGGTGTGTGGGCGACGTCCATCCTGGTTCTGGCTCGTTGCCTGCAGGGCTTCGCGGCCGGCGGTGAACTCGGCGGCGCCAACGCGTTCGTCTCCGAGTCCGCTCCCAAACGGTGGCGTGCGACGCAGACCTCGATGGTCAATACCGGCACCTACCTGGGTTCGCTGGCAGCTTCGCTCATGGCCCTCGGCCTGACGTCGGTGTTCTCGCAAGAGCAGATCCTCGAATGGGCTTGGCGTATCCCGTTCCTGCTCAGCCTGCTGATCGGTGGCATCGGTATCTGGATCCGCAGCCAGATGGAAGACACTCCTCAGTTCGAAGAACTGCAGGACAAGGGTGAGACCAAGAAGCTTCCCATCCGTGAGTTGCTCAGCACCTCCGGTGGCAGCGTCGTCAAGATCATCCTGCTGGGCGCACTCATCACCGGCGGTTACTACATCGCCTCGGTGTATGCCGCGACGTACCTGCAGACCACCGGCGGTCATTCGTCGCGCGTTGCTTTCCTTTCCACCTCTCTTGCACTGGTTCTCGGCGTCATCACGTTGCCGATCTCGGGATACATGGCAGACAAGTACGGGCGTCGGCCGGTGCTGTTCGCCGGTAGTGCCGCCGCAGTGGTTCTCGGAATCCCGATGTTCATGATGATGGCCGGTTCTGGCATCTGGCAGGCGGTTGTCGGTCAGTCAGTGCTCTTCATCTGCGTTTCCGTTGTCAACGGTGCTTCGTACGTGACCTATGTCGAAATGCTGAAAGCATCTGTGCGGTACAGCGGTCTGGCATTGGGTAACAACGTCACCAACATGTTCCTCGGTGGCACCGCGCCTTTCATCGCCACCTATCTCATCAGCTTGACCGGTAACTCTCTCGCTCCGGCTGGATACTTCGTCTTCTGTGCGGTGATCACCCTCGTCACGGTCTTCTTCATCAAGGAGACCAAGGGTGTTGAACTGCAGGTTGATTGATCATCGGGTAGAACAGGAGCCTGACCGTGTCCCTCGCTGACAAGCAAGAAATCACCGAAGTTCTGTATCGCTACGCTCGGGCCGTCGATCGGAAGGATTTCGACAGCGTGGCCCTCTGCTACTTCGACGACGCGATAGACAACCACGGCGGTTACATCGGAACCGTCGACGGGCTGATCGAAGACATGAAGCTCAGACACAAGACGATCGACTCGTCGATTCACTGCATTTCCAACATACTGATCGACGTCAACGGCGATGTCGCTCAGTGCGAGTCGTACTGTTTGTGCTTTCTGCGGCAAGAGCGTTCCGGTACGGATACGGTGCAGACGCTTGCGACGATCAAATGCCGTTACGTCGACAGGTTCGAAAGGCGCCACGGTGAATGGCGAATCGCCGATCGGATTGTCGTGTTCGACGAATCCCGTGAAGACGTGATCGAGAACATCCTGTCCACGGACTGGGTGACGCAACGTCGATCCTTCGACGATCCGGTGTACACCAGGACGCCTTGACCAGTAGTGCAGACGAAGGCCTTCACACACATCGTGTGTGAAGGCCTTTCGCCTGTTCACTTCTCGTGTCAGCCCAATGCGCCCGGTGCGGCGACCTCGGTCAAACGGCCGTCCGAGAGCCTGAGCCAGCGTTCGACCTTGACCTCGGCCAGGAATCTCTCGTCGTGGCTGACCACCACGAACGCCCCCTGATATGCATTCAGGGCACTTTCGAGTTGAGCAACGCTCACCAAGTCGAGGTTGTTGGTCGGCTCGTCGAGAAGAAGCAGCTGCGGGGCCGGATCGGCGAAGAGAACGCACGCCAATGTAGCCCGCAGTCGTTCACCGCCCGAGAGTGCAGCGACGGGAAGATGAGCACCCGCACCCCGAAAGAGGAAGCGCGCCAGGATGTTCATGCGTTCCGGTGCCGGTAGGCCTGGAGCAGACAAGGCAAAGTTCTCTGCGACGGTGCGTGCGGGGTCGAGTAGGTCGAGCCTCTGCGACAGGTATGCCACTCGACCGTCGGCTCGCGTGATCTCACCGGAAGTCGGCGCCACATCCCCGTTGACGATGCGTAGCAACGTCGACTTTCCGACGCCGTTCGGCCCGGTCAACGCGATACGCTCCGGTCCTCGAATGGCCAGGTCGATTCCGGAGTCGGCGAAGATCGCATGATCACCGAACGCGAATTGCATTCGCTCACCGAGGAACACCGTCCGGCCGGCGGGTACATGTGTGCCAGGCAATTCGAGTGAAATCGTCTGGTCGTCTCGAAGAGCGCGGCCCGCTTTGTCGAGTCGGTCCTTCGCCGCGTCGACCCGGGCGAGGTGTGTCTCGTTGGCCTTGCCTGCCGACTCCTGAGCATTGCGCTTCATGGTCCCCGCAAAGATCTTGGGCAAGCCCGCGTTCCCGAGATTGCGGGCAGCGTTACTTGCGCGTCGCGAAGCACGTTCTCGGGCCTGCTGCAGTTCGCGCTTCTCGCGCTTGACCTCTTGCTCGGCGTTGCGGATGTTCTTCTCCGCCACTTCGCGAGCCGAGCGTGCCGCGGCTTCGTAGTCGGTGAAATTGCCACCGTAGAAGCTGATCTCGCCGCTGTGAAGTTCGGCGATGCGGTCCATGCGGTCGAGTAGTCCTCGATCGTGACTGACCACCAACAGACAACCACTCCAGTCGTCGAGAACGTCGTAAAGCCTGCGGCGCGCGTCCAGGTCGAGGTTGTTGGTGGGTTCGTCGAGGAGAAGGACATCGGGGCGTCGCAGGAGTTGCGCCGCCAGTCCGAGCGAGACGACCTGCCCGCCGCTCAGAGTGTCGAGGCGACGATCGAACGTCATGTCGGCCAAACCGAGTCGACCGAGTTGGGCTCGCGTTCGTTCCTCGATATCCCAGTCGGACCCGATTGTCGTGAAGTGTTCTTCTCGTGTGTCCCCGGATTCGACTGCGTCCAACGCAGCGAGCGTCGGGGCGATGCCCAAGACCTCGGCAATGGTCAGATCGCTCGTCAGTGGCAGGTCCTGCGGAAGGTATCCGAGAACGCCGTCGACGGACACACTGCCGGCGCGCGGCCGCAACTGGCCGGCGATCAATCTGAGCAGAGTGCTTTTCCCGACGCCGTTCTGGGCCACCAGCCCGGTTCGGCCGCCGGGCACGGTGAATGACAATTCGTCGAAGACCGGAGTGTCGTCCGGCCAGGCAAAAGACAGATTCGAGCAAACGATGTAGGTATCGGACATGAATAGACCTCAGGTGTTGTGCGGGCGCGGCAACGCTGCTCCGCGAAGAGTCGGGTAAGTGAACGACAACATGGCCACGACGGCAGCGCTCCGAGGCGTCTGCCGGTGGCCGTCATGCCCGGTTTTATCCGGAGATGTCGAGTTCACCAACCATGTCTGATCCTTTTTGGTCTGTGTTGTTTCATCCGACGATAACAGGAGCCGGTATCTACATACGAGCAATACCGGCGCAGAGAAGTTCGACCAGTCGTCGATACACCCGATCCGGGTCGGTGCCGGCCGGTTGTCCCTCTACCGATTCGAGGATGCAGAAGCCGTGCAGCGCACTGCGAAGAGACCACGCCGCCTGCTCCGAATCATCCGGGCTCAGACCGTATCCCGCGATCACCTTGTTGATGACGTCGACCACCTCGCCGACGGCGGAGACCAGATCGGGATGCGGAGCAGTGGGGTAGCGGTCGGTGATGGCGTAGAGCCCGGGGTGTACTCGGACGAACGCACGCCATGCGTCCGCGAGCGCCATGACGGCGTCGTCGCGCGAGAGACCGACCGCGGCGGCACGCAGTTGTTCGGCGAGAAGGCTGCGTGCGAGGAGGCTGAGTTGATGGTGGACGTCGTCGACCCCGTCGACGTGTTTGTACAGCGCTGACTGCCGGACGTCGAGGGTCTCGGCGAGTTGACTCAGTACCAGAGCGTCGGCGCCTTTGCTGTCGACCAGATCGGCTGCGGCAGCGATCACGCGTTCACGGGTAACCGGAGTTCTCATGCACGCATCTTCCCTGTATGACAGGCTTCGCGTCGGTGATACATTATCACCATGAGTGATGAAGTATCGCCACGCGAGCTGTCCGGCGATCAACTACGCCGTCGTGACCTGCGCGTAGTCGTCACCGGTGCATGCATCCTCGGGTTGACCTCGGTGCTCTACGAACTCTCAGGAGTGTCTCCGTCGACGGGTGCATTCTTTCGGTGTCTCTATGCGCTCATCCCTCTCGGCATGCTCGTGCTCGTTCAGCGTCGTCGGTCACCCCGGCCTTCGATCTCGGCGCCCTGGATCGTGAAGTCTCTACTTGCCGGCGCGTTCCTCGGAATCGATCTGGTGTTCTGGCACGAGTCGATTCATTCGATCGGGGCAGGTCTTTCGACTGTGATCCTGAATTTGCAGGTGCTGTTCGTCGCAATCCTCGGCTACGTTGTTCTGCGCCAACGGATCGGCCGGGAACTGGTCGCCAGCCTTCCGTTGCTCTTTGTCGGAGTTGCTCTGGTAGCCGGGGCGAGCACAACGCTCACCGGGTCGAATCCTGCTGTCGGAGTGTCGTTTGCCGTGATCGCCGCAGGCGCGTACGCGGTCTACATCTTCCTGATGGGTCTGGCTACTCGGGCGGCGGGCAGAACGGCGTTGCCGATGTTCGTCTCGACGGGAGCCACTGCCCTCACGGCAGGTGCATACGGCCTCGTGAGTGGAACTTTGGATCTGACACCGTCACTCGTAGCTCAAGGTTGGCTTGTGCTGCTCGCGTTGGTATCTCAGGTGATCGGGTGGCTGCTGGTAGCCAGCGCCAGTCAGCGTCTGCCTGCAAGTGCAGTCGCCGCCAGCCTCGTGTTGCAATCGGCGTCAGCACTGTTGTTCGGCGCAGTGCTGCTTGCACAGACCCCAACTCTTGTCCAACTTGCGGGTGCCGGAATGATTTTGGCCGGAGTGGTTGTGGCGACGCGGATACCCGCGAAGAAATCCTCGACGACTGTTGTCGGAAAACGAATGGAGACAAGCGTATGACCACGGCGGCTGACCACATCTACATCAACGGCGACATCAGGGCCATGGACGGTGCGGTCGGCGATAACGCCACCGCTGTGGCAGTCAAGGACGGCAGATTTGTCGCCCTCGGAACTGACGCCGAGATCTCGGCGCTGACCGATTCCGAAACCTCCGTTGTCGATCTCGCCGGAGCGGTGGTTGTGCCGGGGTTCATCGAGACGCACCTTCATCCGATGATGTGGGGTTTGATGCTCAGTGGGGTCGACGCAACGACGAATACGTGCCCGACCATCGAGAAGTTGATCACGGCGTTGGCCGCGCGGGCCGCGATCACACCAGTTGGCGAGCCCATCGAAGCGTGGGGCTTCGACGACAGCCTCGTGGCGGAAGATCGAGGCCTGACCGTAGCTGATCTGGACAAAGCCTCCACCGAGCATCCGATCCTGGTGCGGCACTTGTCTGCTCACGGGATCTATGTCAACTCGGTCGCACTGGAGAAGGCCGGAATCGATGCCACCACGGTCGATCCGGAAGGTGGTGTCATCGTTCGGGACAGCGACGGTGTACCCACCGGTGAACTGTGCGAGGTTCCGGCAATGTCTCTGGTTCGCGGACTTGTTCCGGATATGAACCCGGACGCGTCCAAGATCGCGATGCTGCGGGCGCAGGAAGTCATGGCGTCGGTGGGCGTGACGAGTTTCCACGACATGTACGTCACGGCCGAGATGTACGAGGCGTACCGGCAACTCGACGCCGATGGTGACTTGAGGCTGCGTGCGCGCCTCTATCTCGGCCACGGGGTGCACGATCAGTTGGGTGAACTCGCCGATTCGACAGACCGAGTTCGTGTGGGCGGCGTCAAACTCATTTCGGACGGGTCGATTCAGTTGCACACCGCTGCGCTGACCGCGCCGTACCACGATCTGGGCGGATGCCACTGCGGCGGAATGGCAATCCCGGCAGGCGCGCTCGGGGCACTCGTCGAGGAACATCACGCTGTCGGCCGACAGGTTGCGATTCATACCAACGGTGATCAGGCCATCGATTTTGCATTGGACGCAATTGCAGCGGCACGGACGGCGCACCCGGACATCGAAGTTTCGCATCGACTCGAGCACGTTCAGACGTTGCGGGAAGATCAGATCGCGCGGATGGTCGAACTCGGGGTGGTGGCGTCGATCTTCGTGAACCACGTCTACTACTGGGGTGACCGGCACCGCGATCGTTTTCTCGGACCGGGTCGCGGCGAGCGGATCAGCCCCGTGGCGTCGGTCGTGGCGGCGGGGCTTGCCTACGCGCTGCATTGCGACTGCCCTGTCACTCCAGTGAACCCGCTCTTCACGATGAACACCGCCGTACATCGTGTGACGCGAGAAGGTCACGTTCTGGGTGCGGAGCAACGGGTTTCCGCGTCCGAGTCGCTGGCCGGCTACACAAGCGCAGCCGCTCGTCTCACCGGTGAGTCATCGGACAAAGGTCGGATAGCGGTGGGACTTTTGGCGGATTTTGTTGTGCTCGAAGGAGATCCGCTGCGCAGCGATTCGACAGACTTGAATGAACTGTCGGTCCTGCGCACGGTTGTCGGAGGTGAGACCGTCTTCGGGGCGTAGATGCTCGTCGTTTTACCTTGGGATTGGGTGCCGGTAGTCAACTCCTTACCGGCTTCGCAACTGTAGATGCACGTGGGCCGGGGAGCGAATTTGCTTCCCGGCCCACAGCTTTGGATGCAGCACGGGCAGTCGCGATTCGATGGTCGGACAAAGTTATTGGTGGAGTGCTGGTTTCGGAGCGCGCGAGAGTTTGTCCTGGCCGGCCGATCCGGCGGGGCGCAGCGATCGATGGCGCCCGTGTCCGTGGCGCTAGTGGACGAAATGCGGGGGTCTCGAAACGGCTCGATCTTTCTGTTTGCTCGAGGGTCGCTGTTCTCGGCGAGTTCGTTCGTGGATTCCCGGACATACCAAGAGCATCTAGAACTTGTTCTTGTTTGGATAGGAACGAATCGCCCGTTCGATCGCAGAACGCTTTTTGGTAAATAGTTGCGATGCACAGCTAACTATTTCTAACGGTACTGGTCAGGGTGCAGAATTAGCCCTTGAGGGATGTCGAAATTCCTTCTGAACGTTTGACCAGTAAAACCGCCACAAAAGCTGATACGTGTGATAAAAATTGATCCGAAGCGGAGCGGTTGCTATGTATGAGCGAGGGCATGCACAGCGTCACGGTTCGGCTCGCAAGCTTTCTGCAACATGTTTGGCACCGATGGCGGATGTACCTCGTTCCGCCATCTCTTCACCCAATGCCCGGCAACGGGACAGACGAAATGAGTCTTCACATGCCTCGATTTTTCCCGGTCGGGGACGGACGAGAATCCCGTCTCCCCCGGCGCGCCACTGCTGTGTTGGCGGCTCTGCCGGCTGCACTGCTCCTCGCGACCTCGGGTGCGCTGCTTGCACCTGGTAGCGCCGCGGCCGCCCCGGGCGACGACATCACTGACCAGTGCCTGGAGATGTCCCAGAACGGTGGACCCTGGGTGAAGCCGGCGGCCTTCGATCCCAGTGGAACCGACTACATCCCGATCCCCGGTGACGAGGGCACGCAGTTGGCCTTCAACGTTCGTAATGTCTGCGACCTTCCTGCCACGCTCACTCTTTTCAGTGAGAGCTGGTCCGTCTCGGGCGGCGGCACTGCGACAGTGCGGGGCAAGCTCGACGGCCAGGTCGGCCAGCAGTTCGTGATCGGGCCGAATGCGAATTCGTCGACGCGGATCGAGCTGGTGAAAACGCCTCTCGCACAGAACGCCAACGTGATGGCTGGTTTCATGATCGGCATCCCTGCCGGCGAAGTTTTGCAGGGATACGAGATCAACCCCGGCTGGGGTCTGGTCCTGGTGGAGGGCGAGCCTGCCGTGGTCGCCCCGAGTGCTCCGACCGACTTGTCTCTGGGCGCCGCCGAAGTAGAGGCGGGTACACCCGTCAAGGTCTCCGGCAAGGCAGAGCCGAACAGTACCGTCACCGTGACCGGAGGCGGCGCCACCTGCACCGCCACCGCGGATACGAGTGGGAACTTCAGCTGCAACCTGACGATCACCACGCCCGGCAGTCATCCGATCACCGCCACTGCGACAAATGAGGGTGGGACCAGCCCGGCCTCTACCGCGGTGACGGTGAAGGTCACGGCGAAAACCACCGATCCAGGTGGCAGCAGCAGCGGTTCGCTCGGAAGTAGCACCGGTTCGCTCGGAAGTCTCGACCTGTTCGGCAGCCTCGGCGGATAACCACTCCGGCCCAACCGGCCACTTAGACCTCGCGATGCACGGGGCGATCTCGACCATCTCCGCGCATCGCCAACCTTCTCGGTCACCGAATTCAATTCGGCGGCTTCATTTCCCATGCCCCTTCCTGGGGCTGTTTCACCGGAGTGCACATCCGCACGGCCCGGGCTCAACCAAGCGCGTCGGATGTCCCGCCGCGAACTGCACAGGAGGAATACCAGATGAACAAGACCACAAAGGGTGCCATCGCCGCAGGTGCGGCTGCTGTTCTGCTCGCAGGTGGTGCCGGAACCATGGCTGCGTGGAACGCGTCGACCGGCGCTGGCGGAAGCCAGACCGTCAATGCCGGCTCGATGACGATCAGCGAAGCGGCCGGCTCCGGCGTATGGAAGCTCGGCGCGAACACGTTCAACCCGGCCAGCGACAAAATTGTCCCCGGTGACGTACTCACCTACACCGCCACGTACAACTACACCCTCGTCGGCACCAACCTGAAGGCGACGCTGACACCTACCGTCGGCGGAATCTCCGGGGCTCTCGCGAGCAAGCTGGAGGTCGCGACTGCCGGTGGTCAGAACGCGAGCGTCTCCGCGGGCACTGGCACGCGCGATATCACCACGACGATCACGTTCAAGCCGGACACCACCAACACGGACGGCGCTGGCCAGGCAGCCACGCTGTCGGGAGCCTCGGTCACCCTCGAGCAGACGCTCACCCCGTAGTTAATCCGTAACCAGAAGAAGGTCACGTGAAGACCCAATACAAATGGGCGATCGCAGCGTCGTCGGTTCTGCTCATCGGGTTCGTCTCGGTGCAGCAGACCGGCGCGCTGTGGCGCGATACCGCAGAATCGACCGGCGGCACTATCCAGGCAGGCATGCTCGATATCTCTGCCGGCGGTGAAGGGGTCAAGCAGTTCAACCTCGATGGGTTCAAGTTGGACAACAAGGGCCCGGGCGACAGCATTCAGATGCCTCTGCCGGTGATCAACTCCGGCAACGTGCAGATGAACTACGTGCTTTCCGATGTTGTACTCAACGGCGCGACCCCACCGCCGCTGAGCCTGCGCGTGGCCAAGGTAGCCAACGAGGCGGCCTGCACCGCCACTGGCGACGTGGGCACTGAGCTCTACAACGGTGCCATGGACGGCGCGGCCTTTTCCGAACAGCTGGTTCCGGCCGGGCAGATGCAGGTGTTGTGCCTGCGGGCCACGTTGGGCCAGGGCGCGGCAGCGAGCCAGCAGTCCAACGCGACGTTCACTTTCGACGCAAGCTCAGTGAGCCAGTCATGACCGTCACCGCGAGAAGCCGGCGTGCAGGCGAACGTGCCGAGTATCGACCCCGGCACAGCGCACACGTGGAAACATCTGAGCGGCAACATGATCCCGAACAAGGCGGAGACGACAAGACCACCCTATGGTGGTGGACTCGCACCATCGTCTCGTGGGTACTGCTGCTGCTGATGGTCGGCATTCTCGCGGTGATGGTCGTTATCCCTCGACTCACCGGCTCCACCGCGTACACGGTTCTCACCGGTTCGATGGAACCGACCATGCCCCCTGGCACGCTCATCGTGGTCAAGCCGACCCCCAACGAGGATCTGACCACCGGGGACGTGATCACGTTCCAGCCCGTCTCCGGCGATCCAGCGGTGGTCACCCACCGCATCGAAGGCATCTATTACACGGGGGAAGGGGAGCGTCGCATCCACACTCGCGGCGACAACAACCCCGTCGCCGACTCGTGGTCGCTGGTGCCCGAGCAGATCCGTGGTCGGGTCATCTACTCGGCGCCGTATCTGGGCCGGGTGAACTCGGTGATCAAAGGGCAATCGCGTTCGATTCTCACCACAGGCGTAGCTGCGGGCCTGGCTGTATATGCCGTGTGGATGGTCGTCAGTGGCATCCGCGACAAGCGGGGCAAGGCCGGTGACGACGAAAGTGGCACAGACCCGACTCTTTCCGGCCCTGAACTCGGCGCGCCGGTATTGCCCGCCGATCCATCGGCACCAACCTCCGAATCGAAATAGGACAGCAGAATGTCTACAGAACAGAAATCGGGCGGCGACGCGCGTCTCGGGGCGCGGATGCGAAGCCGTCTGGGCGAGACCGGTTGGATACGGACCCGGGCCGTGCTCTCACTGGGCATGGTCCTGGGCCTCGGAGCGGTCGGCACGATGGCGGCGTGGTCCGACAGCGCTACTGCGACCACCGGCATGTTCAGCACTTCGTCGGTCCAGCTGAAAGTCGACAACCAGCGGCCCGCACACCAATTCACCGAACTCAAGCGCAACAGCATGCTGCCAGGCCAGAGTGAGGCCGGGGCATTGACGGTTCAGAACACCGGAACGGCCAACTTCCAGTGGGCGGTATCGGCAACGGCCACTGGCTCGTCCGCGCTGATCGGGAAGCTCAAGGTTTCGCTACATCAGACCGGCGCCAACGACGGCAGTACCTGTTCAGGACCGATCATCGGGACGCAGCAAGCGTTCTCCGGGAACCCGACACTCGTCTCTGGCCGATCACTCGCTGCCGGTGTTTCGGAGCAGGTGTGCATCAAGGTGACCGTCGATTCGACCGCGGGTCAGACGGAGCAGTTCAAGATAGCCGATCTGGGCTTCAACTTCACCGCAACGGGGCAGTGATCATCGCGATGGACAGCACCGATGAGGAGGTGAGCGTGGGACGCAGTCGTGGCAAGGAAATTGCCTTGAATGTGGCTGCGGTCGCCGGACTCATCTGCATAATCGCCACTCTCGCGTCCCTGATATTCGGGATCAAACCGCTGGTGTTTCGCTCGGGTTCGATGGAACCTGCAATTTCCACCGGTGCGCTGGCGCTGGCGAAGACCGTGCCTGCAACTGAACTGGCTGTCGGCGACGTGATCAGCGTCGACAACGACCAAGGCGTGCGCATCACCCACCGTGTAGTCGAACTCGAATCGGCAGGAGCGGACACCGTGCTCGCCACGCTCAAGGGCGATGCCAACAATGTGGCTGATCGACTGCCCTACACCATCACCGAGGCCGACCGAGTGTTCATCAGCGTCGGTGGGCTCGGCTATGTCGTTGCTTGGCTTTCCAGCCCGCTCGCAACCTTCCTCGGCGGCGGATTGGTAGGCGCGGTGCTGGTCATCGCATTTGGACGAACTAAAGACCGGCGTCTGGAGAATGCCCGCGCCGCCACTACAAATGACGCCCGCGTCGATGCTGACGAAACCTGCGGGAAGCTTCAGGAGGCTCATAATGATTGAAATGCGTCGGGCTAGCACCCGCATGAAGTCGCTGCGGTCGTTGATCGCCATCGGCGGCGCTGCTGCAGTGGCTTTCGGCCTGGCTCAGGCCAGCGGGACGTTGGCCAATCCAACTGACGTGGTCAATTCGACTGGTGCACAGGTGGCGACGGGCAACTTCTATCCGACGCCTTTGACCTCGTCGGTGACCTGCACTACAAACCCCGATCGTTGGTACGACTTGGCGGCCAACCGGGCGGAAATCACCTGGGCCGAAGTTCCAGGTGCGACAGGCTATGTGGTCGAGCTGGTGGATCGCGGTAGCGGTGTAGTCCGACAAGGACCCTTCCCGAAGGCCGCAAATGATCGAAAAATCAGCGGCATCACAGCTGTCAGTCCACGAGGTGATGGGCTCTATGCCCGGGTGTATACGGTCAATGGTCCGGCGACATCTTCGGGTTACACGGTTTCCAATAAGGGCATGTCGCACAAGGATCTTGTGAGTAGCCGCACAGAATGTGAAGGTAGCACTGGCACAAACAAGGCGAATGCGCAGTGGGAGAACGTCTCCACCTGGAATCCGAGCACCCCGGCGCCGAATGGGGGGAATCCGCTCAGCAGGATGCAGGCCGAAGCGATGGTGCCGAACGAGCCTGATGCGTTGGAGACGACCACCACCCAAGCTCCGTCCACGAGCGAGACCGCCAATCCGACAACGTCTACCGAGCCGACCAGCACAACGGAGGCCACGACCACGACGGCACCGAGCACGACAACTCCGGCACCGACCACCCCGGAAACCACGTCGCCGGAGACCACTCCCTCGGCTGATCCGAAGCCGGTTCTGACGGACACAGTCGAGAGTGGCGGCCTCACCGGCGGCTGGACTGCGGGTGGTAACAAGGTTGCAGTGGTCGACGCCGAAGGCAACGAACTCGCAAGTGGCCGTGTCGAATCGGGTTCCACTCTGCATTGGTACAACGGCCAGTTGTGGATTGTCGGGGCAACCGAGGTCTACCGCATCATGGAGTCGCCGCAGGACGGCACGTGGAAGTTCTACAAGGACAGCGGGCAGAACATGCCCGACTTCGGGTAACGGCTCATCACTCGACCTCTCGACTGTTCCCCCGAGTCTCCGGACCCGGGGGAACAGTCGTAGGTCCGCATGTTCCGACGGTGTGGCCAATCAGGTAACCGGCTGGTCGCCCGCTGGAGAGGTTTCGGCCGCCCGTGAACTGGATAATCCAACTGCAGACGGCAACGACGTGTAGAGATGCCTGAAGTGTTCGCAGTGGATTGGCACTTATTCGGGGCTCGAGTTATCTTACTGCAAAGTAAGTTTATGGTGTCGACGTCGATCGGGGCGATGCCGACCTGAGTACAGGGATAGACATGCGGATGAACCTGGGGGCAGGTGTTCGGCGACGTCATTGGGCGCGCGACGTATTGGCAGCCGCGACGGCATGTGCGCTGGCGATGTCCGCGTTGCTCTCGGTACAGATTTCAGCGTCGGCGTCCGAGCTGGACGAGTACCTGAATTTGCCTTTGGTGAATCGGAATGCCGAACACGGTCCGGGCGGTGTCCATCCCGCGTTGCCGACTGATCTCGGCACCTTGCAAGCCCTTGTGGAAGAAGCCCGCGCCAGTGGTCGCAGTCCGGAATCCTATGCGGCCTTGCTGTTTCAGTATCGATTGGTCGCTGCCACGGAAGCCGCCGGAATCGATCTCTCATCGTGGAATCCGCGCGCCGGAGTGTCGGCTAATCGCACGAACCTGGTGAAGTCGTACCGCTACTACGAGGATCTGCAACTCGGACACCCGGAATTGCAGTGGGCGGGCATGGGCGGACAGGTTGGTGCGGACTTCGGCGGGGGACTGATCGACTTCGAACTGATGGCGGACATGTACTCGTTTCCGAATCTGCAATATGTTGCCAATTCGATAGTTTCTCAGGTCACGGATCAGGTTGGCATGCAAGCGCTGAACCAATTGCCGGCAGGGCTGCGCGCGCTCGCCGCGGTGGGCAGGAACGTCACGGCGGACGACTTGGATTATGTGCTGGGGATGATCCTGGTGATGCAGAAGAACATCTTCTCGGATCTGATGCCGATGCATCAGGCATACGTGGATGAAGGACTTCCCGCGCTGGAGGAAATGCAGAGTGCCGGATTGTTCGGTCAGGATGTCATGGACGCCTGGCGTGATGTAGCCTCCGGCGATTCGAATCGGATTGCACGTGGGAACGTAGCACTGCTCCAACGCGAGCAAGGGATGATCATCCGCGACCAGTGGGATACCGTGCGCGCCTACAAAGGTGATGTGGGAGAGGCGATCACTTACGCATCGACTGTCGCCGGTTCACCTTCGGTCGCCGGCGTCGTACCGCCTCGCTCGTTTCGGTCTCTCGAGTTCGCGACAACACTGGCGGACGGACGCACCGCGACAGTGACACTGCCCCTACCGGATTGGAACTGGTCGGTGTACGAGGAACGGTGGGACTACATCACCTCACAGCTCTTGCCGAAGTACCGAGCGATGGTCGAAGAAGATTGGCCACGGCTCGTAGCCACATTAAGTGTTCCCTACGAAATTCAATTGGAGAGTCACCGCCCGATGGTGACCCTCCCACAAACGCTCGAATCGGCCCTCTCCAGTTTGAAAGTGACGGTTCAGTGATGTCGGGTGCCAGATTTCGAAGGTTTGCCCCGCTGGTAGCGCTGACCGTTGCGCTGGTTCTGCCTGCGACTGCTGAAGCCGAGGCCCCAGGCAGTGGTGTTCCAGACGATGCGCAAGCTCCGGTATCCCAGGAGTTTCGGACCGATACTCCCACTCTGGGAGAGATTTTCAACGGGTTCACGGTCGGTGCGCTCAGGTCGGGGGAGTTCGCATCGGAAGAGGAGATCTTCACTGCGCTCACCGCCGATGATCCGTTTTACGACGAGCCGGTGTTGACCGGCGTCGAGCGTCCCGGTGACCTCCTGAAGTCGAAGAAGGTGGATGTACTGTTCACGGGATACAAACCGGGACAGCTCGACGCCTACAAGATCATGTACGTCACAACCGGAATCGACGGTTCGACGCCGGTGGTGAGCACCGGGATCATGATGATCCCGATCGACGGAACACCGGCATCGGAGAAGAAAGTCATCAGCTACCAGGAGGCCAACGACAGCGTCGGCGGCTACTGTCATCCGAGTTCACACTGGACCGGCGGCGATCCGCTGGACGGCGCCTCCTGGTCGGCCTTGGGTCCGCTGGCGCTGATGTTCGGAAAAGGTTATGCCGTAGTAATTTCCGACGTCGGGAACAACGGAGACCGTGATCCCCACGGGGTCTTCGCGGGTAAGTTCGCGGGGCACGCGCAGTTGGATGCTGTGCGTGCAGCATTTCAGGTGCAGGATTCCGGGCTGAATCCTGAGGCGGAGATTGCGTTGTTCGGAATCGCTGGTGGTGGAGTCGGTACTGCATTCGCCGCCGAATCTGCGCAGTCCTACGCACCGGAACTCGACATCGTCTCGACAGTCCTCGAGGGAATGGTGATCAAGCCCCGAACATTCATGGAGACAACAGATTCCTCGGTCGGTGCCGGCTTCGGATTTGCGACGCTCCTTGGCCTCGAACCCTGGTACCCCGAGATGAAGTTGAACGACAAGCTCAATCCCGTGGGCCGAGCGATTGCCGACGTGTACCGGGATGAGTGCCAGATGCCGGCGTACTTCACGCTTCCGTTCGTGCCGCTGGCGAGCCTTTTCGAGCCGGGGATCGATCCGATCACAGAATTCAGTTTCCAGCGCGCGTACGACGACAACGTACTGGGCCACGTTGCTCCGGCGTCGAAGGTATTGATAACGTCGTGTGCAAAGGACGACTCCCCGATGTCACTTGTACCGGCAGCTGATGCGCGAGAACTGGCGGACACGTACAGGAGTGGAGGGACCGACGTGAGCTACCAGCCCACCGACTGCAGTATGGACCGCGCATTCACGGATCCATACGGTTGGGGAACTGATCTGTTCGGAATGCAGACGATCGACTGGATAGCCCACAATTTCGACAACTGAGTGAAACTATCCGGTGACAGCGAGACGCAAACTCTGATGGCGGCGTACGAACATGCTGGGGACCCAAGGGGGTGGGGATTCGGAATCGATTGTGAAGTGCGCACTGTTTTCGAGAAGGACTGCGATCGCGATCTTTGCTTCCAGACGAGCCAGCGCGGCCCCGACACAGAAATGTGCTCCTTTGCCGAAGGCGAAATGTGCTCGGGGATTGACTCTGTCGAGGTTCATCACCTGTGGTTCGGCGAACGACTCGGGGTCGCGGTTCGCCGAACCCCACAGCAGTATGAGATGACTGCCGGCGGCCAGTGTCATGCCACCGAGTGTCGTGTCCGCGTTGACATGTCGGTGATGTCCGCGAAAGGGTGACTCGAGTCTGAGCGTTTCTTCCAGGAACGCGCCCACGAGTAGAGGGTCCTCGCGCAGCTGCGTCTGAATCTCAGGGCGCTCGGCGAGCAACCGTGCAGAGTTGGCGATCAGTCCGGCGGTCGATTCGCCACCCGCACCGACGAGTTGCACCAACATCAGCACGGCCACGTCTTCGCTGAGTTCGCCTGCGTCACAGCAACGGACGAGGTCTCCGAGTAGATCATCCACAGGGTGAGCCCGTGCGTCACGAAACTTGCTGTAGAGGTACCCGGTGAGTTCGGCCGCCGAGGTGACGACGCCTGTCAAACGCTCCGACGTCACGATGCCGCTGAGAAGTTCGGTGCTGTCGTACGACCACGCCAGCAATTGGGGGACGTCGTGTGCCGGCAGGCCGATCAGCGTGGCAACCATCTGCAGCGGCAGCGTGTCCGCTACCGACGTGACCCATTCGATCCGTCGACCGTCGAAGCCGTTGTCCCACAACTGCTGCGTGTACTCGGTCATCACCGGCTCGAGTGCTCGTATACGTTTGGCGACCAGTGTCGGCAAGACAAGTTTGCGCTGGTGTTGATGGTCGGGCTCGTCGGCAGTCGCGAGAACGTGAACAGCTTGGCCGCCGCCGTTCATGTCGAAGGTCATTGCCGAACCGTCCGGTGTACGAACCAGCACGCCGGTGAGGTTGTTGGAGAAGTCGTCGGTACGGGAAACGGCTTCGGTGACCAATTCCCACGTGGACACCAGATAGAAGTCGGTATCAGGAATGCGGTACACGGGGTGCTCGCGCCGGAGTACGTCGTATAGCGGGTACGGGTCGTCGATGTTCGACGGCAGGAAAGGGTTGATGTCGAGCGTCGATGGTGTCACGAAGGGAAGATTTCACGGCCGTCGAGGAGAAGTCAACAGGTGGAAAATGCCTCTGAACTGGCATTTTGAGAAAATCTCACGCACTTCAACCCCATCGTACTTCTCCCAGGTCAGAGGCTCGCGGCCTTCCGTAGCCTTGAGATTTCTGATTGAATCTGTCTCAGAGTGAGACGAGGTGACGGAGAGTGACCGGTGCAAACGAGCGCCGCGCCGCCGACTGGTTGGCCGGCGGTAACCGCCGTGAACTCGCAACCGAGCGCATCTTCGCGGCTGCGGCGGAGCTGATTCGAGAACAGGGATTCGATCGGTTCAATGCCGACGACGTCGCTGCCCGCGCAGGCTGTTCGAGGGCAACGCTCTACCGCTACGTAGGTGGCAAGTCCGCGATCCGCGAGGGGTTGTTGTCACGAGGCGCGGCATCCGTGGCGAGCCAGGTCGCGACTGCCGTCGAATCACTGCACGGCGACGAGCGCATCGTGGAGTCGATCCTCGTCGCCGTCGACGCGATCAGATCCGACGCTGCCATGAGCCACGGCCTTGCGGCAGCGCGGGCCAACGGAATCGACGAGTATCTCGTGTCCTCGCCGTTGCTCCCGCGTACTGCGCTGGAACTTGCGGGCTTGGATCCTGAAGGTCAAGAGTCGCAGTGGGTGGTTCGGATCGTGTTGATGCTCTTGGCATGGCCGCTTGCAGACAGAGCCGCCGAACGACGGATGGTCGAGTCGTTCATCTACTCCTGAGCGGGATTCCGTGTTCGTGAACGGTGCATCGGATCGTCGCTGCTGTAGACGGTTCGGTTCATTGCTTCATTCCTCGGCTCGGTACTCTGAGCTTGTCCGCTGCCGCGAAGGAGAGAGTCACGATGGTCGTACGCAGGCCCCGCGACCGTAAGCAGCAGATTCTTGCGGCTGCAGGTGAGCTTTTCCGTGAGCACGGTTATCACAACGTGTCTGTCGCTCAGGTGGCTGCTGCAGTTGGAATCACGGCACCTGCGCTCTATCGGCACTTCAAGAACAAGCCGGATCTCCTCTACGCCGCGGTCAACGCAGGCATCGAATCGCTCTACGATCGGGTCGCAGGTGCCGAGGATCTGAAAACACTGATCACCGAACTTGCGGCATCGGTGTCCAAACGTCGGGGTCTGTCGCTCCTGTGGCAGCGAGAGGCACGCTATCTGCCTGACGAGCAACGTGAGGAAATGCGTTCGACCCTCAAGAGTGCAGCTTCGCGCGATGCAGCGCTGATCCGAATTGAGCGTCCCGACCTCGACGAGGAAGACAGCTATCTGCTCGCCTGGGCTGTCATCGCAGTCTTCAACAGTGTGTCTTCGCATCGAGTGTCCTTGCCGAGGCGTCAGATGGAACTGCTGCTTGTCGAGTTGGCAGACCGCGCTGCATACGCGGAACTGGGTCGCTCAGAAGTGAAAGTCGTGGCGGCAACGGGTCACCTGCCCGTTGTGATACCCAGACGTGAACTCTTGTTGACCGAAGCAATTCGGCTGTTCGACGAGCGTGGATATCAAGCAGTCAATACCGAGGACATCGGTGAGGCTGCAGGGACGACAGGCCCGAATGTGTACAACCACTTCGATGCCAAGATCGACCTGCTGATCTCCGCGGTCGCGAGGGGCGGCGAGCGTCGCCGGCTCGGCGTTGCACAGGCTCTCGGCGCCGCAACCGGCCCGGAGGACGCGCTGTCCGGATTGCTTGCCGCACATATCGATTTCGCGATCAACGAGCGTCATTTGATCGGGTTGTTGATCGGCGAACTCGACCAATTACCGGACAAGTTCCGCCGCACGTGTGAACAGAATCAACGTGAGTACGTCGCGCTATGGGTCAAGATGCTCGAAGAAGTCCGTCCGGGCCTCGAGTCCGCCACCGCCAGGATCACCGTCAATGCCACTTTGACAGTTGTGGAGAACGCCGTCCGAATCGGCCGGCTTCGCCGTCGCGACGACCTGTCGGACAGACTCTTCGAGATCGGCTGCGCCCTGCTGCTGGGCGCATGAAAAATTCGGGTAAGCGCCACGGGCGGCGGATCGACTCACGAAACTGATCGGAGACGTCATGCGTTTCGACGCAACAGAACTGACGATCGAGGAGCTTGCTCTTCAGGCTGACGTGCGGGAGTACCTCGACAAGCGACTCACCCCCGGTACCTACTCGCTCGGACTCGGGATGGCCGGGGCGGTGGATCCGGTGTTCTCGCGAGATCTGGGTCGACGTGGGTGGCTCGGCATGTCGCTGCCGAAGGAATACGGCGGGGGCGGACGGTCAGCAGTGGATCGATTGGTCGTCGTCGAAGAACTTCTCGCGCGGGGAGCGCCGGTCGGCTATCACTGGATCGGAGACAGACAGTCGGGTCCGAGCATCGCCGCCAACGGCACGGAAGAACAGAAGCGGTACTTCCTTCCCGGTATCGCGAGCGGTGAGTTCTCGTTCTCGATCGGGATGAGTGAGCCCGACTCGGGTTCGGACCTGGCATCGGTGCGCACTCGCGCCGAACGTGTCGATGGTGGCTGGAAAGTCAACGGCACGAAGATCTGGACCACCGGCGCCTTCCATGCCACACACATACTCGCCCTGCTTCGAACCTCGGCAGACAAGCACAACGGACTCACTCAGCTGATCGTCGATCGCGACAGCGAGGGCCTGACCGTCTCACCCATTCCGTTCATCGACGGTAGTGAGGACTTCTGCGAGGTGTCGTTCCAGGATGTTTTCGTGCCGGATTCGCGTCGCCTCGGAGACGTCGGAGCGGGCTGGGGACAAAACACCGGTGAACTCGCACTCGAGCGAGGTGGCGTCGACCGTTGGATGTCGCTGATGCCGGTCCTCGAGAACTTCGCGGCCAACCAAGCAGCGCAAGGCGGTCCAGCTGCCCTCGCCGATCTGGGCTCGATTACCGCACGCTGCTGGGCTTTTCGCGGGATGTCGCTGTCCATCGCACGGATGGTCGACGCCGGTCGCTCGCCGGTCACGGAGGCCGCGCTGATCAAGGAGATGGCAACACGCTTCGAACAGGACTGTGTTGCGACCGTCGCGCGGCACCTCGGCCGGGCTCCGGACCTTGCATCCGACGATCCGTACGAGTCGCTGCTCGCCCGGGCCGTGCTGGTGGCGCCGTCGTGGTCGATTCGCGGCGGTACCAACGAAATTCTCCGCACCGTGATCGTGAAAGGGTTGGACCGATGAATTCGGGGTCACAGATCAACGCGTATACATTCGACGCCGACCTCGAATCGATGGTCGAGCAATTTTTCGCCGAGAAGTCCGGCACCGAGGTGGTAGCGCAGGCGGAGATCGGCGGTCTGCCCGCCGGATTATGGAGCGCGGCAGTCGAACTAGGGTTACCTCTGGTCGGTCTTCCCGAATCCGTTGGTGGTTCCGGTGGCTCGCTCCTCGACGCCGTGACTGTCCAGCGCGCGGCGGCGAGGCACGCTGCGCCGCTGCCGCTCGCCGAGACGTACCTCGCGGGCAGGCTGGCAACAGCGGGCGGGTTACCCGTGCCCTCCGGAATCGCAACGGTCGCCCCGGGTTCGCCGCGCGACGATGTGCGCCGGACCGACGACGGTTTCCTGTCGGGAACCTTTCACGACGTGCCGTGGGGTAGTGCCGCATCAGTGCTGGCAGCAGTTCTCGGTGATCGCGTCGTACTCCTTGACATCTCCGACGCCGAGATCGGTGGCGGGACGGATCTTGCGGGGCAACCGCGTGAGAGCCTGACGTTCTCCGAAGCGCGGACCATTGACGGCGACAACCCGGTCGATGCCCGGATTCTCAGCAAGCTCGGCGCGTTCTTGCGCTCGGTGCAGATGTCGGGAGCGATGGAGTCGGCGTCGACGTTGACCCGGCGCTATGTGTCCGACCGGGTGCAATTCGGTAGGCCCGTCGCGCAGTTTCAAGCAGTCCAGCAGCATATCGTGACGCTTGCTCAGATGGCTTCGATGTCCACGCTGGCCGTCGATCGCACTGCACATGCACTCATCAGAGGCGACGCCGACTTCGAAGTGAGCGCAACCAAATTGGTGGTTTCGCAGAATACGCTCGTGAGCGTCCGCGCCGCCCACCAGGCACACGGTGCAATCGGCATGACCCGCGAATACCGATTGCAACAACTGACGCGTCGACTGCACGCCTGGCGATCGGAGTTCGGCGACGAAATCGCGAGTGCGACGCAACTAGGAGAGGCCGTAGCGGCGTCGCCGTCACTGCACCGCTTGATCACCGACCCAGAACCGACATTGAAGCTGTAATCCTGACCGTCGTAAAGGATTACGTTGCGTTGCAACGAAGATCGCGCTTCAGCACCTTGCCTGCTGCCGACAGCGGCAATGCATCGACGAATTGGAAAGTGCGCGGAGATTTGTATCCGGCTATCAGCGTTTTCACGTGAGCGCGCAGTTCGTCGGCGTCGGCGTCGAAACCATGCCGAAGGACGACCACGGCATGGACACGCTCGCCCCACTGGGCATCGGGCAGACCGATCACGGAACAGGCCGCGACGGATTCGTGTTGTTCCAGAGCGTTTTCGACCTCGGTGGAGTAGACGTTCTCGCCACCGGTGACGATCATGTCCTTGATGCGATCGACGATGAACAGGTAACCGCGGGCGTCGAGGTACCCCGCGTCGCCGGTATGCATCCACCCGCTGCGGAGCACTTCAGCGGTCTCCTTCGGTTTGTTCCAGTATCCGAGCATGACGTGGCTGCCGAACGTGACGATTTCGCCCACCTCGCCGGGTGGGAGTTCCGAGCCGGCCGGGTCGACGATTTTCAGTTCGCAGTGAGGGAGTGCGCGACCAGCGCTGCGGAGGAGGTCACCACCTTCGAGGTGATCGGCTGGACTCAGCATGCTGATGTGCGCGGTTTCAGTCATCCCGTAGCCCTGAGCGAAGGAACTGTTGGGGAACATTTGCATGACCTGTCCGAGAAGCGTCGGAGATATGGGCGAGGCGCCGTATCTCAGGATCCTGACGCTGGACAGATCGTAGGTGGTTGCGTCTTCGCCCGTTTCGTTTTTGTGGGCGACCAACATCTGGAGCATTGTCGGCACCAGACCCACGGTTGTCGGGCGATAGCGGTCCACGGCCTCGAGGAACGTCCGTGGGCTGAAGTTCGGTACGAAGACCTGGGTTCCACCCATCAGCGACTGAGCCAACCATCCGACTATCCCGGCAATGTGAAACAGAGGGTTCACCGCGAGGTTCGTTCCGTTGCTGATTGCCACGCCGCCTGCCGCGAGAGTGCCCAGCGCCGAGGTCATCAGCGCTTGATGGCTGATCATCACGCCCTTCGGCACTCCGGTGGTCCCGCCGGTGTAGAGGAGTAGTGCAAGCGTGTCGCCGCCGACGCGCAGATCGTCGACCGGAATCGCCTCCGCGATCACCTGTTCGTAGTCGAGCATTCCGTCCGGAACTCGGTCGTTGCCGCAGTAGACGACAGTGGTCAGGCCTGGACACGCCTCGCGAAGGGTAGATCCGACGGAAGCAAAATTCTCGTCCACGAGTAATACCGTCGACCCTGAATCTTCCAGGGCGTATGTGATTTCCGCCGTGCTCCAGCGAGAATTGACCGGACTGGCCACTGCTCCGAACCACCAGCAGGCCGGGAGCGCCTCGTGGTAGTAGTCGGAGTTCGATGCCAAGATCGCGACTCTGTCACCGGTGCGCAGGCCTAACGTCTGCAGCCCGCCCGCGAGCCTCTTGATCCGGTCGACCGATTCGCGAGACGTGCGCACTCGGCCATCGGAGATCGTCATCACCGCTTCGGGCGACGCTCGTAGGGATCGGTGAACGAATTGAGTCAGCTGCATGCGATTCCTCCTGCGAGTGTGCGGCGAGTGCTCTGACTCGGATCAGTTCCGGCACTGATGCTATTGGCCTGACAATTGCCCTCACCCACCGCCTGAAATCATGCCCCACTCCGGTGCAATCTAGACGATTGTCCAGTTAACTCTGACGATTCCATCCTGCCGTGGGGTGATTTCTGCGAGAGTGTCGAACATGCGAGCAATCCTGGTAGCCGGTATGAGTGCGTTCGTGGCGGTCGTCTCGGCGCCCTCTGCCGGCGCCGAAACGACTACGAACCAAGTGCGCTCGTTTTCCGAGACCACGTCAGTCGGGGTCCACAATTCCTACGAGAAGGCGACGTTTCCGTACTTCGCCGACGCTTTGGATTCCGGGGCGTCGTTGCTCGAGCTGGACCTGTGGACCAACGGGGGCGGTCCGGACTGGCGTGTGTCGCACATGAATCCGGTGGTGAGCGACAGCAACTGCGTCGGCGCTCAGGACGCATCCGGGTTGCGAAGCGGTCTACGAGATCAGGGATTCCGTGGATGCCTGGCAGATATGCGGGCGTGGCACGAGGCCAATCCCGAGCACCCGCCGGTGATGATCAAGTTGGAAATCAAGGACGGGTTCACTGCCGGGTACGGACGTGGGCCCGCGGATCTCGACGCCCTGATTCTCGGGACACTCGGAGACGCGGTTTTCACGCCGGCCGATTTGATGGGGGAGTCCTACTCCACCCCGGATGCCGCCGTCACCGAGCGTGGATGGCCGAGCAATTCCGAAATGACCGGGAAATTTCTGTTCGAGCTGATACCGGGAACGATCGAGGAGGGAAACCCTCTCGATACGGAGTGGACGGACCGGCAGTATGCGACGCACCTGCGAGATCTGTCCTCCGCCGGGCTCGTCGAACTCGGCGCCGCCTTTCCCGCTGTTCACCGTGCATCACCGGGAGACCCACGTCTCGACCGCTATACCGACCCGGGGATCCGTCCGTGGTTCGTGATTTTCGACGGCGACGCTCTCGACTACACCGCCGGAGTCGTGGATCCGAGTTGGTACCACGATCGCGGCTACCTGCTCGTCATGACCGACGCGCACAAGGTCGCTCCGCAGATCGACGGAACCCATGCCACCGAAACCGAGGCGAGCGAGCGTCTCGACCTGTTGGCCGGGCAGCACGCAAGTTACATCACCGCGGACTGGTCGAGGTTGCCGAACGTACTGTCCACCGTGGTGCCGCGTCGGTGATTTTCGAATGGCCGGATCGTGAAGAGCGAGATCTGACGGGCGGCAATTCTCAGGAACAGGGTGCAGGATGGGTTCATGCGCACTGTCACGTGGAATCCCGAAGTCTACGGCCGCTATTCGGGTGAGCGGTCACGCCCGTTCGTGGACCTGGTGTCACGGGTGGCCACCGAAGACCCGACGCGGGTAGCCGACCTCGGCTGCGGATCAGGCACCCTGACCGCGATGCTCGGGGAAAGATGGCCGGACGCCTCGGTATCCGGATTCGACTCGTCTCCCGAAATGGTCGCGCAGGCCCCTACAGACCTACCGGGAAACGTCACCGTCGAGTTGGGGGACATCATGTCCTTCGACGCCACCGGTTACGACGTGGTCGTCAGTAACGCTGCATTGCAGTGGGTTCCGAGCCATCGCGAGCTGATCGACCAGTGGGCGGACACCCTGGAATCCGGATCGTGGCTGGCGTGGCAGGTGCCGGGTAACTTCGATGCTCCGTCCCATGCGCTCATGCGAGATCTCGCGGAATCAGCGGAATGGAGTGAGCGACTGGGTGGCGTCCTACGCGGCCCGGAAGGCGTCGACAGTCCAGTTCAGTACGCGCAGCGTCTCCAAGAACACGGATTCGACGTCGACGCCTGGGAGACGACGTACGTACACGTGCTGGCAGGTGCCGACCCGGTGCTCGGATGGGTACGGGGGACGGGGTTACGACCCGTGCTCGACGTTCTCGGCGAAGCTGACGCTCCGGAGTTCGAGCGTCAGTATTCCGATCTGCTGCGGGAGGCCTACCCCGCAACAGCCGCCGGAACGCTCTTTCCGTTCCGGCGGGTGTTCTGCGTCGGACGCAAACGGTAACTACTCGGCTGGGTTGCGGTCAGCCGATCACTGCGCCGTGACAAAGCCTTCCGAGACCAGCCAGTCGCGGGCCACGTCCGCCGGCTCCTTGCCGTCGACGTCGACCTGCCGGTTGAGCTCGGTCATCACCTCGTTGGTCAGTCGCTCCGAGATCGGTGCCATGACTTCTGCTACCTGCGGATGTGCTTCCGCGAAGTCCTTTTTCATCACCAGTGCCGGATTGTATTTCGGGAAGAACTGGAGATCGTCGTCGAGCAGAACGAGATCGAGTGCGATGATGCGACCGTCGGTGGTGAACACCTCGCCGAACTTGCACTGATCGCCATCGGCTGTCGCCTGGTAGATGATGCCGGTCTGCAGGATCTGGCGTTGGGCACGAGAGGCGTCGAAACCGTATTTCGCTGCCAGGCCGGGATATCCGTCCTGGCGGACGTTGAACTCGGTCTCGACGCATGTCACCGCAGCTCCGGGATCGGATTCGACCAACTTCGCGTAGTCGGAAACGGTCTTGACACCGGTCTTCTCAGCGGTCTCCTTGCTCATCGCCAATGCATACGTATTGTTCATCGGCGCCGGATCGGTCCACACCATGTCGTTCGCAGCAAGGTCCGCATCGCGGACGGCCTCGAACTGCGCCTGCGAATCGGGAAGCGGTGTCTCGTTGCCGAGGTAGTTGATCCAGCCGGTTCCGGTGTATTCGTACGCAAGATCGATCTGGCCGTTCAACTGTGCGTCACGGGTGCTGTTCGAGCCCTGGATGTTCGTGAGGTCTCGAACATCCGCGCCCGCAGCGGCCATCGCGAATTCGATGACGTACCCGAGCACGATCTGCTCGGTGAAGTCCTTGGAGCCGACGGTCATCTTCACACCCTCGAGCTCCGGAACCGGCGCGATGCTGCCGGGGCCGACGGCCAGGGGCAGTGCGCCACCGGACTCGAGACCACACGAAGCGACAAGTGTGAGGCCGATCGTGGCAACCGCGAGTTTCCAGCCCCACGTTCTGGTGATCGAAGTCTTGGTCATCGCAATCCCTTGGGCCCGAGATAAGTTTCGGCGAGCGCGCCGAGCCAGTCGATCAGCAAGGCCAGCGACACCGCCAGTACGGCACCGACCACGAGGGTGACGTTGTCGCGGAGCTTGTATCCGGTGTCGATCAGAATGCCGAGTCCGCCGGCACTGACCAGGAAGCACAGCGTCGCGGTACCGACGGCCAGAACGAGCGAAGTACGCAGTCCTGCAAGGATGTACGGGACGGCCATCGGGAACTCGAGTTGACGTAGGACCGTGAGCGAAGACATTCCCTGCCCGCGCCCCGCATCGATCAAGGTCTTGTCCACTTGCTGGTAGCCGAGGATGGTGTTGCGCAGCACCGGAAGCAACGAATAGAACGCAATGGGAAACACGCCGATCCAGAAGCCGGTCGTTCTTGTCGCGAGATAGAACAGCACGAGCAGGCCGATGGCAGGCGCTGCGGCTCCGATGTTGGCTATTCCCACGAAGAACGGTGCCAGGCGGGTGAATTTCGGCCTGGTCAGCAGGGTTCCGAGTGGAACCGCGATGGCGACGACGATGATGACCACGGCGGCGGTGATCAGTACGTGCTGCCAGGTCAGAGTGACGATGTTGTCGAGGTTGATGCTCGCCTTCTGCGTCGCGTTGAGATCTCGGCTGAATGCCCAGATCAACACGCCCGCAACCAGGATCAGGACGATGACCGGCTGCACATACAGTCGCATCCGTTCCGCACGGCGCGTGGCGGCGTTCTCGGCCGCACCCAGATCGGGGGCGTCCGGTTCCATCTCAGGCGCGGAGACGCGCTCCTCTGTCGTGGCAGTCATGTTCAACCCTCGACGTTCTCGGTGTCTGGCTCTTCGTCGTGGTCGTGCGCATGCTCCTCGCGCATTTCGGAAAGATGGCTGACCAGTGTGTCGATGGTGATGAGACCGACGTACTCGCCACGCCGTCCGGTGACCACGGTGGACGCATTGCTCTCTGCGAGAAGAGCTTCCAAAGCATCCTGCAGGGTGGACTGGATGGACACGGCTTCGCCGATCTCGTTACCGACACCTCGAAGAGTCGACGCATGGGCGAGGTGGCCGGGCGAGACCCAGCGAAGCGGCCGTCCGCGCTGATCGAGAATCAGGGCCCACTTCCACTTACGCGCTGCGAGTGCGGTTCTCAAATCATCGACCGAATCGGTTTCGCGGGCGGTGAGGCACTGCTTGAGTTTGATCTGGCGCACGCGTGTCAGGGTCAGCTGCTTGAGCGAGGCGTCCGCCCCGACAAATCCGGCGACCATGTCGTTTGCGGGATTGGCGAGAATCGCTTCCGGAGTGTCGTACTGCATGATGCTGGACTGATTGCCCAGCACGGCAATACGGTCACCGAGTTTGACTGCCTCGTTGAAATCGTGCGTGACGAAGACGATGGTCTTACCCAACTCCGACTGCAGACGCATCAGTTCGTCCTGGAGCAGGCCGCGGGTGATCGGATCGACGGCACCGAAAGGTTCGTCCATCAACAGCACCGGAGGATCGGCAGCCAGCGCCCGCGCCACGCCCACACGCTGTTGCTGCCCGCCGGACAATTGGCGAGGGTAGCGGTCGCGATAGGTATCGGGATCGAGGCCTACGAGGTCGAGCATCTCGTCGGTGCGCGCTGCGATACGTTTCTTGTCCCAACCGATCAGACCCGGGACAGTCGCGACGTTCTTCGCAATCGTGAAGTGCGGGAACAAGCCTGCCTGCTGGATCGAGTACCCGATGCCACGGCGGAGCTTGTCCGGGTCGATCGACAGCGCGTCCTTGCCGTCGATGGTGATCTTGCCGGAGGTAGGTTCGATCAGGCGGTTGATCATGCGCATCGTCGTTGTTTTGCCGCAACCCGAAGGTCCGACGAAGACCACGATCTCACCAGCCGGAACAGTCAGCGAAACATTGTCCACCGCTGCAGCTTTCTGGCCCGGGTACCGCTTGGTGACGGACTCCAGGACGATCTCGACCCCGGATACCTTCTGATCTGTGGATACGTCAGACGGAATGGTTTCAGTCATTGCAGCCCCTTCGAAGTAGTGAGACGACCGATGACGACGTAGATTCCGTCGAGAATCAGAGCGAGAATGACGATCAGTACGGTGCCGACCAGCGCTTGCGGAACAGCATTCGGGCTACCGACACGCGAGAGTCCGGAGAAGATCAGGTTTCCCAGACCAGGGCCTTTGGCGTACGCCGCGATGGCGAGGATGCCCATGAGCATCTGTGTACTGACCCGCATGCCGGTGAGGATCGACGGCCACGCGATCGGTAGCTCGATTCGACTCAGTACGTGCATGCGATTCATTCCGACACCGCGGGCTGCGTCCGTGATCGCCGGGTTGACTGCATCCAGACCGATGATCGTGTTCCGAATGATCGGGAGCAGGGCATACAAGATCAACGCGGTGATCGTGGGAGCGACGCCGAGACCGAGAATCGGAATGAGCAGTCCGAGGAGGGCGAATGAAGGAACCGTCAGGATCGTGCTGGCCAACGCCGTAGCGATGGAGGATCCCGCCGGGCTCCGGTAGACGAGAATGCCGATGATCACGGCGGCGATCGTCGCGATGATCACGGACTGGATAACTGCTGAAACATGAAGGTACGAGTCGGTCAACAACTGTTGTCGTCGTGCAACGACAAAATCCCATAGCGCGCCCATATTTCCGAACCCACTTTCTTCGGACTTCTGCTCGCTCGAACGTCTTCCCTCGACACCGACCGGCGCACAAGGGCTTTCCCCACAGCCTCCGTAGGCCGAGGGGTTTCCCTCGACTGTCGTCCAAAAACTGAGATACTGCAACTAATTCCGATTGCAGCGTGTCGGATGTTGTTCTGGACGTGAGATTTTGCGAGACGCGGGTATGTACCCACTGCGAGCAGAGTTGAAACGCGCTGGAGATGGCAAAGCGGGAGAGTTCCGCAGAACTCTCCCGCATTGCTTGATTTGTCCGAATTGGCCTCAGGCCCAGCTGAGCGCATCCTCATCGGAGAGGCGCGGCAGACGATCGAACCAGGGGTTCTCACCGGGATGGCCGATGTTCACCACGAGGATCGTCTTGAAACGTCCGTCTGCGAAGAATTCGCCGTCGATGCCGTCGGCGTCGAACCCGGCCATCGGGCCGGCGACCAGACCCTGTGCGCGAATCGCGAGGATCACATAGCCGGCCTGAAGTGCGGCATTGAACCGACTCGTCGAACTGGCGGCAGCCTCGTCGGATTCGAAGTAGTCCTTCATCTCCGGGCGAATGGGGAACAGGTTGGGGATGTGCTTGTAGAACTCGGTGTCCACCGCCAGTACGGCAACTGCAGGAGCGGCCTCGGTCTTGGCTTTGTTGCCGTCTGCCATGTGTTCGACGAGGCGTGCTTTGCCTTCCTCGGTACGAACGAACAGCACACGTAGCGGATTGGTGTTGGCCGCGGTCGGTGCCCACTTCGCGAGCTCCCAGATCGCAGTCAGTTCGTCGTCGGTCACAGGTTCGTTCGAGAAGGAGTTGGCGGTGCGAGCCGCAGTGAAGAGGAGCTCGCGGCCGGCTTCGTCGAGTTGCTGGGCGGTGAATGGGGTGGCTGCGTCGAGAGACATCGGGGGTTTCCGTTCCGTGGTAGCTCGACCGAGCATCACCCGGTAAAGCTAGTTGCTAGTAAAAAAATAGTGCCTACGGATACGTTAGCACTGTGGCTAGGATGGTGGGGTGGCAAGCAAGAGCGAAGCGGGACACGAGCCCCGCGCATGTGACGGGGCTCTGGCCCGCGCGTTCGGCTTCCTGGGCAAACGGTGGAACGGCGTCATTCTCGGCACGCTGCTGAACGGGCCGGCGGGATTCTCCGAACTCAAGCGCGCGGTGGGCGGGATCAGTGATTCGGTGCTCTCGGAACGCCTGACGGAGTTGGCAGGGGCAGGCCTGGTGACGAGGAGCGTCGATGCAGGTCCGCCCATCGCCGTGGAGTACGAACTCACAGCGTCGGGGCAGGCGCTGCTCCCCGCTCTCAGTGAACTGACAACGTGGGCCGCCGAAAATCTGCCACCCGAGAGTTGCTCGAACTGAGCGCTAGCTCGAACGGCAGTTCAGCGACTGCGCGGGTCCTGTTTCTGCCAGTTGATATTTCCTTACCGTTTTTCCCGGGCGATACTGGCCGAACATTTGTCGGTTCGGGGCTGCCTGGGGACGCCGGGTATGGCTCTTTTCGTGCTGCTGTTCGCATGGCTGAAGGAGAACGGCCGCCCGGTGTTCTCGACGACTCGACCTATCAATCGCCTGACGGACTTCGAAAATTCGGCCGGACGAAGTCGGAAGTGTGGTTCCGGAACAAGAAGGCATACAACGCCTCTCGGATTGACGACGCCGCGGTCGAGGCCGCAAACGGGTAGTTGGTGCGGGTGGCTGGGCAGATGTCGCCGCCACGGGTGGTGACGTGTCTGCGTTCGGAAGCGCAGACAGATTGGCCGGCATCTCAGGGTCTAGCGCCTGTGCCGCGAGATTCGGGCCGAGTCAGTGGAAATCTGCGCCGGCTGCGCAGGTACGACCGCAGGCTGTTGCGGGCCTTCTATCTGTCCGCGCAGCACAGTATCCGGCACAACGCTCAGTCGTAGGCTTTTTGTACCCGCAAACGGGCCGAGGGGCAGTGTCATACGCAGGCGGTTCTTGCGTTGGGAGGCGGAGACTGAACGTGTGGTGGGCGCTCCTCCGCGATAACGCGATCTATCAACTTGGACCGACTACCGCCGCGGCTGCGTGAGCGCCCTAGCGACTAACGCAGTGCGGTAGATGTATGTGCGCCGGGGGAGTGTGGCTCGTAGCGCTGAGAATCCACGGTGTTGTGACATGTCCGAGCCCGCTATGGTTTCCGGTGATGGACCGGCCGTCGATGCTGCCTGCACCCGAGGCCACCGCCGGCTGAAGGAGACAATACTGTGCTGCATCTGCGTGTCATCTCGCCGAGTGAGCG